>JASHQI010000251.1 GCA_030037645.1 Xanthobacteraceae bacterium
AATTCCGGCGCGACGCCGGCGCGCTATCTCGCGTTCAAACACGAGGGCGTCGCCATCCGCAATGCGCAGGGCGTGCCGAAAGCGTGGATCAGCCGCCGCGTCGGCGGCGACCAGCTCGACTATATCGACGAGAAGCCGGAAATCCGCCGCCTGTTCGCGACCGAGCTCGCCAAGCACGGCCAGACCTCGCGCATGGACCCCGCCTACGCCAAGGAGATGGCTGAGCTCGGCGTCAAGACCGCGTAGCGTTCTTCACCTCTCCCCGCGTGCGCGGAGAGGTCGCCGCGCAAAGCGCGGCGGGTGAGGGGGCCTTTCCGCGATTCTGAGCGCCGCGAATCCGCGCCCTGCGGCAATGCCCCCTCATCCCGACCTTCTCCCCGCACGCGGGGAGAAGGAGTTGCGTGTGAGGCGGCCGAGTCTCGCTCACTCCACCACATCGTCCCCGCGCAGCAGGAAAACGCGGCTGACACTCAGGCCGAGCGCCTTTGCAACGCGCGCCGGCTCATTCGATCACCTCGTCGGCGGTGGCCAGCAGTGGCTGCGGGATTGTGATCCCAAGCGACTTGGCGGTTTTGAGATTGATCACCAGCTCGAATTTCGTCGGTTCTTGAACCGGAAGCTCGCTCGGTGTCGCGCCTTTCAAGATGCGATCGACGTAGACGGCCGCCTTGGGAAACTGCTCCATCGGATCGACGCCGTAGCACACCAGGCCGCCGATCTTGCCGAAGAAATGGAACGGATAGACAGTCGGCAGCAAATACCTGCGGGCAAGGTCGACGATTGCCTCGCGATTGACGAGGGTAAATGCGTCCGGCATCACGACAAGTCCACCGCCCGGCTGCGCTGCGAGGGAAGTTACAGCTTGATTGATCTCCGCTGCGCTACGGGCCTGTAACGCGATGGGCTTCACATTGGCCGCCACCGCCGCGGCCTCAAACGATTCGAAATAGAACTGACCGCCGCGCGCCGCTGTCGTCGGATTGAAGATGATGCCCGCGCGCTTTACTGCGGGATCGACTTCGCGCAACAATCCGAACCATTTCCCGCCCATTGAGGCTTCGAAATTGGTGAAACCCGTTATGTTGCCGCCCGGATGGGCGAGGTTGTTGATCAAACCGCTGCCGATCGGATCGGACACTTGCGTGAAGACGATCGGAATAGAGCGGGTCTGCCGATGGAGCGCGAGAGCCGCAGAGACCGTAACGGCGATGAGCACGTCGGGTGCCGTCGCGACAAGTCCTGCCGCTTCGTCCTGCATTCGCTTGAAATCGCCGGCGCTCCATCGATCGTCGATGCGAATATTTTGGCCGTTGACCCAGCCGAGGTCTCGAAGCTTGCTGCGGAAGGCGGCCATCCGCGCCTGCGCATCAGAGTCGGTAGAGCTCATGCCCATCAACACGCCGATACTTCGCAGCTTCGCCGGCTGCTGCGCGCGCACGGCGAGCGGTCGAATAAGCGCTGATGCTGCCGCGGCGGCAGCCAACGTGAGGAACGAGCGCCGATCGAACTCATTCATCCTCACCCTGAAAGGGGGAGGTCGGCTCGCGGAGCGAGCCGGGTGGGGGTCGGCGATTGCCACGCAACATGACCCCGCCTCGAAACGTCTTCGGCGTTTCGTCCCTCCCTTTCCAGGGGAGGGAAAATTTTCATCGCGCCGGCTCATTCGATCACCTCGTCGGCGCGGACAAGCAAGGTCTCCGGAACGTTGAGGCCGATCGCTTTCGCGGTCTTGAGGTTGATGACGAGATCAAATTTGACCGGCTCCTCGACCGGGATGTCGCTCGGCTTTGCTCCACGTAGAATCTTGTCGACATAGTCAGCAGTGCGCCGGTACTGGTCGGGGAAGTTCGGTCCATACGATATCAAACCTCCCGTTTCGACGCCTTCTCGAATATTGTGCATCGTTGGCAAATGTGCGTTGAGCGCCAAGGTATTGATTTGAACAAGATGCGTTGCCACGAGCGGCTCGTAGACCACATAGAGCGCCTGCGCCCGATCCTTGAGCATCATAAAAGCGGGCAGAATGTCGCCTGAATGTCGGATCTCATACGCGTGAGCCCGAAGCCCGATCTTTTGGGCTGCTGCCTGAACTTGCCCCATTTCCAGCCCCCCGATGGGACTTCCGGTATTTACGAGGATCGCCAACTCACGAAGATCTGGGATTGCCTCGGCTAATATTCCAACTCGTTTAGTGGCAGTGTCGAACGCTTGATTTGACAAACCGGTGACGTTGCCGCCCGGCCGCGCCAGGCTCTTGACGAGGCCTGTGCCGACCGGGTTACCCGCTGTCGCGAACACGATCGGGATGGCTGATGTGGCCCGCATGGCGGCGATAACCGGTGCAGTTCCCGCCGTGACAATCACATCGACGTTGAGTCGGACGAACTCGGCCGCGATCTCAGCAAAGCGCTCATTTTGCCCCTGCGCCCACCGATACTCAATTGCTACGGTACGCCCTTCAATCCAATTGAGTTCATGCAGTCGCTGTACAAATGCTGCTACCCATTCTTTCCAAGCGACCGGCGTGGCTGCACCTAAAAACCCAATAGTCGGAAGCTTTGCCGGCTGCTGCGCGCGCGCGGCAAACGGTCGGACCGGCGACAGCACGGTGGCGCCGGCAAGCGCGATAAAAGAGCGGCGACCGATCTTCACCTCTCCCCACCGGGGAGAGGTGAAATGTTTGTCGCGTCGCTTCATTCGATGACCTCGTCGGCGCGGCCGAGCAACGACAGCGGTATGGCGATGCCGAGCGCCTTGGCGGTCTTAAGGTTGATGAACAACTCCACCTCGGTAGATCGGTAGACGGGTAGGTCGGCGGGCTTATCGCCCTTGAGGATGCGCCCGGTATAGACTCCGGCCTGTTTGTGCGTCTCCGCATAACTGCCGCTATAACTCATCAATCCACCCGCAGCGACGAATTCCCGCGATTGTGAGATCGCGGGCATCTTATGTCGCATCGCCGCGGCGGCCAGCAGCTCTTGCCGCGTGACATAGAATGTATCGTTGCTGACGACCAATCCACCGGCATGCAACTTGGTCAGTGTTGCGAAGGCAGTTTCAAAATCGTCTTCATGACTCGCGTTGAGAACCTGCAGCGTCAGTCCGAGAGATTCGGCCGCCGCCGTTGCGAGTTGGGTCGATGCCTGGGCATTTGCGGGATTGGTCGGGTTGACCAAGAAGCCGAAGATTTTGGCGGTCGGAATCAATTCATGCAGCAACTCCACACGCTTGGGGTTGACCTCCGCGCTGAGCGACGTTGCGCCGGTGATATTGCCACCCGGATGATTAAGGCTGGCGACCAGTCCAAGGGCAACGGGGTCGGCACCCATTTCAAATACGATCGGAATTGTCGACGTCGCGGCTTTCGCCGCAATTGCTCCAGGCACGCCTCCCGGTACGGCAATCACGTCCACCTTCCGGCGAACGAGATCGGCAACCAATGCCGGGACTCGTTCGTAGTGGCCTTCCGCCCAGCGATATTCGATCGTCACATTGCGACCTTCCTCATAGCCGGTCTTGCCGAGACCTTCGCGGAAGGCCCGCAGCCGGCTGGCGTAAAGTTCCGGCGTTTCCAGACCCAGGTAGCCGATGACCGGCATTGCTCCTTGCTGCGCGCGCACGGTGCGTGGCCGCACGAGCGATGCCGCCGCTGCGCCGCCGAGCAGCGTGATGAAGGAGCGGCGACCGATCTTCACCGGAGAGATGAAATTTTTGTCGCGCCGGCTCATTCGATCACCTCGTCGGCGATGGCGAGCAGGTCGGGCGGCATCGTGAGGCCGAGCGCTTTGGCGGTCTTCAGATTGATGACCAATTCGAACTTGGTCGGCTCCTCGACCGGAATGTCGCGCGGCTTTGCGCCGTGGAGAATCTTGTCGACCATTTCGGCAGCGCGTCGAAACAGATCCGGGAAACTTGGCCCGTATGACATTAGTCCGCCGGCTTGAGCATAATCGCGGGTGTTAAAGATCGTGGGCAGACGTGCGTTAAGCGCAAGCGAAATGATCTGGGCGCGATTGGCGGAGATGAGATTGTCAACCACCACGTAAAGCGCGTCCGCATGACCATCGAGCGTTTCAAAGCTTCGCGCGACATCGTCCGCACGCCGGATTCCGAGTGGGACATCTTCAATGCCGAGTGGGCCGGTCGCCGCCTCGATGTCTTTCGCCCCTCGCAGTGCCGACGGATAGTCCGAATCAAATAGGATCGCCAACCGGCGCAGGCCGGGAACGACCATGCGCAAGAGTTCAAGTCGCTTGAGGCCAAGATCGTTCGACTCGATTGACAAGCCAGTAACGTTGCCGCCCGGCTGAGCCAGGCTCGCAACCAGGCCACCTCCCACCGGGTCATCCGCCACTGCAAAGACGATAGGGATAGTTGATGTCGCGCGCTTCATTGTGGTGACGACGCTTCCGGCGGTGACGATGACGTCAACTTTGAGGCGGACGAACTCGGCTGCAATTTCGGCATTACGATCAGGGCGACCTTCCGCCCAGCGATACAGAATGGTGACGGTTCGACCGTCGATCCAACCAAGTTGACCTAACCGGGTCACGAAAGCGGTAGTCCATGGCGTCCAGGTCGCAGGGTCTGCGCCGAGCAAGCCGATTGTCGGCAGCTTGTTGCTCTGCTGTGCGCGCGCCGCGAGCGGCCATGTTGCAGCGGCAGCGCCGAGGAGTGAGATGAAGGAGCGACGGGATTTTTCACCTCTCCCCGCCGCGCGGGGAGAGGTCGGATTGCGCAGCAATCCGGGTGAGGGGGCGTTACCGCGATTCTCAGCCCGGCCGAGAGGCCCCCTCATCCCGACCTTCTCCCCGCGCGCGGGGAGAAGGTGATCATCGCGCCGCTTCACTCGATCACCTCGTCGGCGATGGCGAGCAGGGCGGGCGGCATCGTAAGGCCGAGCGCTTTGGCGGTCTTGAGATTGATGACGAATTCGAACTTGGTTGGCAGCATGACCGGGAGATCGCCGGGGTTTTCACCCTTGAGAATGCGGCCGCAATAGGTGCCGGTCTGCCGATATCCATCGACAAGGCTGGGGGCGTAGCTCATCAGACCGCCGTCGGCGGCGAATTCGCGGTAGTAATAGATCGCGGGGATCGCATGAC
>JASHQI010000252.1 GCA_030037645.1 Xanthobacteraceae bacterium
AGCTTGTCGGTCACGCCATCGAGCGAGATGCCGACCCGGCCGAGGTCGCCGAGCGTCCGTTTTGCGTCGGCGACGTTCTCGTCAAGCGTGTCGTGCAGCGTGCCGTGCTCGCGAAACGCATTCATCGTCGCGATCGGCATGGTGTTGACGGTATCGCGGCCGATCAAGCCGTCGACATAGAGCACGTCGCTATAGGCCTTGTTCTTGGTGCCGGTCGAGGCCCACAACAGCCGTTGCGTCTTTGCGCCCTTGCCGGCGAGCTTGCGCCATCGCTCGCCCCCGAACAGCCGCTTGTAGCTCTGATAGGCGAGCTTGGCGTTGGCGATCGCCACCTTGCCCTTGAGCGCATTCAGGCGGGCCTTTTCGTCGGGATCGTTGGCCTTTGCCAGCTTCTCGTCGAGCAGCTTGTCGACCGCGGTGTCGATGCGGCTGACGAAAAAGCTGGCGACGCTGGCGATGCGCGAGATATCGCCGCCTTTTGCGGCGAGCGCCTCGAGCCCTGAAAGATAGGCCTCGACCACCTGCTCATAGACCTGTTGCGCGAACAACAGCGTGATATTGACGTTGATGCCGTCGGCGATCAGATCGCGGATCGCCGGCAGCCCTTCAGGTGTCGCCGGCACCTTGATCATCAGATTCTTGCGATCGACCTCGTGCCAAAGGCGCTTCGCCTCGGCAATCGTGGCGTCGGTATTTTTGGCGAGATAGGGCGAAACCTCGATGCTGACAAAGCCGTCAGCGCCGCGCGTCGTATCGAACACCGGCCGTAAGACATCGGTCGCCGCCTTGATGTCCGTCACGGCGAGTTGCTCGAATATTTCGCCAACTGCGCGATCTTGCGTCCGCACCATGCTCGCGATGGCGGCGTCATAGTCGTCGGAATGCGCGATGGCGTGCTCGAAGATAGCGGGATTCGATGTCACCCCGCGCAAGCCATCGTCATCGACAAGCTTTTTCAAGCCACCCTCGGCGATGAAGCCGCGGGAAAGAAAATCGAGCCAGACGGCCTGACCATGATCGGTCAGCGATTTCAATGGATTCATTATTGAGAATTCCTTGCAATCTGCGATTCGGCTGCCGCCACGACTTTATCTGCAACGAAGCCGAATTTCCCCATCAAATCCGCAATCGGCGCCGACGCGCCGAAACTGTGCATGCCGATGATCACCCCGGTTGGACCCGCGTAGCGATCCCAGCCGATCACCGCACCGGCCTCGACCGCAACCCGAGCGTGGATCTGCGGCGGCAGAACGGTGGCGCGGTAGCTTTCGTCCTGGCGTTCGAACAACTCCCAGCTCGGCATGCTGACGACGCGGGCGGCAATCCCTTTTTTCTCAAGCCGGTCGCGGGCTTCGATGCAAAGCTGCACTTCGCTGCCGGTCGCGATCAAGATGACTTGCGGGGCGCGGTTTTCCGGATCAGCCATGATGTAAGCGCCATGGGCCAGCCCCGAGGCCGGCGCATAGCGGCTGCGGTCAAAGACCGGCAGTTTCTGCCGGCTCAGCACCAGGCAGGCCGGCTCATCGGTCAACGCCATGATCACCCGATAGGCTTCGCGGACCTCGTTGGCGTCAGCCGGGCGCAGGACGACGAGATTTGGAATGGCGCGCAGCGCCAGCAGTTGCTCGATCGGCTGGTGCGTCGGGCCGTCCTCGCCAAGGCCGATCGAATCGTGCGTGAACACGTGGAACACCGGCAGCTTCATCAGCGCCGCGAGCCGGATCGACGGCCGCATATAATCGCTGAAGGTGAGAAAGGTCGCTCCGAAGGCCCGCAGCTTCGACAAGCCGAGCCCGTTGACGATCGCGCCCATGGCATGTTCGCGCACGCCGAAATGCATCGTGCGCCCGCCCGGTTGATCCGGCTCGAGCTCGCCGGAGCCGTCGAATGTAAAATTCGTCTTGGTCGACGGCGAAAGGTCGCCGGAGCCGCCGATCAGCCATGGCACCCGCTCGCCGATCGCGTTGAGCACTTTGCCCGACGCCTCGCGCGTGGCGATGCCCTTGCCGTCGTCCGCGAAATCCGGCAGGCCGCTGTCCCATCCCGCCGGCAGCTCGCCGGCCAACAGCTTTTCGATCTCGTGCGCCGCTTGCGGATTTTCTTTCTTGAAGGCGACAAACAATTTCATCCATTCGTCGCGCAGCGCCCGGCCGCGCCGGCCGATGCCGCTCGCAAAGCGATCGTAGACGCCATCCGGCACCAGAAATTGCGCATCCGGCGGCCAGCCGTAAAACCGCTTGGCGAGCCGCACTTCCTCATCGCCGAGCGGATCGCTGTGAGCTTTCGCCGTATTTTGCTTGTGCGGCGCGCCGTAGCCGATGATGCTGTCGACGATGATCAATGTCGGCTTGTTCCTGATGCGGCTAAATGCTTTGAGGGCTTCGACCAGCGCCGGCCGATCATTGGCGTCGTGGACCCGCACGACATGCCAATGATAGCCCTTGAAGCGGTTTTCGACGTCTTCGCTGAAGGCGAGCTTGGTATGGCCCTCGATGGTCACGGTATTGTTGTCGTAAATCCAGCAAAGATTGGCGAGCCCGAGGTGACCCGCGAGTGAAGCAGCCTCGCTGGCGACGCCTTCCATCAGATCGCCGTCGCTGCAAATCGTGTAAACGTCAAAATCGAACAGCGTAAAGCGCGGACGATTGTAGCGTGCCGCGAGCCAGCGCGACGCGATCGCCATGCCGACGCTGTTGCCGCAACCCTGACCGAGCGGGCCGGTCGTCGTTTCAACGCCCGTGGTGCGGTCGGACTCCGGATGCCCGGGCGTGACGCTGTCGAGCTGGCGGAAATTCTTGATGTCGTCGAGGCTCACTGCCGGCCGGTCGGTGACACGGCGCCCGTCGAGGCGTCGCACGCCCGCAAGGTGCAGCATCGCATAAAGCAGCATCGAGGCGTGACCGTTCGACAGCACGAAGCGGTCGCGGTTCGCCCACAACGGATCGGCCGGATCGTAACGCAAGAACTCCTGCCAGAGCGTGTAAGCGACCGGGGCGAATCCCATCGGTGCGCCGGCATGGCCGGATTGCGCCTTCTGCACGGCGTCGATCGCAAGCGTTCGGATCGTGTCGATGCAAGTCCGCTCGATGTCGTGTTGAGAATCCTCCGCCGGTCGCCGGCGCGGATACGTGGAAACTCGGGCCGTCATGATTTCACCGCTTAACGGCAAACGAATGTAAAATCCCTATAGGAAACCAACGAACGGCCAAGCCGTTCCACCGGGTCGCAGTTATTCTCGGCTGGAGCGTGATGAATTCTAAGTTGGTGCCGCAGCGCTGGCGCGGCGTGCTCCCTCTCCCCGACGGGGAGAGGGTTGGGGTGAGGGGGTTCGGAAGCTGGAGACTATTCTCCAACAGCCGAACCCCCTCACCCTCGCTCGCTGCGCTCGCGCGACCTCTCCCCGCTGGGGAGAGGTGAAGCAAGCGCAGATCGACCTTCGAATTGGATCAAGGTCTGGTCCTGCGCGCTTTCGCGTTCCGGATCGCGGTCCATATGGCAAAGGGCGTCGCCGGCATGGCGATGTCGTCTACGCCAATTTCGCGGAGCGCGTCGAGCACTGCGCTGACGATGACCGCGGGCGCGGCGGTGGTGCCGCCCTCGCCGCCGGCCTTGATGCCGAGCGGGTTGGTCGGAGACAGCACCTCGGCAATCTCGGTTTTGAACGAGGGCAAGGTGTCCGAGCGGGGCATGCCATAGTCCATCAGCGAGCCGGTCAGCGGCTGGCCGGTATCGCCGTCGAGATAGACCTGTTCCCACATCGCCTGCCCGACGCCCTGCGCGATCGCACCGTGGGTCTGCCCGTGCACGATCAGCGGATTGATGCAGCGGCCGACATCGTCAACCGAAGCGTAGCGGGTCAGCGCCACGTCGCCGGTGTCCGGATCGATCTCGACCTCGCAGATCGCGGTGCCGTTGGGAAAGACCGGATCGTGCATCTCGTTGTCGGTGACCACGGCGATGCCGTCCTGCAACGCTTCGGGCAGCGCATGGCGAGCGGCTTCGCCGGCGAGCTCGAGAAAATCGAATGTCCGGTTGGTGTCGCGGGAGCCAAACCGGCCATCGGTGAAGGTGACATTTTCCGCCGTCGTCCCCATCACGATTGCGGCGATCTGTTTGCCTCTGGCGATGAGATCGCCGGCAGCCTTGGAGAACACCGTCGCGGCATGTCGCATCGAACGGCCGGAATGCGAGCCGCCGCCGACTTTAACGACCGCGGTATCGCCGTAGATGATGTTGACCGATTCGTCGGGCACATGAAGCAAATCGGCGACGACCTGGGCGAAGCTCGTCTCGTGACCCTGCCCGTTCGATTGCGTGCCGATCACGGCGTCGACGCGGGCCGGTCCGGACGAATCTTGCGGACGCACCTTGATGCGCGTCTGCTCCTTGGGCGCACCGATCGAGGATTCGACGTAATTGGCAAGGCCGCGCCCAAGCAACCTGCCGCGGCGTTTCGCTTCCCGGCGTCGCGCCGAAAATCCCTTCCAGTCGGCGATCTCCATCGCCCAGTCCATATTCTCCTCATAGCGGCCGCTGTCGTAGAGCATGCCGACTGAATTGCGGTACGGCATCGCGTTGGGCGAAACCATATTCTTGCGGCGAAGCGCGATGCGGTCGACGCCGAGCTCGGCGGCGGCTTCGTCGACCAAGCGCTCGATCGCGAACGTGACTTCCGGCCGGCCGGAGCTGCGATAGGCGTTGGTCGGCATCGTATTGGTGAACACCGCGAGCGAACGCAGGCTTGCGGCCGGAATCGCATACGAACCCGAAATCAGCCCCGATCCCTTGCTCAGCGGCGACAGCGACACGCAGCGCGCGCCGACATTGCTGATATTGGTGGCGCGAAGGCCGATGAATTTGTGCTTCTCATCGAGAGCGAGCTCGACGCTCGTCACCAGATCGCGACCCTGATAATCGCTCAAAAAGGCTTCCGAACGCGTGGCGGTGAATTTCACCGGACGTCCAAATCGCTTCGCCGCCCACAGCACAAGGCCGAATTCGACAAAGGTGCGATTGCGCGTGCCGAAATTGCCGCCGACGTCGGCGGAAATCACGCGCAGCCGGTCCGGCGGAACGCCGACCACGCGGACCAGCTCATTCTGCTGCCGCACCGCGCCGCCCGAGCCGGCGTAGAGGAGGTAGCTGTCGGTCGCGGCGTCATACTGCGCGAGCGCGGAGCGCGGCTCCATCGGCACACCGGTGACGCGGCCAATGTGAAATTTCCGTTTCACCACGTGCGCGGCGCGGGCGAAGGCGCGATCGGTGGCGTCCTTGTCGCCGAAAAACGTCTCGACCGTGATGTTGTCGGGCACCTGGTCCCACAGCGTCGGGGCGCCCGGCCGCATCGCATCCTCGCTGTGCAGCACGAAGGGAAGCTCCTCGTACGCCACCTCGACCGCTTCCGCGGCATCCATCGCCTGCGCTTTGGTCTCGGCCACCACCATGGCCACGGCCTCGCCGACGTGCCGCGCCCTGTCCGCCGGCAGAAGCGCATGCGGACCGGCAAACACCGCAGCGCCGCCGCGGCCGGTGAGCTTCATGTCGAACTTTGTCTTGGGCACCGGATCGTGCGGGATCGGGCCGATGTTGTCGGCGGCGCAATCCGCACCGGTGAGCACGCCGACCACGCCCGGCATCGCCTTCGCCCGTGCCGTGTCGATGGCGACGATACGAGCATGCGGGTATGGCGAGCGCACCATCACCGCATAGGCCTGACCGTCGATATTGAAATCGTCGGTGAACCGGCCCTTGCCGGTGAGCAGCCGCTGATCCTCCTTGCGCGGCATCGGCTTGCCGATGAAGCGGTACTGCGTCTGGTCCGGTCGTGCGGAGTCGTTCATTCTATCTCGCCGGCTTTCTCGTCGGTCTGTTGCGCGTGCGCGGACGCCGGTCTCGCCGCCGATCCGCGCTGCCACGGTGCGCTTAGCACGTTACAGCCCGCAGAGCACAGATGCCACGCATGCGACGCACATTGCCCTCTCCCCTTGCGGGAGAGGGTGCCCGAGCGAGGCGGAGCCGAGCGAGGGAGGGTGAGGGGGCGCGAGCGGAGCGAGCGGCTTGGCTGCTCCCCTCACCCGGCTGGTGTTCGCTGACGCGAACACTCGCCACCCTCTCCCGCAAGGGAAGAGGGAAGAAAGTTGCGCCTCAGTAATTGTCGATCCGCCAAGCGTTCGGATGGCGCACCTTGATGGCGGCGGCTTCGGCGACCGAGCGCGCGCCGACGTGCAAAAGCTCGGTCTTGATCTCGTCGAGGAACAGGTCGGCCACGTGCGGCGCGCCGGCGGGGCCAAGCGCGCCGAGCCCGTAGGCGAAGCAGCGCCCGGTGAAACAGAATTTCGCGCCGAGCGCGAGCGCGCG
>JASHQI010000040.1 GCA_030037645.1 Xanthobacteraceae bacterium
CTTCCGGCCGCGGCAAACGCCTGCTCATCACCGGAGTCAATCCGGACACCACGACCGGCGAGATTGCCCATGAGGTCGTCAACTACAATCGCGTTCTGGCTTGCTGTGTCGACCTCGACTATTCGGCGCAAAACACCTTTGGCAATGCCGTCGAAGCCCGGCGTTGGACGCTCCAGCACGGTTTCCATTCGCTGATCATCGTGACATCGGCCTACCATATGCCGCGCGCGCTTGCCGAAATCGCGCATCAGCTCCCGAACGCGACCCTCATTCCGTTCCCTGTGGTCTCGGACCGTTTGCGTATCGAGCCATGGTGGTCGAACGGCGAAACCACGAGACTGGTGGTCTCGGAATATCTCAAATACCTGTTCGCCAAGGTGCGCATGCGGTTTGATTCGCTGGCGACCGACGACGACAGCCACAGCGTTGCGGAGCCACGCGGTGCATAACGGCGCCAGCGTCCCGCACAACAAGTCCATATTGGCTCGTCCATTTGCCGTTCTCGTCCGCTCGGCGCTGTTCAACGTGCTGTTTTACGTCAACCTGATCGGGCACATGGTCCTGGCTTTGCCCGGCCTTGTGCTGCCCTATGCGGTGCTGCACGCTTTCCTTCGCTCCTATGCCCGCAGCAGCCTTTGGCTGCTGCGCGTGGTTTGTGCCGTCAACGTCGAGTGGCGCGGCCTCGAAAACATTCCCGAGGGAGCATGTCTTGTGGCCTGCAAGCACCAGTCGATGTGGGAGACTTTCGCTCTCTATGCCGTTCTTGACGATCCGACGTTCGTCCTCAAGCGCGAGCTGATCTGGCTTCCGCTGTTCGGCTGGCTGGCCTGGAGGGCCGGCACGATCGCAGTCGACCGCGGCGCCCGGCTGAGGGCGTTGTCGCGCATGCGGGCGCGCACGCAGGAAGAGCTGGAACGCGCGCGCCAAGTCGTCATCTTTCCCGAGGGCACGCGACGCGCGCCCGGCGCCGAGCCGAGCTACAAAGCGGGGGTCGTCTATCTCTACAGCACGGCGGGCGTGCCGTGCATCCCGCTGGCGCTCAATTCCGGGCTGTTTTGGCCGCGGCGATCGTTCCGACGTTTTCCTGGTACCATTCTGGTCGAAGCCCTCGCTCCAATCGCGCCCGGATTGGACAATCGCGCATTCCTTCAGCGTCTCCAAAGCGTCCTGGAGGAGGCAACCGCGCGGCTGATCGCCGAAGGCCGCGGTCAACCATGAGCAGACAATGACCACGACGCTCGCCCGAGCGGAGTCCCGATTGCCGAATACTGATTAATGACTACTGGCGACTGATGCCGGCTCATGCGGTCCCTTGAGCCAGTTCGCGAGCAGATGCAGATCGGTCTCCCGATAGCCGAGCGCCTCGAGTGCGCGCACCGTCTCGAGAACATAGTCGCGATTCGCGCCGGACCGGCCGTGGCCGTGCCGCACGTAGTGGAGCTGCTCGGCCGGCGAGAGCTGCCCAGCATATTGAACGTGGCCGCGGTCGACCACGTAACAAAGCGCCATGACCTGCCGCCGCGTTTCGTCCTCAAGCACGATCCGCCGCATCGCTTCACGGTACACCGTGGTGACCTGCTCGCGCGCCCGCAAATAGGCGACGGTCTCGACACGCGCCGCGGCGGCGACGCGGAAGGCGACGCCGCGGCACATCCCGCCGCGATCCAGGCCGAGGACGAGGCCGGGCCGCTCCGGCGTGCCGCGATGGACAAATGAATAGACGCAAAGCGCCCGGTGCAAACCCACGAGCCGGGCATGGACCCGTTCGAGGACGTCAAATCCCGGTCGCCACATCAGGGAGCCGTAGCCGAACACCCAGAGGTCTCCGCTTTCGTCCTCGACATTTGTGTCCATGCCTCGTTGACTCCCCGCCCCCGTTCCGCTCGCCTAACAGGACGACCGCGCCGGTACAATGGCAAAGGCCGAGGCGGCCGATTTGAAGTTCCCACATTCCAGCCGCAAACTCGCAATGGGAACTCCAATATTCGTCTTTGAAACGCCGCACCGGCGAGCGAAGAGGAACCATGCAGGGTGAATCCCCGCTCAACATGATGCGGGCGCATGATCAGCGGTGGCGCCGATATCCCGCTGCACCCCGATCGCGCTCCAGGCGGCTATGGCCGGCGCTGGTCGCATTAGCCTTTGTCATCGTGCTCGGCGTCGGCTGGACGTGGCTCTGGTACTACGCCGCCTCAGTCGCTGACCGCACGCTTGCCGGCTGGGTGCAACGCGAAGCCGTGGCCGGCCGCACCTATTCCTGCGGCTCGCAGATGATCAACGGATTCCCGTTCCGCATCGAGGCGCATTGCGTGGCAGCCACCGCCAAAATCGTCAGCAAGCAGCAGCCATTTGCGATCAGCGCCAAAAGCGTCACGTTTTCCGCGCAGGTTTATGATCCAACGTTGTTGGTCGGCAATGTCACCGGGCCCCTCACCTTGGCTCAATGGGGCCAGCCGCCAGGCTTGGTTGCCAATTGGTCGCGCGCACAGATTCTCGTCCATGGCCCGCCGCCCGAGCCGGACAGCGTTTCAGTCGCGCTGGATCAGCCTCACCTCGTGCGAATCCAAGCCGCAACCGGCACCACGCTGTTTACGGCCGACAGCGTAAGATTGGACAGCCGCATCATCGCCGGCTCGGCGAGCGACAATCCGGTGATCGACGCCGTTCTGCGATTCTCCGCCGCCAGTGCGCCCACGCTTCATCCCTTGCTCGCCGAGCCGCTCCAGGGCGAAGTCGAGGCGGTGCTGCGCGGCTTCAAGGATCTGTCGCCAAAGCCATGGTCCGAGCGTTTTCGCGAGATGCAGGCGTCCGGCGGCGGAATTGAAATCACATCGTTCCGCATCGATCGCGCCGATGCCACCGTGCTCGGCGCCGGAACGCTCACCGTCAACGAGCACGGCAAGCTCGATGGCCTCGTGCGCGTGGCCATCGTCGGCATCGAGCATATCGTTCCCCAGTTGGGCCTCGACAAGCTGATCGGCCAAGGCATCGACCGGCTCACCGGTGGTGGCAACCAAGCGCCGCAGGGGTTGGGTGCACTCGACCAACTGGTGCCGGGCCTGGGCGATGTCGTGCGCCAGACTGCGAACGAAAGCTTGATCGACGACGTCAAAAAAATGGGCCAGCAGACCGAGATCGACAACAAGCCGGCGATCGTCCTGCCACTGCGCTTTTCCGACGGCTCGATGTATTTGGGCCTGCTGCCGCTCGGCGACGTGCCGCCGCTGTTCTGACCAAGCGCATCATCTTGGATGGCTTCGCGCTCGCGTCCTGCAGCGACGGATCGATCGATCAGCGCTTACGCGTGGCATGCCAACCGACAATGGCGTCCGGCACCGAGTCGGTCGAAGCAAAGTAGGGCTTGATATCGAGCAGCGGCGTGTTGTCCATGCAATCGAGACCGACGACCGAGAGCTTGTTGCCTTCGATGCCGACAAGCCGCGTTACTGCGGCCGCAATCGGATTGGGTCGCACCGGCGAGCGCAACGCGAACGTGCCGCGTCGCTCGGCGTAATGACGGGGCGCTTGCACCACGAGGTCGCGTCGCGCTCGGTCCATCCAATACAGCACCAGCACATGGCTGACCGTTTCCAGGCCTTGCAGGCCCGCGATCCAGCGCGGATCAAGCTCGATGGTGCACACCGCATCGGATTCGCGGCCGTTCTTCGGACAATCGTCGCGGCTTCGCCAAGGCGTATGGATGCGGCCGATGAAATAGAGCGAGGCATCGGCCCCCGCCGGTAATTCGACGGCGATTTCGCCCTCGCGCAAATCCGCCCCGGCAGTGCGTTTCGCTCGACCGCTCATGCCCGCAGGTTGGCATGCGGCGCCCACAGCCGCCAAGGCTGTAACCGGCAAGGCCTTCGCTGTCGGGTCTTCCGGGACCGCGCCCATGGATTATGGGCCAAGTCCCAACTTGAGCCTTGCCATAGCCCATTTAATGGTATAAAGATATCTTTATATGATATGAAATTTCTGGTGAAACAACATGGATTCCAGCCCACTTTCGTTCCCGGATCTGACCACTGCGCTCAAGGCTGCGGGTGAAGCCACCCGGCTGCGCATCCTGGCGCTGATCGCCGAGGCAGAGCTCACGGTTTCCGACCTGACCGAAATTCTGCGCCAGTCGCAACCGCGGCTATCCCGGCATCTGCGCCTATTGGCCGAGGCCGGCCTGGTCGAGCGCTTTCGGGAGGGATCGTGGGCCTTCTTCCGCCTCGGCGAGCGCGGCAGCTCGGCCGACATCGCGCGCGCACTGGTGGCGCGGCTCGATCCCAATGACGCAATTATCGCGCGCGATCGCGAACGGCTTGCCGCAGTGCGCTCGGCTCGGGCCGCCGCCGCGCAGAATTATTTCCGCAAGCATGCCGCCGAGTGGGACCGAATCCGCAAGCTGCATGTCGCCGACGCTGCGGTCGAAGAGGCGGTCCGCGCCGCGCTCGCCGACAAGCCGATGCGATCGCTGCTCGATCTCGGCACCGGCACCGGCCGCATGCTGGAGCTGTTCGCCAACGACATTGAGCGCGGCCTTGGACTGGATCTGTCGCTGGACATGCTGGCGCTGGCGCGCGCGCGACTCGACCGCGCCGGCGCCCGCAATTGCAGCGTGCGTCACGGCGACATCTATGACCTCGCACTGCCGCGCGATTCGTTCGATGTCGTCATTCTCCATCAGGTTCTGCACTTCCTCGACGACAGCGCCCACGCCATCGCCGAGGCGGCGCGCGTGCTGCGACCCGGCGGCCGGCTCGTCGTCGTCGATTTTGCGCCGCACGATCTCGAATTCCTGCGCGAGCAGCACGCCCATCGCCGGCTCGGCTTCGCCGCCGAAAGTGTGACGCAGTGGCTGGAGGCCGCAGGCCTGGACATGATCCGGCAACAGACGATCCCGCCGGGGCCGGAGGGCAAGATCGCGGTCTCGCTCTGGCTGGCGCGCGACCCGCGCATCGTGCTGGCCGCACCGGTAGCACGTGAGGTCGCCTGATGAGCCTCGATCGGGCCAGTCGCTTTGTGCGCGCGGGTGCCGCGCGAACGATCCGGGTGTCTTTCGAATTCTTTCCGCCGAAAACCGCGGAGATGGAGCAAACGCTGTGGGAAGCAATCGCGCGGCTGGCGCCGCTGCGGCCGAACTTCGTGTCGGTGACCTATGGCGCCGGCGGCTCGACCCGCGAGCGGACCCACGCGACGGTCAAGCGCATCCTTGCCGAAACCATGCTGACACCGGCGGCGCATCTGACCTGTGTGGCCGCGACGCGCGCCGACATCGATGCGGTGATCGCCGCCTACGCGGCGGCGGGGGTGCGCCACATCGTGGCGCTGCGCGGTGATCCGCCCGGCGGCGCCGGCGAGCGCTATGCGCCGCATCCCGGCGGCTACCGCAACGGCGCCGATCTCGTCGCCGGCATCAAGCGCATCGCCGATATCGA
>JASHQI010000253.1 GCA_030037645.1 Xanthobacteraceae bacterium
ATAAACAGGGTCGGCAGCGAGAAAAAAAGCTGACCGACCGCGAAAAGGGCCGGATTCCAGAGATGGTCGTACCAGCCCCGCACCGGGGCCGATCTCTCGTCGACATAGGCGAACGGCAGGAAATTATTCGCGAACAACCAGACGATATGAGGCGACGCGATGACGAGCGCGACCGCGATTCCGAGCCATGGCCCGGGGGTACGCAGCGCGCGGCGCGCGTCGCGATCAAATAGCAGGAAAAGCGCGTACGGAGCCGCCAACATGACGACAAAATATTTTGCCCACAGCGCGCCGCCAAAGGCGAAACCGAGAAGCAGCCAGTGGCCGACTCGTCCGCGCTTGAGCGCGGCATGGAAGGTGTAACCGGCCAGCGCCCAGAACGGCAATTGGATGACGTCGTGGTTGAATTTGACCGCTGTGTACTGGAAGTAGTGCAAACCGTCGATGATCAGCACGGCCACCAGCGCGCCTGTGGTGCCCACCAGCGGCCGTGCGGTCGCCCAGATCAGGGCGAACGTGATAATGACCACCACCTCCGCGAGCGCGTAATAGGCGGCATCGGCGCCGAAGACCCGATACATGATCTCCACCAGCCACCACGGCAGGGGCGGCAGCTTGTCGGAGCCGAGCGGCCATTCACGGCCGTAAGTCAGCGCCTCGATCAGATCCAGCGGCAGATTGGCATAAAGCAGCGTCGGCAATGCGGTCCATATCGCAAAATGGAGGGTCAGGAAGCTGGCAAAAGCGGCTTGTGGCCGACTTTCGATGAAGCCGAGCAAGGCCGACCGCGGCGCCGGTTCGGGCGCCATGTTGGGCATGGGCTGCGGAATCGAAGGCGTCAGCGCATTTGTGTCGGACACTAGGATCGCTGCGATTGGCTGATCGTGGAGAGGGGTATGGATTGCAATTGGCTTATAAATGGACACCGTTCGCTTGGCCATGCATGGCGACGCACTTGCGGCGCCGCGGCGCTTGTGGACACTGCTACCATCCGGGCGCGAATCGCTCGTCCGTGAACCTGTCAGCCCGGGTCACGGGCTTGGGCCTGACGGGGTGGGCATCGTCCGGCGTGAGGCACAATGGAGTTCGGCATGGTGCGGATCAGTGCCTTCTTCATCGCTGTCTGCATGGTGCTCATAGCCGGCTCGCTCGGCTATGTGGTCTACCTGCGCTTTGGCCTGACCGGCGCCGAATCGGCGCTGTTGGCGCTTGGCGTTCTGACTGCTCTCGTCGTCTACAACACCATTGCAGCCCGCACCCGCGACCGCGCCGAGGTCAGCAGCCAGATCGCAACTCTGTCGCGCAGTTCGAACGATCTGGCGCGCCAACTTTCGGAATTCGGTCGCCGGCTCGCCGACGTGGAGACGAAGATCGAAACGATTCTCGACAAGACCCTGGCCACGGCGCAGCCGCTCGCCACCGAAATTGAAGAGCTGTCGACGCTGATCAAGCAGCTCGCGGACTCGGTTGCCATGCACGACGCTGCGCTTGGCGGGGAGAACGGTCAGCGTCCCGATGCGCCGACCGCGCCGACGCCGGCAGTTTCGGTAACGGAGCCGGCAGACGTCATGTCGCCGATCGCCGCGCCGGCATCTCAATCCATCGCCGCGTCGCCGGCGCCGCCTCAGCGCGCGGTTGCCGCCTTCGCCGGTTTGGACAATGACGGCATCGTGGCTGCGATCAGGAACGCCATCGAGGCCAGCAGGATTGATCTCTACCTGCAACCCATCGTAACCCTGCCGCAGCGCAAGGTTCGTTATTACGAGGCGATGTCGCGGCTCAAGGCCGAGAACGGCGATGTCGTGGCGGCCGCCGATTTCCTCGGCTTTGCCGAAGCGGGCTCGCTGATGCCGAAGCTCGATAACCTCTCGGTGTTGCGCTGCGTGCAGGTGGTGCGACGGTTGCTTCTGAAGAATCGCGAGATCGGATTGTTCTGCAATCTTTCGGCGGCAACGCTGACGGATTCCGGCTTCCCGAAATTTGTCGAATTCATCGACGCCAACCGCGCCATTGCTTCGGCACTGGTGTTCGAATTCAGCCAACGCGCAGTGCGCGCCATGGGGCCAATCGAGCACGAAAGCCTCGCCGCGCTCGCCGAGCGTGGCTTTCGTTTCTCCATCGACAATCTCACCGATCTTCGCATCGAGCCGCGTGAGCTGACTGAGCGCGGCTTTCGCTTCATCAAGGCGCCGGCCACGCTGTTGCTCAACCGGCTCGGCGCCGCCTCCACCGATATCCATCCGGCCGATTTCTCGGATTTGCTCGGGCGCTTCGGAATCGATCTCATCGCCGATCGCATCGAAGTTGAAACCACGGTGGTCGATTTATTGGACTATGATGTCCGTTTCGGGCAGGGCCACCTGTTTTCGCCGCCGCGGCCGGTGCGCGCCGAAGCGCTGCAGGGCGTCGCCGCCGACGCCGGCAAAGATGCCGCAGTCGCCGATGCCGCAAAAGGCGAGGCCGTCAGGAGCGATCCGCTCAAGGTCGATGCCGCGGCTGCGGCGCGCGGCGGCCTCGCCCAGTTCGCCCGCGCCGGCGGACGCACCTGACCGGGACTGCGTCATTGCAAGGTGCGTCGCGGCAAAGCAGACTGGAATTTCGGTGAACAAGGTCCGATTGCTTCGATTGGCTCGCTATGATGCGCGTTATGGACCGACGATCGCGCCCTTTGCGCCGATCGAGCGAACTCAGCCGTAACAGCCGTGTCTGATTTCATCGAGCGCTTTGCAACGGTCGCGGGCGACTATGACGTGCTGCTGTGCGATGTCTGGGGCGTCATGCACAATGGCCTTGCCGCATATGCGCCGGCCTGCGAGGCGCTGATGCGCTTTCGCGCCAGCGGCGGTACGGCGATCCTCATCACCAATGCGCCGCGGCCGGGCACCGCCGTCGTGCGGGCTCTCGATCGGTTCGGCGTCCCGCACGACGCCTACGACGCAATCACCAGCTCCGGCGACGTCACCCGCGCTATCGTCGAAACACGGCTGAATGAGACCGTGTTTCACCTCGGGCCGCAACGCGATCTGCCGATCTTCGCCGGCCTTGACGTCACGTTCGCGCCGGTCGAACGCGCCGATTATGTGGTTTGCTCGGGCCTATTCGATGACACCGTGGAGACGCCCGACAGCTATCGCGAGATGCTCGCTGTGATGCGCGGCCGTTCCCTGTTCATGGTCTGCGCCAATCCCGACATTGTGGTCGAGCGCGGCGAAACGCTGGTCTATTGCGCCGGCGCGCTGGCCGAGGCTTATGCCGCCCGCGGCGGCGAGGTGCTCTATTGCGGCAAGCCGCATGCGCCGATCTACCAAGCCGCGCTGGCGCGGGCTGCCGCGTTGCGCGGTGCGGCGGCGCCGCTGTCGCGCGTGTTGGCGATCGGCGATTCGGTGCGGACCGATCTCAAGGGTGCGGCAGCTATCGGACTGGACAGCTTGTTCGTCACTTCGGGGATCCACGCCGAGGAATTCGGCGGTCGCGCGGCGCCCGACCTTAAGGCTTTGAACGCCATCTTCGCCGCCGCCGGCGTCGCGCCGAAGGCGATCATGCGCGGGCTCGTGTGGTGACGTTTGGGCCCTGTGCGGAGCCCGGTTTTGATTCCATCAAAACCGAAAAGGCCCTAGTGTGGCGGCTCAGAAGTCCGCACCATCATTTCGGCTGGGCTCATTGTGCGGACTTTTGAACCAAAGCCACACTAGCGCGCGACAGACACTACGGCGGGTTCCGCTCTCTCGGCAAACACCGCCTCGATTTTGGCTTTGAGCGTCTGCGCATTGAACGGCTTGACGATATAATTGTTGACGCCCGCCTTCTTCGCCGCAATCACGTTCTCGGTGCGCGACTCTGCCGTCACCATGATGAAGGGTACTTCGCCGATGCTTGGATCGGCGCGCACCTGCTTGAGCAGGTCGTAGCCGGTCATCGGTTCCATGTTCCAATCGGAAATGACCAGGCCGTAGCGCTTGCCCTGCATTTTGGCGAGGGCGGTGGCGCCGTCACTGGCGTCGTCGACATCTTCGAAGCCAAGTTGCCGCAACAGGTTGCGGATGATGCGGACCATCGTGCCGTAGTCGTCGACCACGAGCACGGACATCGACGAGTCGAGAGCCATCGCTCTGCTCCTAGAGCGCCGGTGGCGCGAGACTGATGCGCGTCGGCTTGGCACTTCGAGTGGCCGCCCCGGACCACCCCTTCCCAAACGGGCGGCAAAACTATCAACGGGGATTGAACATCGGGTTAATCGCCGTAATCGGCCGTGTTTGCGTCGCACAACCCCTGCAAGTCGGCGTGCTTGACTTTGGGCCGGCCGCAACGCCACCTAAGGCGGTTCAGGTTTTCTTAACCATTGAAGCTCCGATGCCGACGAAAAGCTTCCGCGTCGTGCGCGATAGCGCGCCCGATGATGCCTTGCGTGGTGCGGTCATCGCCATCGGCAATTTCGACGGAGTGCACCGTGGCCACCGAGCCGTGATCGCGGCTGCGATCGCTCGCGCCCGGGCGCTCGGCTGTCCGGCGACGGCGCTGACCTTCGAACCGCACCCACGCGACTTCTTCAATCCTTCGGCGCCGGTGTTCCGGCTGACCGACGAAGCCGCAAAATTGCGGCTGCTGGCCTCGACCGGGCTCGATGGTGCGATCGTGCTCACCTTCGATGCGACGCTCGCGCGTCTCACCGCGGAAGAGTTCGTCTCTCGCATCCTGGTCGAAAGGTTTGCCGTCAGCGGCGCCGTCATCGGCTTCAACTTCCATTTTGGCATGAGCCGGGGCGGCTCGCCGGACTTTCTCGCCGCCGAAGGCAGAAGGCGCGGGTTTTCGGTCGAGGTCGTGCCCCGATTCGAGGACAACGGCCGCCCGATCTCCTCGGGCCCGATCAGAGACGCGCTCGCGGCCGGTCAGCTCGACCAAGCCGCCGAGATGCTCGGCTTCCCGTGGTTCGTGTCAGGCACGGTCATCCACGGCGACAAGCGCGGGCGCAAGCTCGGCTTCCCGACCGCGAATCTTCGTCTCGATGCGGGGTGTGCCTTGCGGCATGGCATTTATGCGGTTCGCATCGGAATCGGCGGTCGCCGCTACGATGGCGTCGCGAGTTTCGGCCGGCGGCCGATGTTCGATATCGGCGCGGTATTGCTCGAGGTTTTTTTGTTTGATTTCTCCGGCGATCTCTACGGCAAAAGCATCGACATCGCCTTTATCGATTGGATCCGCGACGAGAGAATGTTTGGTTCGACCGAAGAATTGGTGCGCCAAATGCAGGATGACAGCCGCATCGCGCGGAAAACATTGGCGCAAGCCGGCGATGTTTTTCCGCCGATCTAGAGAGCATGATCCCGAAAGGTGGAACCCGGTTCTCGGAAAAGATCATGCTCAACCGAAATGCCCCAGAGCCCGGTTTTAATTCCATCAAAACCGAAAAAGGCTCTCGGCGCACGCGATCGGCGACTTAACCGGTGCCGGCCATGCACCGCGCCATGAGGCCCTTGGGATTTTTCGCCGTGCCGGCTGCTTTGTATCGCAGGTAGCGATGATAGACCCTGGTCGTCGACCGTGTCGGCACACCGCGCGTAATTGCCAGCGCCTGGCATTCCTCGAAACTGCGGCCGACCGCTTTGGACTGAGCGGCAGCGGCGGGGATCGACACGAGCACCGTCACCGTGAGCACGAGGAATGGCCGCCTCAAGCGAAACATCCTTGATCTCCCTGTTTGTCGTTACATAGGTAACGCTACAAGCCGTACTGCTACAGTATGTAGCATTTATTCGGGAGGAAGGCAAACTGTTTCGCGAGCCGCGTGGGGATGGTTGCTGGGCAACGACGCCGACGTCGACAGATCGCATTGCGGAGTATGTGCGTGCAGATCACGCCGGCGCTCGGATTAGCTGGCGCGACGGCCTGCAATCGGGCGCGATCCAGGACGCGACAAACTCGATCGGTTTCCAAACAACACCGCAGCGCGCGTTCGGATTTAAGGTCCCCACTCGAAGCGTAGGCCTCCGATTTTGGCGTCCGGCGTCAAAAGGATTCTGCAGATTGAGATGCCGTTGGTAAATTTGGCCTCGTAGATATCCCAGCCGGAAATGCCGACGCCCATGAACGAGATCGATTGCACTGGGCCCAACAGGGCGAACTCGCGCTGAATCTTCGGTACTTGCGGGCGCGTCACCGCCGCCAGCCCTTCCGTCATGGCATCGAAATCAGGTTGACCTTTCTCGAATGCGTCGATTTGGCCCCGCAGCGCCGCCTCGCTGCCGGGCATCGGCGCCTCGCCTTTGAGCCGCTTCGCGAAGCTGACTTGCAGCTTTTGCGCTTCCGCCTGATCGATGCGCGGCGCCGGCCGCTCCAAGCCGCCCTGGTGCAGGACGAGGCCGGTGGCGTGGCCTTGCGCATCGGTGACAAATGAAATCTGCGTCGGAGCATTCTTGTAAAAGAATTTCTGCGGACTTTCCGGATAGACTTGCGTCACATCCTGACCGGTGAACTGGACGAACAGGTGGTCATCCTGTCGCGTCACGGTCATGACCCGATAGGCGCCGAACTTGTAATAACCGACGTAATTATCGAGAATCGCCGGGACGATCTGAATTTCATGTCGCGGCTTTTTCTGTTCCGCCTGCCGCTGCCGCAATGTTTCGGCATCCGGCGTGGGCAGGGGCTTCGTTGAAGAATCGGGGTGTGTCGCAGTCGAACCATTATTCGCCGGCGTTTGCGCTGGACTCCCTTGAGTTTGCGCCGGCGCTTGCGCGACCGCCCCCACGGTCAACGCGGCGAGCGGCAGCACGCAAGCGAGCACTGCCAACCATGTTTTCCAGGTCATCATTTTCGGCACGATCGTCTCGGCCAGAATGTGCTCGACCCGGCGGGCAACTGTCGTTGTCCCGGCCATCGCCAGGCTCATCGTTGCGCGACTCGGCGTGGCGCCGAAGGCAAGCAGAATTTCCGCATAGCGCACGCGATCGTCGATATCGGCGATCGCGGCCGCGTCGCTTCTGGCCTCCGCCAGATAAGCGATGCGACTATTGAGCCACCAGGCCAACGGGCTGAACCAAAAAATGGCCCGATTGATCGATGCAAGCAGCAGAATGTAAAAGTCGCGTCGGCTGACATGCGCGCATTCGTGCGCCATGACGGCCCGGCGCTTGGTCGCATCCCAGCCCACATAATTTGCAGGCAACAGGATCATCGAGCCAAAAGTCACCGGCACAGTGATGCGCGCGCTTGCGCGCACGTCGAGGTCGGCGGTCCAATCCTCGCGAACCGGCAAGGCCGAGCGGGCGAGCTTCCATGTCAGGGCGCTGCCGGCAAGCAGCCGGAGTAGCAAAAATGCCGCGACGACTAGATAAATCGAGGCGCAAGTGGCGCGCCAATCGATGATCGAGTGCCCGACCTCGGGCAGCACCGGTCCGGCAGATGGTGAAAGCAGTACGGGCGGATCCGATGACAGCATCTGATGAATTTGATGCAGCCCGTGGAACGCCATCGGCGTTTGAGGCAGCGGAAATGTCGCCCAGCCGACCACGAAAGGCATGACCAGCGACGTGCCCAAGACCAATTGCCAAACCGACATCAGAACGTGCGGGTTCGTAATGCGCAGCAGCGTCAGACCGACCCACACCGCCGCAACCAGAACCATCGAACGGATCGCGGCTTCCACAATGATTGGCAGCATCACTTCCTCGCTCGCTTGATTGCCTCGATTTTTGCCGCAAGCAATTCCAACTGCTCTTTGTCGAGCATTTTGGCATCGACGATACCGACCAGGACCTCTTCGATCGACCCGTCGCAGAACCAGTCGGCAATGCGATGCACCGCCTTCGCCGCCACGCGCTGCCGGTCATGGACAGCGCTAAAGATGTAGGTGCGGCCTTCGGTTGTGTGGCTGACGAAACCTTTTTCTTCCAGTCGCCGCAGCACGGTCCGCACGGTCGATTCCTTGAGCCGTCGGTCGAGCCGCTCGCGCACCAGTTCCGCGGTCATTGGACCATGAGCCCAAATCAATTGCATCACCTTGCGCTCGAGTTCGCCGAGGTCGGGAAGATTGTCGGTCATTGTGTCGCTACCTGTGTTAACGCTACATATCGTAGCATACGATAATCGACAATAGCAACTGCTTTTTTGCAAGCTTGGAAGGCGGCGCGAAAATTCGCTATGCGCACCGGTGGCCAGGAAGCCGGGGCACCGCCGCCTCCGGCGCCGGCAAGTCGTCCGATTTATGCGAGAAATTACTCGGTGCCGTCGCGTGCCTGCGCGCGATATTCGCGGGCCCACTGCGCGGCCATGAAGCCGA
>JASHQI010000254.1 GCA_030037645.1 Xanthobacteraceae bacterium
CCCTTGGCGTCGGCGGCGGTGGATGGCGCGATCACTTTCAGGCCGGGAATGTGTGAATACCAGGAGGAATAGTCCTGGCTGTGCTGCGCAGCGACCCGCGCCGCCGGCCCGTTCGGTCCGCGAAACACGATCGAGACCCGCACCTGGCCGCCCGACATATAGGGCGTCTTTGCTGCCGAATTGATGAGCTGATCCATCGCCTGCATGGCGAAATTGAACGTCATGAACTCGACGATGGGCTTCAATCCGGCGAGCGCGGCGCCGACACCGAGACCGGTAAAGCCATGCTCGGTGATCGGCGTGTCGATGACGCGCCGCGCGCCGAATTCGTCTAACAGACCCTGCGTCACTTTGTAGGCGCCCTGATACTCAGCGACTTCCTCGCCGATGACGAACACGTCGGGATCGCGACGCATTTCCTCCGCCATGGCGTCGCGCAACGCCTCGCGCATGGTCATGGTCACGAGCTCGGTGCCCTCCGGGACTTCGGGCTCCGGCATGATCTGCGCCGGCGGCGGCTTGGCGGTCCCGGTCTTGGCGGGTGCCGGCGCCTCAGCCTTCTTGGCCGGCTCGTCCTTCGGCGCCGGTGGCGCGGACTGCGCGGCGTGCTGCTGTTGTGCCGGTTGCGAGCGCGCTGCCGTCTGGCCGGCAGCAGTCGCTTTGCCGTCCTTGAGCGCGGCGGCGTCCTCGCCTTCGGCAAGGATCATGGCGATCGGCGTATTGACCGCGACATCGTTGGTGCCTTCCGGCACCAAAATCCTGCCGAGCGTGCCTTCGTCGACCGCCTCCACTTCCATAGTGGCTTTGTCGGTCTCGATCTCGGCGATCACGTCGCCGGATTTGACGGCGTCGCCTTCCTTCTTGAGCCACTTGGAGAGATTGCCCTTCTCCATGGTGGGCGAGAGCGCCGGCATCAGGACTTGGGTGGGCATGGCTCACTCATCGATCTCATGCCGGAGCGCGGCGTCGGCCCGGCCGACCCGACATGATGGCGCTTAGCGATAGACATCTGTGTAAAGTTCGGAGGGATCAGGCTCGGCGTCCTGAGTTGCAAACTCGGACGCTTCGTTGACGGTTGCGCGCACCGAAGTGTCGATCTTCTTCAATTCGTCCTCGCTCGCCCATTTCCTGTCGAGAAGTCGGTGGCGCACTTGTTCGATCGGATCGTGCTCGGTGCGCATTTTGTCGACTTCTTCCTTGGTCCGGTATTTGGCAGGGTCCGACATGGAATGACCGCGATAGCGATAAGTCATCATTTCCAAAATCGTCGGGCCCTTGCCGGCGCGGCACCAAGCCATCGCTTCCTCGCCTGCGGCCTTCACGGCACGCACGTCCATGCCGTCGACCTGTTTGCCTGGAATATTGAAGGATAGGCCGCGCTTGGAGAAATCGGTCTGCGCCGAAGAACGTAATACTGCGGTTCCCATCGCGTAACGGTTGTTCTCGATTACATAGACCACTGGCAGCTTCCACAGCTCGGCCATGTTGAAACTCTCATAGACCTGGCCCTGGTTTGCTGCGCCGTCACCCAAAAAGGTCAGCGAAACATTGTTGTTGTCGCGATATTTGTTGGCGAATGCGAGCCCCGTGCCGATCGGAACCTGCGCGCCGACGATGCCGTGCCCGCCGAAGAAATTCTTGTCGCGCGAGAACATGTGCATCGAGCCGCCTTTGCCCTTGGAATAGCCGCCGCGCCGCCCGGTCAGTTCCGCCATCACGCCTTTGGGGTCCATGCCGCAGGCGAGCATATGGCCGTGGTCGCGGTACCCAGTAATCATCTGGTCGCCGTCCAGTTTCGCCATCTGCATGCCGACCACAACCGCCTCCTGGCCGATATAGAGGTGGCAGAATCCGCCGATCAGGCCCATGCCGTACATCTGGCCGGCCTTTTCCTCGAAGCGGCGTATCAACAGCATTTGGCGGAGCGCCTGAAACTCCGCTTCCTTGGTGAATTCGGGAACCGGTGTGAGGTGCGGCCCCCACTCGTTGCCGGGGCGCAGTTCCTGTGCGTCCTGTTCAGCAGGCTTGGTTTTGGCGACGGCCATTATTGTCCTCGAGACATCGCAATTTATCCCATAGCCGAAATCGCTCCATGGCGAAAGCCGGCGTCTTGCCAAATGAAATGGGAGAGACTTCCCAAACCATTGTCGCAAAAAATTATTTTGGGGATAAGCGGGTCGAGTTCAAGGCCGGGGCGCATCCGGCGGCGCCAGGGGATGCCACGCCAGCATCAAGGTGAGGTCGTCTGGGTCCACGTAGCCTAAGAGCTTGCGCGCACTTTCGTCCAACATATCGGGATCGAGCTTGTCGGCCTGCAACAGCGCGACGCGACGTTCCCATTGTGCTTGCTCAAGTTTGAGACGGTCAAGTTGAGCGGAGAGCGATGTGATTTGCCGGTCGATGTCTTGCTGTGCCTTCAGCCCGCGATTGCCGCTGAACGCATTCACGCCGAAATAACCAATCAGCAACGCTGCGAGCACGTAGAGGCCGAGCGCGTTCAGCACGGAACGGAGTCGTTTACGGGTGACCATACCGCAACCATGCGAGGTTGCGGCTTAAGACGGCATTAATGGTCCCGTTATTCGGCTGCGCCAAAGCGCCGATCCGGGGTGCCCTCGGGAGTTGTAAGCCATCACCGCAATCGGCTGCGGAATTCGTTGAGGACAAAATTGCCGACCCGCTTACCGCGGTTGCGCAGAAAACGCAGCACGCCCGCGTCGACGAAATATGTCAGCAAGATGCTGTCACGGGTTCTCACCTCGGGACCGACCGCATCGGCCGAGTGCCAGGTATCTGTGCCGACCGCAAACGCATAGCCGGAATTGGGAGCAAACGACATCTGCTTGCTCTTTTGCAGGCTACGGTCGCCAAGCTGCTTGTGAAAAATCGTGCCGATGTGGGTTGTGGAGCGATCGGTCGGCAGATAAAGCTGCACCGTGATGCCCTTCCACTTCGTGTCAGTGTGCGGCGTAATCAGGTAGCCTGGGATGTCGCGTGTAAGCACGGGGATCGGATACATACCCACGGTGGCGTAACCGCGACCGAAGCGGCGTTCGAGCGCCGGCGCAAGGCGCCGGACGAATGCATCGCGCACCGGCGCGGAGCATAGCGCCCGTCCGACAATGTCCCACACCGCACGCTTGGCCGTTGGTAGAGGCCGGATATATTCCGGAAACAAATCGATTTTCACCCGCGTCGGCCTGCCGTCGACGAAAGCCTCTTGCTTGCTGCGGCCGTGCATGGGCCGATAGTCGAAGCTGTCCGGCATGTTGGCGAGCATCGCGTCATAAATGTCATCTGGAAATACGCGGTCGAGCACGAGATGATAGAACGGCGTATCCGATGCTAGCGCTGCATCGACCGAAGTGACCACAAAATCACGCAATTGATCGGCGGCAAGTCTGCGGTCGCCTGGGCTCAACTCCAGCGTCTGTTCCATGACTTGCCGTGATCGATGTTGCAGAGGCCCCAGAATTGCGACGTCAAGGTCGCGCCACCCCCCTGAGAAATATATCTCATGCCGATTATCCGAGCAATTTGAAGGCGGCACGCCCGGCGTAGCTTGCTTGCGTTCCCAGTTCTTCCTCGATGCGCAGCAGTTGGTTGTACTTGGCGGTGCGGTCGGAGCGCGCCAGCGAACCGGTCTTGATCTGGCCGCAATTGGTCGCGACCGCGAGGTCGGCAATGGTCGCGTCCTCGGTCTCGCCGGAGCGATGCGACATCACTGCAGTGTAGCCCGCTTTGTGGGCGGTCTCGACGGCTGCCAGCGTTTCGGTCAGCGTGCCGATCTGATTCACCTTGATAAGAATCGAATTGGCGATGCCGTTTTTGATACCTTCGGAAAGACGCGCGACATTGGTGACGAAATTGTCGTCGCCAACAAGCTGACAGCGCGCGCCGAGTTGTTGGGTCAACAATTTCCAGCCGGCTGTGTCATCTTCAGCCATGCCGTCCTCGATCGAGACAATCGGATAGCGTTTGGCAAGCGCGACGAGATATTCGACCTGCTGCGCCACCGATCGTGTCTTGCCCTCGCCCTTGTAGCGATAGGAGCCCTCGCCGAAGAATTCGCTTGCCGCCGGATCGAGCGCGAGCATGACGTCGTTGCCGACCCGATAACCGGCTTTTTCGATCGCCGCGAGGATCAGCTCGATGGCCGTTTCGGCCGATGGCAGATTGGGGGCGAAACCGCCCTCGTCGCCGACATTGGTGTTGTGGCCGGCGCTTTTGAGCGCGGCGCGCAGCGTGTGAAATATCTCTGAACCGGCCCGCAACGCCTCGGCAAAGTTTCGCGCGCCGAGCGGCACGATCATGAATTCCTGAAAATCGATCGGATTGTCGGCATGGACGCCGCCATTGAGGATGTTCATCATCGGCACCGGCAGAAGTCGCGCCGCGGTGCCGCCGATGTAGCGGTAAAGCGGTAGCTTGTTCGCGGCCGCCGCGGCTTTGGCGGCGGCCAGCGAAACGCCAAGAATGGCATTGGCGCCGAGCCGGCCCTTATTGGGCGTGCCGTCGAGGCCGATCATGGTTTCGTCGATCTTGACTTGGGCCTCGGCATCCATGCCACTCAGCGCGTCGAAGATCTCGCCGTTGACGGCATCGACCGCCTTGCGCACGCCCTTGCCGAGATAGCGCTTCTCGCCATCGCGCAACTCGAGTGCCTCCTGCGTGCCCGTCGAGGCCCCCGACGGCACCCCGGCGCGTCCGCGAGAGCCGTCGGCCAAAACGACGTCGACCTCGACGGTTGGGTTGCCACGGCTGTCCAGAATCTCCCGGCCGATGATGTCGACGATGGCGGTCATGCTTGCTCCCGACTAACCCCTGCGAAGCGGCTTCTACAGGATCGGGGAGCCTATTGTCATGCCCCCGCACCGGCATCCCGCGCCCGTCGCCGAGTGCGAGAGCCGGCCCCCTCATGGCCATGAAGAATCAGGACGATGGCGCCGTCGCCACGAGATCTCTCAGCTTGGCGAGCGCTGCGGTGTCCTTCTCCTGATACGGTATGACCGTGTCGAATTTCTCATCCGCGGTCATCAGATAAATTATGGCCGAGTGGTCCATGAGATAACTGCCGTCGCTGCTCGGGACTTTCTTGTAGTAGACACGATATTCCTTGGCGATCTTGGCAATCTGCGCCGGCGTGCCGGTGAAGCCGCGAATGCGCTTGTCGAAGGATGCCAAGTATTCGTGCATCAGCTTCGGCGTATCTCGCTCCGGATCGACGGTGACGAACACGTAGCTGAGCTTGTCGGCATCCGGACCGAGGGCCTTGATCCAGCGCGTGAGGTCGAAGAGCGTCGTTGGGCAGACGTCCGGGCAGTAGGTGTAGCCGAAGTACATCACGTAGGGTTTGCCGGCGAGCGTCTTATCGGTCACCGTCGCACCAGTGTCGTCGGTCAGCGTGAATGGGCCGCCGATGGAGGCAACGCCGACCGCCTGCCCGATTTGCCGCGGCGCAACCGCGAATGTGAGGACCAGCGCAATCGCGCCAAAAGCGACGACGCCGGCCGCGGCTATTATAATCCACGGACGTGCGCGCATCACTTCATCTCCATCTTGCCCATGCCGCCGTTGCCGCTGTTGGTCGCCCCGATGGCCTGTATTGGAACGGTGATGGATATATTCCCGGCGTTCGCGAAAGTGAGCGTGAGCGGAAACGTTTGGCCCGCAATCAGCCGTTTCTTCAATCCGATCAGCATCACGTGGTATCCGCCGGGCTTGAGCGTCACCGATCCGCCGGCCGGAACCGCGAGGCCGTCGGTGAGCTGGCGCATCTGCATGATCCCGTTGACGACCGCCATTTCGTGAATTTGCACTTTGCTGGCGACGTCCGAGGACGCGGCTGTGAGACGATCTTCGGTATTGGTCCTGTTGGCGAGCGTCATATAGACGGCGCCGGTCATGGCGCCGGCCGGTGTCGCTCGGGCCCAGGGTTGTTCGACATTTATCTTGGAAGTCCCTCCTGCTTGGGCAAAAGCGGCCGGCGCGGCTGCGAGCAACACAGCCATCAAGGCGAGTTTGGATAAGAGGCGCATGGTGTTCTCCGAAAGCGCGTGACTGATGGCTCCGCGGCAGCGGAGCGATTTCAAGCGTCAAACGGAGAATGCCGGGGGTGCGCGTGGCGTGCCGACCGTGCGGCGGAACTGAGGGACGAACCCCGCGTCGCCGATGCGGTCGGGCACGGGGGTGATCGGCAGACCGGCATAGACCGGAACCGGCGGGGCCTTGCCGCCCAAGGCGATAAAGCCGGCGCTTTGAGCTGCGACGAAGCAAAACGGACAACATGGCCCGGGACGGGGATTTTGGCGATCGCCGGCCGGCGCCGGCGTTGCCGCCGAAGCATGACTGCAGATGACAAAACTGTCGGGGCCGGGCGTCGCGTCGGCAAACATGCCAAGCCCGACGCTTGCCATGATCGCCTGGATACCAAGCGAATAAGCAACCCAGAGAGCAAGCAGGCGCCTTGCGCGGCTCGATCGGATAAGTTGTCGCACGCTGTACATCCCACAAGTCTAACACATAGTGTGCGCACTCGCATTCAAGTTACAAGCGGCTTGGTAATGGCCAGGGCGACATGGCGCGCGAAGTTTCACCAAAAGCTATCCGTTATCTTTGCGCGCCTCGGGCGTCGATTTTGACCTACCGGATCTGATTATCGAAGGCATAATAGAGACGACCGCGATGGCAAACAAAGCACTTCAACTCGGCCGTTCCGCCGCGATCGCGGCCTCGCCGGACAAGGCGGCTCTCGACCGCGTGCACAACCCGCATCCGGACACGAATTACATGGCTCGTTTTACGTTCCCGGAATTCACCGTGATGTGCCCGGTGACCGGCCAGCCCGATTTTGCCACGCTGGTCATCGACTACGTGCCGCGAAGCTGGCTCGTGGAATCCAAATCGCTCAAGCTCTATCTCAACAGTTTTCGCAACCACGGTGCGTTCCACGAGGAATGCACGGTCGCAATCGGCAAAAAGTTGGCTGCGCTGCTCAAGCCGAAATGGCTGCGGATCGGCGGTTATTTCCATCCGCGCGGCGGCATGCCGATCGATGTGTTCTGGCAGGCGGGCAAGCTGCCTGCCGGCGTGTGGGCGCCCGAGCAGGCTGTCAGCGCCTATCGCGCGCGCGGCTAAGGACCGAGCCTTGCAACGTCGCAACCAGAGCGCCGACTTCTTGCGCCGGATCGGTGGCGCGCATGACGCCGCCCATCACCGCAACGCCGGCGCAACCTGCGGCGATGACTTCGGCAACGCGCACCGTGTTGATGCCGCCGATGGCGAGGATCGGCACCCGCGACGCTGCGACGATTTCGGCAAGGCCCTTGCGGCCGATCTCGGGCCCGTATCCCGGTTTGCTCGGCGTTTCGAACGCCGGGCCGGCGAGGACGTAGTCGACCATGGCCGGATCTGCCGCTTCGGCCTCGCCGACGGTGTGGATCGATATTCCGATGAATTTTTCGGGTCCGAGCAGCGCACGGGCCGCGGCGACGTCGGCGCCCGAGGGCAGATGCACGCCGTCGACGCCGGCAATTCTCGCGAGCGAGGCCTCGCCGTGCAGCATCAGGCGTGCACCGTGACGCCGGGCGATCGGCAAAAGATTGCGCACCAAGACGACCTGCTCGTCTTCGGCTAAATCCTTCTCGCGAAGGCTGACCCAGCGGCCGCCCGCGGTCATGGCGGCGGCGACGATTTCCGGAAGCGAACGCCGCGCCTGGCGGCGGTCGGTGACCAGGAGCAGCGGAGGATTGGGAAGTTGCATGATCGCCCCTGCTTTGGTGCTGAGTTCGTCAGGCGGCGGTTGCGGTTCAGATCGCGAAAACTTGCTCGGCAAAGTCTATCGGAGATCGACGTATGCCGCTATGAAGCGGCGCTCTGCCGGGAACCGCAATACGCAATGAGTCGCCCTGCCCGTATTTCTTTCGTTTCCCTCGGCTGTCCGAAGGCGCTGGTCGATTCCGAGCGCATCATCACGCGGTTGCGGGCCGAGGGCTACGAACTTGCTCGCGATCATGCGGGCGCTGACCTTGCCATCGTCAATACCTGCGGCTTTCTCAACAGCGCGCAAACCGAATCTCTCTCTGCCATCGGTGCCGCCATGGCCGAGAACGGCAAGGTTATCGTGACCGGCTGCATGGGCGCAGAGCCACAGAAAATCACCTCCGTGCATCCTGGTGTGTTCGCAATCACCGGCCCGCACCAATACGAGAGCGTGCTCGATGCCGTGCATCGCGCTGTTCCGCCGCAGCACGATCCCTATGCAAATCTGATCCCGCCGCAGGGCGTGAAGCTCACGCCGCGGCACTACGCTTATCTAAAGATTTCAGAGGGTTGCAATAATCGTTGCACCTTCTGCATCATCCCCAAATTGCGCGGCGATCTGGTGTCGCGCCCGGCTGCCGAAATCCTGCGCGAGGCGGAGCGGCTGGTCGGCGCCGGCGTCAAGGAACTGCTTGTCATCTCGCAGGACACTTCAGCTTATGGCGTCGATCTCAAATACGCGGCCAGTTCCTGGCGCGGTCGCGAAGTCAGGGCCAAATTCCTCGATCTCGCGCGAGAACTTGGCGAGCTCGACGTCTGGGTACGGCTGCATTACGTTTATCCCTATCCGCACGTCGATGACGTCATTCCGCTGATGGCGGACGGCAAGGTGCTGCCCTATCTCGACGTGCCGTTCCAACATGCGAGCCCCGACGTGCTCAAGCGCATGCGACGCCCGGCGGCGCAAGAGCGGACGCTCCGGCGCATTGCTGCGTGGCGGCAAATGTGTCCGAGCCTCACCATCCGCTCGACGTTTATTGTCGGCTTTCCCGGCGAGACGAAAGACGATTTTGCGCTGCTGCTCGATTGGCTCGACGAGGCCCAGCTCGATCGCGTCGGCTGTTTCCGTTACGAGGCGGTTGATGGCGCGGTCGCCAACGACCTCGGCGCGCCGGTGCCGCAAGCCGTCAAGGAGGAGCGCTACAGCCGCTTGATGGCGCGCCAGCAGGCGATTTCCGCAAAACGCCTCAAGCGCAAGGTCGGCAGCCGCGAGCGCGTCATCATAGATGAGGTCGGCCCGACCGTCGCCAAGGGCCGCGGCAAAGGCGACGCGCCCCAGATCGACGGCGCCATCCATGTCGCAAGTCACCGCCCGCTTCGCGTCGGCGAAATCGCCACGGTGAAGATCGAGCGGGCCGACGAATACGACCTCTACGGCACCGCGATCGGCTACTGATCTGGCGGCTACAGCCGATCCTGCAGCAAGATCGACCTCACTTATTGCGAGGACGTTTTCGTTGCAGTGCCGCTATTCGCGGCTTGCTGTTTCTCCGCGTTCTTGACGAAGCTCTGGTCGACCATGCTGGCGGCGTCAACGCCTTTGACTTTCGGATTGCTGGCGGAGAGCGCATCGATGTTCGATTGGACCTGCGCGACTTCCGGCAGCGGTCCGGTGCCTAAGACTTCGTTGACGTAGAAGTCGTAGGTGAAGTCGAGTTCGCCATGGTCCTTGATTCCGAGCTGTTTGCTCATCTCACTGTCGGCAAAGACGCGGTCGGATTTTTCGCGTCGGAGCGCTTCGACAACCGCGTCGACCACATTTTGCACCACGTCGCGATGATGGTCGATGTAGGCTTGACTGACCCAAAGCCCGGCGTTCACGGACGGAATTTTTTTCTTTGCCAGATCGACCAGATCGACGAGCCCGGCGCGCTGGAATTGATAGGTCGCCGGCGGATGAGACAGCGCCGCCGCGACGCTGCCCGCCAATAGCGAGCTGTTGACGTTCGTCACGCCGCCAAGCGGGGTCAGAATAACGTCGGAGCTTTTGAGGCCGAGCTGTTGGAGCGACAGCAGGGTGGCGGAATAAAGCGAGCCCGTCGTGCTGGTAATGCCGACACGCTGGCCCTTCAGGGCACCCGCCGTAGCGTATTGCGGGTGCGTCCAGAGCTGGAACACGTAGGTCGGAGTGAATGTGAGCACGAGCTTGAGCTTCGCACCCTGTGCCTCAGCGGAGGCGGCATCAGAGCCGCCGATACCAGCCATCTGTTCCTGGCTGGTGATGAGCGCGGGGATGCCCTCTTGCGCCGGCAGGTAGCGCGCGGTCACGTTGAGGCCGTGCTCTTTGAAATAGCCGGCGTCGTTCGCGATCCACAGCGGCAGGAAGTCGGCCGTCTTCTGGCTGTAAGAGATTGTGAGCTGGGCCGGTCCGGCCGCCGCCGCGCCGGGCGCCAGCAAGGCAGCGAAGGTCAGCGCCGCAAGTAGCGGCCGTTGCATGGAGTGGGTCATCGTGTCCTCCTTGATGACATTTGGCTCAGACGCGCCAGGCATCGAAACGCCGCTCGAGCCAGCGTACGATCGCGGTCAGCAGCAAGCCGGCCACGGCGAAAATCAGAAGGCCCGCAAATACAGTGTCGGTCTGAAACTGCTCGCCGGCATTCTCGACCATGGCGCCGATACCGAATTGAGCTCCGAGAAGCTCGGCCACGAATACGCCGATCAGCGACTGTCCAACCGCGAGACGCAGGCCGCCGAGAATGAATGGCACCGAGCCGGGCAGCGCGATGGTGCGGAAGATCTTGAGATCGCTGGCGCCGAAACAGCGGGCGACACGCAGGAGATGCGGATCGAGGCTGCGAATGCCGCTACTGGTGTTCACGAGCACCGGGAACACCGCAATCAGAAAGACAAGCGCGACCTTGGAGCTCAAGCCGATGCCGAGCCAGACGACAAGGAGCGGCCCCAACGCCACGCGCGGAATGGCGTAGAGCAAGTTGATGAAGGGGTCGAAGAAATAACCGAGCCGTGGGTACCAGCCGATGAGAAGGCCTGCGGCGATGCCGACCGCAGCCGCAAGCGCAAAGCCATAGAGAAGCTCCTCGCCGCTAGCGGCAAAATCGGCCCAGATGTCGGACGATGAAAACAGCTCGCGAAAGGCGCCGACTACGTCGCTGGGGGACGGCAGAATGATCGGCGGCTCGATGCCGAGCGCCGTCACAACTTGCCAGGCCACAAGCACCGCCACTATGAAGGCGGTGCCCAGGACGATGCGCTCCGTGCGCGGCCCCATCTGCGCCTGCCACGCACTGCCTTGCCGCCGGGGCACTCCGGTCTCATCAAGGACGATCGTCGCCATGACGTTTCTCCTCTCTGTTTTCAGATTTGCCCGCTGTCGCGGCTGCCGACCTCAGGACTCCCGAAACCTCCTGGACATAGGCCAGGAATTCCGGCTTGAGGCGAACCTCGTCACGCGGCTTAGGCAACCGCACCCGTACTTCCCGCACGATTCGCCCTGGCCGGCTGGTGAGGATGCAAATGCGGTCGGCGAGGAATACGGCTTCACCGATATCATGGGTGACAAAAAGCGCCGTTACTTCGGGGGCCTTGCAGATGGCGAGAAGTTCCGCCTGCAAGGATTCGCGCGTCTGTGCGTCGACCGAGGCGAAGGGCTCGTCGAGCAGCAAGAGTTCTGGCCGCACCGCCAGCGCACGGGCAAGATTGACGCGTTGCTGCATCCCGCCCGAAAGCTGGTGCGGGAAGCTGCGCGCGAATTCGGCAAGGCCTACGAGTTCAAGCAATTCGCCGGCGCGGACGATCGCCTCGCGGCGACGCATGCGGCCGGACATTTCGAGACCGAAGGTGACGTTGTGCAGAACGTCGCGCCAGGGCAGGAGCCCGGGCTGCTGAAACACCATGGCGCGATCGGGTCCCGGCCGGTCTATTGCCTTGCCCTTCAGGGTGAGCACACCCGACGAGACCGGCAGGAAGCCGGCGACGACATTCAAGAACGTGGTCTTGCCGCACCCCGAAGGACCGAGCAGGCAGACAAACTCTCCCCGATCGATCGAAAGATCGATGCGGTCGATGGCCGTGACAATATCGGCGTCCCGTCCGGCGTAGGCGACCGAAACTTTGCTCGCGTACAGATAAGAACTCGTCCCGCCAAGACCGGCCTCGACAGGTGTCTCGGGCAGTGTGCTCACCCGCGCGATCGCCATATCGTGGGCTCACAAAACAAAAATCTTCGGCAGCTATAACAGGTTCCGAATGGCCGAGGTCGCGATGTCCGGCTCATAGCGGGTGCGGCGCTTCGTCCCTCCAATGGATGACGACCGCGACAATAAAGCGCCTGTCGCGCTAACCGGGCGGCAACTCGGCGACTACCGCGCGCACGGCATCGGTCAGTTTTGCGAGTTCTTCCTCGGTTATCGTGAAGGCCGGCGTGAGATAGACGATTGACCCGAATGGTCGGACAAAAACTCCTTTTGCGATAAAGCGTTGCCGCAATTCATTTAGATTCTCGATGCGATCAAGCTCGACCACGCCGATGGCGCCCATGACGCGAACATTCTTGACCCTGGAGAACTTGCGGCACGGTTCGAGACCTTCCTTTAATAATCGCGAAATGCGCGCGACCTGATCGAGGCGCGGCTCCCGCTCGAACAGGTCGAGCGACGCGTTGGCCGCTGCGCAGCCGAGCGCGTTGGCCATGTAGGTCGGCCCGTGCATGAGTGCTTTCGCTGGATCGTCGGACCAAAATGCCTCGAAGATTTTCTGGTTGGCGATCGTGGCCGCAAGCGGCAGAGTGCCGCCGGTCAAGGCCTTCGACAATGTGACGATGTCAGGCACAACGCCCGCGGCCTGCAAGGCGAACAGCGAGCCGGTGCGGCCAAAGCCTGTGAATATTTCGTCAAATATCAGCAGCAGTTGATAGCGATCAGCGGCGGCGCGCAAAGTCCGCAGCACTTCCGTGTCGTGGAACCGCATGCCGCCGGCACCCTGCACCAGCGGCTCGACGATGATCGCCGCGATGTCCGACGCGTGCCGGGCAAGGACGGCCTCGAAGGCGGATGCGCTTGCCTCATCGACCGGTAGATCCACAATGAGTTGTTGCGGCAGAAGGCCGCGAAACGCGGCATGCATGCTCTCTTGCGGATCGGACACGGCCATGGCGCCCGTCGTGTCGCCATGATAGCCGCCGGCGAATGCAACAATGCGGCTGCGACCAGGCCTGCCGCGGTTGACCCAGTATTGGACCGCCATCTTCAGCGCGACCTCAACGGCGACCGAACCCGATTCGCTGAAAAAGACGCGGTCGAGGCCGGTGCGCCCGAGGATTTCCACAAGCCGCTTCGCCAGCGTCAATGCCTGCTCGTGCACCATGCCGCCGAACATGATGTGCGGCATTTGCGCCAGTTGGCGCTCGACCGCGGCGCGGATGTGCGGGTGGTTATAGCCGTGGCAGGCCGTCCACCAGGACGCGATTCCATCGATCAGTTCCCGGCCGTCGGCCAGTACGATATGGCTGCCGCGGCTGGCCGTGACCGCAAGCGGCGGGCTCGCGAGTTTCATCTGCGCGTACGGTAGCCAGATATGGCGGAGGCCCTTTTCGTACCAAGAGGAATCGGCGGCCTGGCCTTTCTGCTTGTTTTCGCTGGTATTCCGCGACATTCGGCGCTTTCATGAGACCGGAGCATGGCCGGTTGTTTGGATCGACTATGCTCGCGATTTTGCGGTTGGGGCGCAATCTTACGCCAAACGAGCGTTTACGCTGGCGGAGTGCGCGTTGCGGGCATGCATTGTGCCCCTTGGGTTTGCCGAGGTCACGATGGTTCAGGGGGTTCTACGGCGGCGTGCGGAGCGAGAGCCGATGCACTCACTCGATGAATTCGCCTGGGCGAAACTCGCGACGCTCGACCAAGCGCAGTTGCGTCGAGCGCCGGTGATGACGGCGCGCTCCGGGATTTGGGTCGAGCGCGACGGCCGCCGGTTATTGTCGTTTTCGTGCAATGACTATCTCAATCTCAGCCAGCATCCTGCCGTCATCAAGGCGGCGATCGCGGCGGCCGAACAATACGGCGTCGGTGCCGGTGCCTCGCGTCTCGTGACCGGCAATCATCCGCTTTACGCCGAGCTTGAGACGCGCCTGGCGCGCATGAAAGGCACCGAGGCCGCCTGTGTCTTCGGTTCCGGCTACCTCGCCAATGCCGGCATCATCCCGGCGCTGGTTGGACCGGACGACCTGATATTGGTCGATGAACTCTCGCACGCCTGCATCCACGCCGGCGCGAAGCTCAGCGGCGCACAACTCTACCGTTATCGCCATCGTGACGTCGGGCACGCGGATGCGTTGCTTGCGGAACACCGCGCGCTGCATCCGCATGCGCTTATCGCCACGGATGGCGTTTTCTCCATGGACGGCGACCTCGCGCCGCTCGCAGGGCTGACTGCGATTGCGCAGCGCTACGATGCCTGGCTGCTCACGGACGATGCGCATGGCCTCGGCGTCGTCGGCGGCGGCCGCGGATCGACGTTTGCCGGCGGCCGCGCCGACGTACCCCTGCAGATGGGGACGTTGTCCAAGGCGGTCGGGGCCTATGGCGGCTATCTTTGCGCTTCGGCTGCGGTCGTCGCATTGATGCAGACACGGGCGCGGCCCTTCATTTATTCGACCGGGTTGCCGCCGCCGGTGGTCGCGGCCGCCATCGCCGCCCTCGATCTGATCGCGCGCCAGCCGGATTACACCGGCGAGCCGCTGCGCAAGGCGCGTCTGTTTGCCCGCGCTCTCGATCTGCCCGAGGCGCAAAGCGCGATTGTGCCGGTCATTATCGGCGAGGCCACGGCGGCGCTTGCGGCGTCGAAGCGTCTTGAGAAGGAGGGTTTACTGGTGGTCGCCATCAGGCCGCCGACTGTGCCGGTGGGGACCGCGCGGCTGCGCTTCTCGTTTACGGCGCTGCATCCCGACGCAGAGATTGAGCGACTTGCGGCGATTGTTCGCGACTGTGTTCTGGGACGCGCATTGTCGTGACCGCGATCTTCATCACCGCGACCGGGACGGACGTGGGCAAAACCTTCGTCGCCAGTTCGCTCATCGGGCACTTGCGCCGAATGCGGCTCGCGGTCGACGCGATCAAGCCGATCGTCAGCGGTTTTGATCCGATCCAGGCGGCGACAAGCGACCCCGGTGTCCTGCTCACCGCGCTCGGCCGCTCCATTAGCATGGAAGAGATCGAACGCATTTCGCCCTGGCGTTTTCGCGAACCGGTCTCCCCCGACCTCGCTGCGAAACTCGAAGGGCGCACGATCAATGTCGATGAAGTCATCGCGTTCTGTCAGGGTGCGATCGAAAGACATCGCGGCACGCTTTTGATCGAAGGCGTCGGCGGCATCATGGTGCCGCTCGACGAGCAGCGCACCATCCTCGATGTCATGATGGCGCTCGGCTTGCCGTTGATCCTGGTTACCGGCAGCTATCTCGGCACGATCAGCCACACACTGACGGCGCTCGACTCGCTGTTCCGACGCGACATGAAGCTTTTTGCCATCATCGTCAGCGAGACACCGGGAAGCCCGGTACCGCTCAACTCGGTTGTGGCGACCATCGCGCGCTTTGCCGAACCGGTGATCGGGCTGCCGCGCTCATACCCCGAAGCCGGCGGCGGCTCGGCCCCGATGCCGGACTTCGGCCAGCTTTTCGATCCGAAGGGTCCTCGGTAATCCCAAGGTTTGTTCCTCAACTCCTCTAGGAGAAATATCTGATCCGCAGCACGGTCTCCATCGTGCCTTCGAGATTGAACAGGGCGTGGAGCAGGAAGGTCAGCAGCACGGAACCGCTGCGCCAGCGCACAAAACCCAAAAATAGGCCGACGACCAGGATCTGCACGATGCCGGTCCAATCGTACTGAATGTGGAGCGCCGCCCATACGATCGAAATCGCGATGATTGCGGGCCAGACTGAGCGTTCCGAGCGCACGAAGCCGCGAAACAGAAATCCGCGAAAAATGATTTCTTCACCCGCCGGAGCGACGACGATGGCGGCAACCAGCATGGCTGGCAGCCAACCCTCGGCAGCGGCCGTGGTGTACGACTGAAGCTGAAACTGCGTGACCAGTGCGTGGCCGCTCAGAAACAACAGCGTATCACTGAGAGCAATCAACCCGACAAGCACGATGACCGCGATTATCACGATGCGCGACGGCGCCCATTTGAGCGCCAAATAGTCCGCAAGATCGGCTCCCCGCATCCATACCGTAAATGCGAGCAGGGCAACCGTGATCGGATTTGAGATCAAGATGAACAGCGTTACCAGTTCACCATCGAACGCCGAAGCCCGCAGCGAATTCAAGCCGCCTGGCCGCCATAGCAACACCACCGCCAGCGCTGCGAATTGGCCGACGAGGAAGGCGACGATGGCCCAGAAGGACGTCGCCCAATAACCCCATGGCTTTTGCGGCGTAGGGTTTTCATTCACGTCGAGAGCGACCTCACGTCACCAGAATGGAGGAGCCGGTGGTGGCGCGACCCTCGAGATCGCGGTGAGCCTTGGCGGCGTCGCGCAAGGTGTATTTCTGATTGATCGGGACTTTTACCGCGCCCTTGCTCACGACGTCGAACAGATCGTTGGCGATGGCGACCAGATCCTCGCGTTTGGCCGCATAGGTGTTGAGCGTCGGCCGCGTGGCAAACAGCGATCCCTTGGTCTGCAGGATGTTGATATTGAAGGCGTCGATCTGCCCCGATGCGCTGCCATAACTCACGAACATGCCGAGCGGCTTGAGACAATCGAGCGAGGCCGGGAACGTGGTCTTGCCGATGCCGTCGTAGATGACCTCGCACAGCGCCCCGCCGGTGATCTCCCTGGTGCGTGCGGCAAAATCCTCCTCGCGATAGAGGATCGTGTGATGACAGCCGTTCGCCTTGGCGAGCGCAGCCTTCTCCTTCGATCCGACCGTGCCGATCACATTGGCGCCGAGATGATTGGCCCACTGACACAGGATCAGGCCGACCCCGCCCGCCGCCGCATGAACGAAGACATTCATGCCCTTCCCAACCTTGAAGGTGCGACGGAGCAGATATTCGGCCGTCATGCCCTTGAGCATCGTCGCGGCAGCCTGTTCATAGCTGATGCTCGCTGGCAGTTTCACGGCGCGGTCGGCCGGCACGTTACGCTCGGCGGCATAGCAGCCGAGCCCCACCACATAAGCGACGCGGTCTCCGACCTTGAGATCGCTCACCCCCGGTCCGACGGCGGTCACTTCGCCGGCCGCCTCATTTCCGGCGACGAACGGCAGGCCGACCGGCGACGGATACATGCCCATGCGGAAATAAGTGTCGACGAAATTCACTCCGGCAGCGCGTTGCTTGACTCTGACCTGGCCTTGTCCGGGCGCCGGTAAATCGATTTCCTCGTAGGTCAAAACCTCTGGACCACCGGTCTTATGAACGCGTACTGCAGCAACCATTTTTGTCTCCTCTTAATCGCTCGAATTGTCTAGGGAATACCGGTTCAGCTGGATCATAGGCGGCCGAGTGTCGAACACAAGGCAGCTTCTTTGTGAAAGCCCGCGACGTTGCACACGGCGCCGATGCCGCGGCTTCCGACGGCGATGAGCAGGATAGATCGAGGCATTGATTGTTCATTTCGGCGATAGGCCGGAGCGATGGCTATGGAGGCCGTCGGCATAAAAAGCCGACGCTGGCGAAGTAGATCGCCAACAGGGACAGGCCCAGAACGATCCATGGGCCCGGCGCAAGATTCTCCAGTACGGCCAACAACGCGAGCAGGGCCCACAGCACGAGCGCAGCCATGGTGAGCGCGCGCAAATGGGGAATGCGGACGGGATGAATGAAATGGACCGGGACGAAAGACAACGCCGCGAGCGCTACAATCGCAAGCGCTCCGAGCCAGGGTGATGGCTTGAGCACAAAGAAATAGAACGCCACTATGTTCCATACCGCCGGGAAACCGCGGAAATAATAATCCGAAGTCTTCATGCAACGGTCGGCGAAATAGAGCGAGCCGGTTATGACGATCAGGACGCCGAGCAGCGTAGCGACGGACGGCGGCAGTAGTCCGCCTGCCACAAGGGCGTAAGTCGGCACGAAGACATAGGTCAAAATATCGACGACCAGATCGAGCACGTCGCCGGACCAGCGCGGCAGCACTTCGGCCACGCGGAGCCGCCGCGCAAAAGTGCCGTCCACGCCATCGATGAGGAGCGCGATGCCGAGCCACAGAAACATCGTTGGCCACTGCGCGCGGACCGCCGCCAGCAGGGCCAAAAGCGCGCAGGCGGCGCCACTGGCGGTCAAGATATGGACCGCGAAAACGCCCGCGGATCGAGGCTTCAGCGGCTGATCGGGAGTCGCCATGGTCAGAGCTTACACTTCGAAACGAAGCTCGTGCGCAATCTCTCTGTTCTTGCTACGCTTTCGCCATAAGTAACAGGGTGCAAGCAGGTCGGCATAGTCGTGGACGACAATACACAACGAAGCGATGCGGAGGTGGCGGTCATCGGCGGCGGACCCGTAGGCCTGGTCAGCGCGATTGCGCTCGCCGCAGCCGGCGTCGGAACGTTATTGATCGCGCCAAAGGCGGAGCCCGATCATCGCACCACGGCGCTCCTTGCCGGTTCGGTTACGGCGCTTGAAACGCTTGGCGTCTGGCAGGCCTGCCTGCCCTACGCCGCGCCGCTGCGCAAAATCCGCCTCGTTGATGACACGCAGCGGCTTGTGCGCGCGCCCGAAATTTCATTCGTCGCCAGCGAGATCGGTCTTGATGCCTTCGGCTTCAACATCGAAAACCGGCATCTGATCGCGGCACTTGAGGCGGGCGCAGGCGATCTCCGGCTTGCGCGTGTCGTCGACGCAGCGCGGTCGATCAAACCGGATGCCACCGGCGTCACAATCAAGCTCACCGACGGCGAGGTCCGGGTGAGGCTGGCGATCGGAGCCGATGGCGCGCGCTCGCTCTGCCGTACGGCAGCCCGTATCGGCGCGCAGCGGCTAACCTATCCGCAGACCGCGCTCACGCTCAATCTCGCTCATGCGCGGTCCCACGATGACACCTCAACCGAATTCCACACCGCCAGCGGGCCGTTCACGCTTGTTCCCCTGCCCGGCCGTCGTTCGAGCCTGGTCTGCGTGCTCGCTCCGGCGATGGCGCGGAAACTTGCCGAAACGACCGAACCCGGGCTTGCGGAAGATATCGAACGCCGCGCGCATTCGTTGCTCGGGCGAATAAGCATCGAGCCCGGCCGTGGGCTTTTCCCACTCGGCGTTGAGACTGCGGACACGTTTGCGCGCGAACGCATTGCGCTCGTCGGCGAGGCGGCGCATGTGGTGCCGCCGATCGGCGCACAGGGTCTCAATCTCGGCCTGCGCGACGCCGCCGTCATCGCCGAGCTTGTTGCCGACGCGCGGCGGCAAAAATGCGACGTTGGCGCGCCCGACGTGCTCGCACGTTATGATATGCAGCGCCGCGCCGACGTCGCGAGCCGTACCGTTGCCGTCGACTTGTTGAACCGCAGCCTGCTCACGGATTTCATTCCCGCACAGAGCGCGCGCGGGCTTGCGCTCTACCTCGCCGATCGCATCGGGCCGCTGCGCCGCGCGCTGATGCGCGAAGGCGTTCAACCTGCCGCACAACCTCGCCTGATGCGCGGCGAGATGGTGTGAGACGGATCTTTTGCATGAGGCTGCCGCGCGATTTTTTCAAGCCGCTGGCGATTGGAGCGCCGCCGCCGCTGCGCGAATTGCCGTTGCGGCTCGAGCGGATGATCCATTTCGTGCCGCCGCACATTGAGAAGGTGCGCGCCAAAGTGCCGGAGCTGGTTGCTCAGGTCGACGTGGTGCTCGGCAATCTCGAAGACGCGGTGCCTGCCGGCGCGAAGGCGGCGGCGCGGGCCGGCTTCATCGCCATGGCGAGCGCTTGCGAGTTCGGCGAGACCGGATTGTGGACGCGCATCAACGCGCTTAATTCGCCGTGGGTGCTTGACGATATTTCCGAGATCGTCGCGGCGGTCGGCCAGAAACTCGATGTCATCATGCTCCCGAAAGTCGAGGGTGTATGGGATATCCACTATCTCGACCAACTGCTTGCCCAGCTCGAGGCAAAGCATGACATCGCCAAGCCGATCCTCATTCACGCCATCCTTGAGACGGCGCAGGGTGTGAACAACGTCGCCGATATCGCCACTGCCTCGCCGCGCATGCACGGCATCAGCCTCGGCCCAGCGGACCTTGCGGCGTCGCGCGCCATGAAGACGACGCGTGTCGGCGGCGGACATCCGCAGTACAAAGTGCTCGCCGACGTCACCGCCGGCGCGGCGGTCGGCACGCCGCGGGCGGCATATCAGCAGGACCTCTGGCACTACACGATCGCCAAAATGGTCGATGCCTGCGCCGCCGCGGGCATCAAGGCGTTCTACGGTCCGTTTGGCGATTTCGCGGACAGCACGGCGTGCGAGGCGCAGTTCCGCAATGCCTTCCTCATGGGTTGTGTCGGCGCCTGGACGCTTCATCCCGCGCAGGTTCCAATCGCCAAGCGGGTTTTTTCACCCGACCCAGCGGATGTCGCCTTTGCCAAAAAGATCATTGCCGCCATGCCCGATGGCGGCGGCGCGGTCATGATCGACGGCAAGATGCAGGACGATGCAACGTGGAAGCAAGCCAAGATGCTTGTCGATCTTGCTCGGCTGGTCGTCACCAAGGATCCCGCTATGGCCGCGGCGTACGGGCTATGAACAAACGTTCAGTTGTTGGTCTGTCGCGCGCCACAATCGTGGCATTGCATAGTCGCCGAAGCCTGTAAGATCCGGGCCGCGATGGATAAGATTCGCAACGCCAAATTTCAGATCGGCCAGGTGGTCCGGCACCGGCTCTACCCGTTCCGCGGCGTCGTGTTCGACATCGATCCGGTGTTCGACAATACCGACGAATGGTACGAATCGATCCCCGCCGAAGTGCGGCCGCACAAGGACCAGCCGTTCTATCATCTGTTTGCTGAGAATGCGGACTCCGAATACATCGCCTATGTTTCCGAACAAAATCTAATGCCGGACACCAGCGACGAGCCGGTGCGTCATCCGCAGGTCGCTGAAATTTTCATCAAAGACGCTCAGGGTCGTTATCGCCCGCGTTCGACCCTGCTGCACTGAATAAAGCTGTTGTGGCGCAGGGCGCAGCAGTGATCGCGGCGCTGTGCGCCAGTACGCGGTTCGTTACGAACGCTGCGTCAGGGAAGCGTCGAGGCTCGCAGCTTACTTGCCCGCCTGTGGTACTGGCGCAGCCGATGCGCCGGGGGAGCCTTGCTGGCTTTCCAGCTTCTTGCGCGCCTCGTCGGCGCGCTTCTGCAGCTCTTCCTGCAATTTCTGCTGCTGTTCTTCGAAAACCTTCGGATCGGTCGGCGGACCGTCATAGGCCTTGGCGAAATCCTGCAACGGCAGCACCAAGCTGATCGGCTGGCCGGTCGAGTTGATCGCCTGCACGACGAGTCCCTGCCCTTTCTTCATCTTGTTGATCAGATCCGGCGTTGCGTCGTAGTCAGCCATGCAGCCGTTTGTGAAGCAGATCACGTATGGTGCAGTGAGCGGCGTCCCCTGATCGACGATGACGCGCGTGCCGTGAATGAGCTGCATGCCGAGCGGCAAGGTCACGCGGAGAATCTTGTGCGTGTCCCCTTCCGGCTCAATGAGGACCGCGGCAACCACCGGCATGCCCGACTCAATGCGCGCATCCTTGCCGGTGAAACAGACCTGCTTGGCGTTGGCTTGCTGGCCCTTGAGGCAGAACTTCGTCCACGGTGAATAGATCAAATGAACCTGATCGTTGCTTGGCGCCGCCGCAGCCTGCGCGGGCGGCTCGGATTGAGCCACAGGGGCTTTCTTGGCTGGGACCTTGCCCTTCGCCGCGGGCGCTTGGGCGAGTGCGAGCGAACTCGTCGCGACCGGGAGAATGATCGCAAGCGCTGCAGCCTGAATGATGGCCGCGAGCGTGCGGCTGACAAACCGAGCCGGCGCCGACGCGTTCCCGTATATCATGTGATGCCGTCCTTTTTCGTGCTGCCGCCCGCGAATCGACCCGGTCGATCTGCGTGGTTGAACATGCGTGTTGAATGGTCTGATGTCGAGGTCAACCCCGACACTCGTTGCCACCGTTACCGCGCTGCGTTGAGCGGGCGTCCCGTCCTGGCCTACGGTCAATCGACGCAGAATACGGCAACAACGTGACCCCCAACCTCGCCAGATAGCCTAATTGCGCCGACAAATAAAGGCCCGCTCGAGCGGCGGTATGGCCAAGGCGCTATTGGCAGTTTACCGCCGCGCGCGGGCCGCAAGTCATGGCTGTGCTAGATGTGTCCTGTGCTGACCGAAATCGCCTCCACATTTGGTTTGCGCCGAGGCCGGCCGAACGGCGCTGCCGGTTTTGGCGGCCGGACCGCATTATGCGGCGCGCTGGCGTTGTTCGGCTTTGTACCGCCCGCCGCAGCGCAGGCGACTCATGCTATCGCGATGCATGGCGCGCCGGCCATGCCGGACGGCTTTACGGCCTTTCCCTATGTCAATCCAAACGCGCCGAAAGGTGGCCGGCTGGTGGAGGGAGTGCTTGGAACATTCGACAGTCTCAACCCGCTCATCGTCCAGGGCCTCGCGGTTCAGGAGATTCGCGGCTACGTGATCGAGAGCCTGATGACACGCGGCTATGACGAGCCGTTCACGCTCTACGGGCTGCTGGCGCGCACGGTCGAGACCGATGCCGCGCGAAGCTACGTCACCTTCTCGCTCGATCCGGCGGCGCACTTCTCTGACGGCACCCCGGTCACCGCCGAGGACGTCGTCTTTTCCTGGAAGCTGTTGCGTGACCATGGCCGGCCGAACCACCGCACCTATTATTCCAAAGTGGTGACGGCAGAAATTTTGGACGATCGGACCGTACGGTTCGATCTGACCGGCAGCAATGATCGCGAGTTGCCGCTCATCCTCGGCTTGATGCCCGTGCTGCCGAAACACGCGGTCGACGCCGCAACCTTTGAACAATCGACGCTGGCGAAGCCGATCGGCAGCGGGCCCTATGTCGTCAGTGCCGTCGATCCGGGAAAGAGCGTGACGTTCAAGCGCGACCCGAACTATTGGGGTCGCTCGCTCGCGGTCAACCGTGGATTTTGGAATTTCGACGAGATCCGTTTCGATTACTACCGGGATTCCAACGCCTATTTCGAGGCCTTCAAGGCCGGCCTTTACGATGTGCGCAGCGAAAACGATCCCGGGCGTTGGCAGACGGAGTACGATTTTCCGGCGGTGCATGACGGCCGCGTCATCAAGGAATCGTTTCCCGACGGTTTGCCAAAGCTGAGCTCGGCGTTCGTTTTCAATACCCGACGGCCGGAATTTGCCGATATCCGCGTCCGCCAGGCAATCTCCCTGCTGTTCGATGCTCAATGGGTCGACCGCAACTTCTTTTACAATCTCTACAAGCGCGCTACGGGATTTTTCGCGGGCTCGGAGTTGTCCGCCTATCATCGGCCAGCCGATCAGCGCGAGCGCGCGCTGCTTGCGCCGTATCCGGATGCCGTGCGCCCCGATGTGCTGGACGGCACCTGGTCGCCTCCGGTCAGCGACGGCACGGGCCGCGATCGCCGGAGCCTCAGACAGGCGCTCGCCTTGCTTTCAGCGGCCGGTTACCAGCTCGATGGAACGGTCTTGCGCAACCGCAGGAGCGGGCGCCCGTTCAGCTTCGAGATCATGGTCGCGAGCCGGGACGAAGAGCGCTTGGCGCTCGCTTTTTCGAATAATCTTGCGCGCGCCGGCATCGACGCCAAAGTGCGCCTGGTCGATGCCGTGCAATACGACCAGCGCCGCATCACGTTCGACTTCGACATGATCGACTATAGCTGGGAGCAGTCGCTCTCGCCCGGCAACGAACAGAGCTTCTACTACGGCTCGGCCGCCGCCGATGAAGACGGCTCGCGCAACTATATGGGCGTGCGCAGCCCCGCTATCGACGCCATGATCGCGGCCATGCTGGATGCGCGTCACCGTCCGGAATTCGTCGACGCCGTGCGCGCGCTCGATCGGGTGCTGATTTCCGGTTGCTACGTCGTGCCGCTGTTCTACCTGCCCGATCAGTGGGTGGCGCGCTGGGCTTATATCCAGCATCCGGTGCGCACCTCGCTGTCCGGCTACCTGCCTGAAACGTGGTGGCATCGGCCGACGCGAGCGTTGCAATGATCCTGGGCAACCCGGAAGCCGCTGAGCGCCAGCCGTCACGCGACCAGATCGCGATCGACGAGCTCTTTGGCGGCGCTGCGCGCCGGCAGCCCGATCGGCTCGCCATCGCCGATGCGCCGAACCGGGAGACGTTCACCGACGGCGCACCGCGCCGGCTGAGTCATGCGCAGGCCGACCGCATGGTCGACGCGATCGCCGCGCGGTTGCGTCAGATGAACTTGCCGACCGACTCGATCGTCGGCATCCAACTGCCCAATATCGTGGAGCACGTTCTCGTGCTCCTCGGGGTCATGCGCGCGGGGCTGATCGCGGCGCCGCTACCGCTGTTGTGGCGCCGCGCCGATGCCATCGCCGCGCTCGCGCGCATCGGCGCCAAGGCGATGGTGACCTGCCGGCGCGTCGGCGTCTTCAATCACGGCCAATTCGCGCTCCGTGTCGCCGTGGAAGTCTTTTCGATCCGATACGTGTGCGGCTTTGGCGCAAATCTTCCTGACGGCATGGTGTCATTCGATGACCTGTTCGCGGCGCCGAACGGCGACGCCCTTCCGCCGTTCGATCGCGAACGCCCGGGCAATTCCGCCGCTCGGGTCGCCGTGATCACGTTCGACGTCGGTGAAGGCGGCATCTTGCCGGTTGCCCGGACCCATCTCGAATTGCTCGCTGGCGGACTCAATGTCTTGCTGGAAAGCAGGCTGGCGCCTGGCAGCGTGATCCTATCGACGGTTGCGCCCTCGTCGTTCGCCGGCATCTGCTTGACGCTGCTGCCGTGGATGTTCAGCGGCGGCACTTTGCTGCTCCATCATCCGTTTAACTCGAATATCCTGGGCCGGCAGTGGCGCGATGACCGCTTTGACGCGTTGATCCTGCCCGGGACGGTTGCATTTCCCCTTGCCGATTCCGGCGCCTTTGCGCGCAAGGGACCAAACTGCATCATCGCGCCGTGGCGTTCGCCCGAGCTCCTGCCGGCCAGTCCGATCTGGCGCCAACGGGACGTCAACTTGGTCGACGTTGCCATTTTCGGCGAGGTTGGTTTGGTGGCCGGCCGCCGCGGCGACGACGGCAAGCCGGCGGCGATTCCGCTTGGCCCTATCGTTACGCCGCGACCCGATGCGGGCATGAGCGCGGTCAGACTCGCTGAATTGGCGCGGTCCCAAACCGGTACCGTGGCATTGCGCGGTCCGATGGTGCCGCACCACAGCTACCCGCCGGGCCGCGAACGCTCCGGTTTGCCTCAGCTCAAGATCGGGAGCGGCGGCTTCATCGATACTGGCTATTCATGCAGGATCGACGACGCCACCGGGGCGGTGGTTGTCACTGGGCCGCCCATGGCCACCGTCGGCGTCGGCGGTTACCGCTTTCCGCTGCCCGATCTTCGGGATGTCATCGGCCGCGTCGAGGCCGGCGCCACGCTCGCCGCGGTATCCGATTCTCTTCTCGGCCAACGGCTCGTCGGCAGGGCTGCCGACCACGCGACGATCCGCGCCGCGCTCAAAGCGGTTGGGATCAATCCGCTTGTCGTCGCTGCGTTTGCCGACGGCGGCGACTCCAGTCGATCGGAAGCCGCGGTCGCGGCCTGAAATTTCCTCGCGAATTGCAAATCGTTTAGGGAAATACCGGAAAATAACCTTCGTTGTGGACAAGATTGCGCCGATGGAACCGGGTGCAAAGATTGCGAATTGAAGCCATGGCAGCCGTCCCGTATCCTCCTCTCGGGAGCGAAACGATCTACAAGATTGAACACGGATGCCATGTGGAAATCCAACCGATGAGAATGATGTCATGAAGCAATTTCGACTGGTGCTTGCCCTCAGCGCCGCGTTGGCGGTGGGTATGGCAGCGACGACGGCAGCGCAGGCGATGCCGGTGAGCCAGCTCGGCGCCGCCGCCAACACTGTCAGCCCGATTCAGAAGACCCAGTTCTTCTTCGGCGGCAGGCGCTATTGTTGGTACCCGGGCGGCTGGCACGGACCCGGCTGGTATTGGTGCGGCTATGCTTGGCGTCGTGGTTTTGGCTGGGGCGGGCCACGAGGCTGGCGTGGTTGGCGTCCCGGCATCCCGCCTCATGGCCCGATCGGACCACGCCCAGGTTTCCGCCCAGGTTTCCGCCCGGGCCCGCACCCGAGCTATCACCGTCACTAAGCGGTCGCGCGCCACAGACTGCCCGTTCACGGGCCATTAACAGCGTGTTTGCTATGTTGGATGCAGCTTGATCACAGGCTGCATCCTGCCCATGGCACTACAAGGTTCGTTTGTGGTGGTGGCCGACAGTCCGGCGGCCGATGTCGTCGGGGCTTTACGCGCAGCGGGCGCTTTTCCGGTTATTGACGCGACTTGGGCCGACGCCCCCGCCGCGCTGAGTTCGGTCAATCCCGAAGCCGTGGTGTTGGCCGAGCCGTGCGGTCATCACGCCTGCTCCGCAGCGTTTGAGCGTGCGCTCGCCGAGCGACGCAAGGCCGCTGGCGGCGCGATCATGCCGATTATCGCCCGCACGCGCGACGACGGCGCCGCGGGCGTGACGGGCGCATTGCCAATCGCCGCGAGCGCACCGGTGGAGCGGATTGTGCGCCGGCTGATTTCAGCGCTGCGCATCCGCACGCTGCACGGCACGGTTTTGCGCCGCATCAGCACGCTTGCGTCCCGCGGTGAGCCGGCGCTCGAACTGCCATCGACCGATCCGCTCGAAGACGCCACCGTGCTGGTCGCCGGGCGCGGCCGTTCCTATCCGGCGCTGTCGGTTGCCATCGGCGAGCGGGTCGGCTTGGTCGGCGCGTTCAGCGTCGAAAGCGCGGCGCGCGCGCTCAACGCGCGCGATGTCGACGGCATCGTGATCGGCGACGGTTTTGGCCCGCGCATCGTCGAAGCGCTGCTGACGGCCCTCGCCGAGGACGTGCGCTTTCGCGATCTCCCGGTTGCGGTGATGGGCGGCCATCCGGGCGTGGTCGAACCGTTTTGCCTGGAATTGGCGAACCTGGAGCGCGTTGCCGAAGGTCCGGCCCGCTTGGTCGAGCGCTTCATGCCGTTCGTGCGTTTGCACGCGCTCGGACAGCGGCTGCGTCGCATGCTCAAATCACTCGATGCCCAGGGCATGATCGATCCGGAAACCGGGCTGCTCGTCCACGACGCATTTTGGCGCGACCTCAATCGTGCCGTGGACGACGCCGAAAAGCGCGGCGTCGGCCTGTCCATTGCGCGCTTTGCCTTCAACGGCAGCGACCGCCGCAACGGCCTCGATGCGGCCCGGCTGTTGAGCCGGTTGATGCGTCAAGTCGATTTTGCCTGCCGCGAGGCCGACAATTCGATCTTCGCCGTCTTTACCGAGACCGATCTGCGCGCCGCTCACGTCATCGCGCGGCGCCTTGCCGGCGTGCTCAAGAACACCATGGTGGCTCCGGATCGCAAGCGCGCCGGCATCGATACGGCCGTGACGCTCGCCACTTTGAAGCCGACCGACAACGTAGAGTCCCTGCTCGCAAGAGTAGTCGGCGAAGTTGCATCCGGTTGAGGCGCTCACCACGTCTGGTGAAAGGCGGACGGCGAGCCCAATTCCTCTTACTCGCCGGAATGCGCTAGGCTGACGCTGACGCGGATTGAATGGAAAGGCATTTCATGACCGATAACAAACCCGCTGCCGGCGCGTCCGTGCATGTCGACGTCGTGTCCGATGTCGTCTGCCCCTGGTGCTATATCGGCAAGCACCGGCTCGAAATGGCGCTCGATCTGACCTCCGACATCGCCGTCGATATCAATTGGCGTCCGTATTTCCTCAACTCCTGGGTTCCGCGCGAGGGCATCGATCGCCGCACATATCTCGAAACGAAGTTCGGTTCCGCCGACCACTATGGCGTGATCGCCGAACGGATCGCGGCTGCAGCGGCGATGGAAGGCCTCCGCTACGCTCCCGAGAAGATTTCGCGACAACCGAATACGCTCGATTGCCATCGCCTCATCCTATGGTCACGCAGCGCCACCGATCCGGCGCACATGAAGCAGCGCCTGATGGAGCTTTATTTCGCCGAAGGCGGCGATCTGAGCGATCCCAAAGTGCTGATCCAGGCGGCCGTCGATTGCAATATGGACGGCGACCTGGTGCGGCGACTGCTGGCCAGCGATGCCGACGTCGACCGCGTCGAGGGCGAAGCCAACAGCGCCAAAGAGGCCGGTATCGACGGCGTGCCGTGCTTTGTCTTCGGCGGCAGCGTCATCGTCACCGGCGCGCAGTCGCCGGAATACCTCGCCAGCGCCATCGAGCGCACCGCCGGACGACATACGCGCCGGCGCGCGTAGTTATTTCGGCCGAGCGTTTTTCGGATGCGTGTGCGCCGACAATTTGTCGCGCCACATTGCCGCAACATGAAAGCCGATGTAGACGACTACCATACGGACGACCGATATTTTTCCAGCATAGGGGACAAGATAATGCGCATGATGCTCAAATTCTCTCTTCCGGTCGAAAAGGGAAACGCCGCCATCAACGACGGCTCGATAGGGCGAATATTGGAAACGGTCATGGGCAAGCTCAAACCGGAAGCGGCTTACTTCGCGCCGGTGGATGGTAAGCGTTGCGGCATGGTTTTTTTCGATCTGGCCGAGCCGTCGCAGATTGTCGAGGTTGTCGAGCCGCTGTTTCTCAATCTCAATGCTGCCGTCGAGCTCGTGCCGGTCATGAACGGCGACGATCTGCGCAAAGGGCTTGGCAGATTCGCGCACAAATAGCGCTGCACGCCCGTCGGTTCGTGCTCCCCCTCTCGCGGAGAGGCGAATTTTTGTTTACCTCGTCTGCGCTTGTTTTCCCCGCAGCCCCGTCAGCACATACGCGAGTGCGAGCGCCGCCGCCACACAAGCCCACAGTGCGGTGTAGCTGCCGGTGAGATCGTGAACGAGGCCGAGCAGCGGCGGCGCGCCGATGATGCCGAGCTGATTGATCGCCATGGCGGCGCCGAGCGTAAGGCCGACTTTGTCGGCCGGCGCCGATTCCGCCAGATAAGCGACCCACGGGCCATACCAGCCGAGCCCAAAGAAGCCGAGCCAGGCCGCGAGCAACGCCAGCACCGGCTCCGGCGTCCGCGGCGGCACGAACGCAAGCAGCAGGACGCCGGCGGCGACCGCGATCATGCTCAGCGCCAGCAGGCGAAAACGCAAGCCCGGCGTGCGGTCGCTCCACGCCGCAAGGCCGACGCGGCCCAACACGCCGGCCACCTGCGCCAGCGATAGAAACCAAGCGCCGCGCGTGAGCGCGATGTGCGCGTGGTCGCGCAGAAAAAGCATCAGCCAGGTGAGGATGCCGTATTGCGCGCTCACCAGTGCCAGCCCCGCGATCAG
>JASHQI010000255.1 GCA_030037645.1 Xanthobacteraceae bacterium
TCGACCGGACGAGCAGGGGCAGGGATCATTTCTTCGCGGCGCCGTCGTTCGCACTGGCTGATGCAAAAGATCGGCAAACAATGCCTCCCATTCCGCGGCGCGGCCGCTCCAGGTGTAATTTGCTAGCGCAAAGGCCCTCTGCGCATCGATCTGAGCGGCGGATTGATCCGGACGATTATAGGCATCTTGGATCGCCTGGCCGACAAACCGCGCATACAGTTCAGCGAATTGCTCTTTTGGTGTGTCAGCCGGTCGTTCGTATAAGCCACCGAACCCGGCAGCGGTTTCGGATAGCGCACCCAATGTGGATAACAAAACCATGCACCCGGCCGCCATACCCTCCATCAGCGTGATGCACGAGGTCTCCGCATAGGTGCTCGGATAAGCAAGGATGTCCGATCCCGCCACGGCCTGTGCCAGTGCGGCCTGGCCGAGCGAACCGATGTAGCTGACACCCTCCATCGTCCGACAAACGTCGTAGAGCGGGCGATTGTCATCCTCTTCGGGAGGCGTCTGGTAGACCGTCATGCTGGAATAAATTCGTGCCGCGCATCCGGGCACGAGGGTGCGAATGAGTGGGAACGCCGCCAACAGCACATCGAGGCCGCGATAGGGAGTGCTCGCGTAATACAGCACGGGCGGCCGTTTTGACTGAAAGAAATAAGGTTGATCGCGGCGTATGCCCTCGAAAGCCGGGGCCATGGCATTTCGCAAGACGCTGATTTGCTTGGGATCGATCTTGAACTCCGCGCAATACCTGTTCGCCTGCCAATGACTCACCATTACGATTTTGTCCCACAGGTAGCGTTCGGTGCCGTCGCGGAGCGCTTCGACGGCGGACCGATCGATATCGTGTCCGGTCCACAACACCAACGGTCGCGTCATGCCCATTTGCCTGAACGCCATGCTTCCTGTGGAAATGCTGACGACGACGTCAAAGCGATTGAGCGCGGGGCCGCTAAGTGTATCGAAGCCTGCACAAGAGACTCCGTTGTACGATCCAGGCCGGGTGTTGCCCCGAGTTATCAAGCTGACGGTATGTCCGCGGGTCGCCAATGCGGTGGCCAGGTAGCATGCGGCGGTTTGCATTCCGCCGAGTGGTTGCTGGGACGGCGTTGCCGGCGTGTAGTCCAAGGTTGTGCCATCGACGAAGACGACTCGCATCGGCTCAATTGTTCCCTTCAAGCCGGATCATTTTCGCACCCGGACGGCGTGGCCTTCGCCGGCCGGCGCAAATTCTCCATCTGAAAAAATGACGCCGTAATGCGCGACGGAGCACTCGGGAATTCATTGTGGCCGCTCCGAAGGCGAGGCGGATTTCAGCACCCAGAACAGATACATGGAGGAGAACGTGTCCGGCGCCTCGGTTTCGAAGATGTGCCAACGATCGAGATCGGTCAGCGCCGCTTGCTCGGGAAAACGTGTCATGAATTTCTGCAGCGTTGCGGGCTCCAGAACGAAGCCCCCGAATTTCAGCTTGTTCTCGACGAGAAAAGCATTGACCTCGGGTATCGTGACCTGATGCTCCTGCACATGGAACAGCAGATCGCGGCATTCGCTGGTCGCGAAAAAATCCTTCCATTGGACGATCGATTTGAGCAAGCGGTCGTCGGAGGCGATGATTTCCTGCCGACAACGCCGGATATCGTCTGCAATCGGTTGATAGCCGCGTTCCGCGATGAGCGCCCGCGCCGCGACGATGTTGCGCCTTGCCAATCGGCTATAGAGGCCAAGCTGCATGGCGCCACCCGGGCGCAACAGCGATGACAGCAACCTCCACCCCGCCCAGGGGTCGGCAAGATGGTGCAGCACGCCGGACGCATCGATGAAATCGAACGTCCGCCCGATCGAGCCCATCTTGAGGATATCGGCGTGCGCAAATTCGAGGTTGGCGACGCCGAAACTGTGCGCCATGCGCTTGGCGTAGCCGAGACTGGCAAGGCTCAGATCGATCGCAAGAATGCGGGCGTTGGGCGCTTGCCGCGCAAGTTCGACGGCCGAGAGCCCGGTCCCGCAGCCGGCGATGAGGATATCGCTAGGCTGCGTCGAGGGACGGCGGTCGAGGGTGGCGAGATGTTTTGGCGGACCCGGCCTGACCCAACGCGGATAGGGACTCGATTCGTATTGCTGGCGCACTAATCGCGACACACCGTCGTCGATGACGGTCAGGACAGGCATCGTCGCCGCGATCCGGCGTTCCTGCGCCGGTTCATCGACCTGCTGCACGATCACAGCGTTCACGGACGAGGGCCATGAGCGCCCCAACAAAAGCTCGGCCTTGGCGAGAGAGTGCAGTGGAAAATAGGCGGCGACAACGACAGGCCACAGCGCTGGAGTCGCGTCTCCCGCCGTCAGTGCCGCTTCAAGCCGCTCGCGCAACTGCCGCGCCTGCTCGGCTTCGGCCTCGGTCGTAGCGAAGACGTATTCGTTGATGAAGCATTGCCGGGCCACGGCGCAGTAAAATTCAAGCAGGCCTTCCTCGCCTGTGCCCCGGGTCGCGCCGATCAAAATGGCGTGCCGGACGTTGGTGAGAAGACGCTCGAGATCGACGCCGGTGACCGGCTCATACTCAAGCAAGCGGCACAGCAACTCGTCCTGAGCGAACGCAGCTAGTGCGGACGACTGCGACAGTTCCTCCGCCGCGATCCGTGCGGGCCATATCGCCTTGGCGTGCGCGATCGTGTTGCTCACGGCGGGATTGAGCTTGATCAGACTGATGCAAACGTTGGAAAGCTCGCGCGGACTCTCCCAGCCTTCCAGAAGCGCGCGCAAAACCAGCCGGCGAAAGCGGCCGTCGTCGGCCGTGAACAGGACAGATTTTATGCAGTGGGCGAATAACGCCCTGTTCTTTGCCGTCTCGCCACGTTCAAGGGCGCTGCTGGCCGCCTGGATCGCCAACTCCGTTTTGCCTGCTGCCATGTAAGCCCTGGCGAGATCTTCGTGCGGGCCGGGGAGATCCGGCCGCAACGCAACTGTCCGCTCGAAATGCAGAATGGCTTCGCCGATCTTGCCCTGTGCGAACAGCGCGACGGCGAGCATCCCGTGCGTCTCGGCGTGGTTGGGAAACAATGTCAGGATGTGGCGGTAATGGCGCTCGGCCTCGACCAAAGCCCCGGCTTGGTGACGCGCGACGGCCGCACCGAACAATTCCGTGAGCGTGTTTGCAGGCGCTGCCGGAGTGGTGGAACCGGGCATCGGCATCGTGCCGGAGCGCCGCGAGGCTCGCCGTTGTTTGCGGTTCATCGCACTTATCGATGGCTTAATGAAAAGCGCTTCATTGTGCTAGCGAACCGGTCAAAGTGGGTCAACTTGCGGCGCAGCGCGCGAAAGCATAGGTTTTTTGTCGACGGAGAGGTGGCCGAGTGGCTGAAGGCGGCGGTTTGCTAAACCGTTATACGGTCTAAAGCCGTATCAAGGGTTCGAATCCCTTCCTCTCCGCCATTCTTCTTCCTTCGGGCTGGGGATGGCAGGCAAACTTGGCTGAACAGCAGAGCGTGTGTCGCGAAGCTCCACGGGCTTCTCGCCGGCGTCCGATGCGAAGCAGGGTGCCGGCGATGAGGCGATGTTGGCTTGCGGTTCTGCTTGTCGTGTGTGCGCCGTCGCTCGTCGCCGGCGCGCAGGAAAATTTGGTCGAACGTCAAATCAAAGCGGCGCCGGGCCGTGACGTTCGCGTCGGCATTTACAGCGACATCCGCCCGGATTGCACGTCTGGGCCGCTGCCGGCGATCAGGTTGTCCGCGGCGCCGGCGCACGGCACCGTGACCGTCAAGCGCGGCAAGTTCAAGGCCACCAATTTCAAGCAATGCCTTGCCATCGACGTGCCGGTGTTCGTCGCCTTCTACCGCGCCAACAACAGCTTCAATGGCGACGACGAGTTCGAGCTGGAAATCAGCTTTCCGACCGGCCGCAAACAAATTCAGCACATTCGGGTCAACGTCTCCAATCCCGGAAACGGGCAGAGTATCTAGTGGTTCGATTCAAACACTCGCGTCCCATTTCCGAAAGCCACCGGTGCGAATGTTTGAATCAAAAAACCACTGGCAAA
>JASHQI010000256.1 GCA_030037645.1 Xanthobacteraceae bacterium
GCCGGTTTCCCGCCGCACATCGCCTTGCCCGATACGCCACCCGGCGTCGTCGAAATCTGGGAGCCGATGCAGCCGGACGAGCGCAAGGACGTCGAAGGCTGGGATGCACCGTTCGATACCGTGAGCGAGACGAGCCCCCAGGTGAAGCTCGCGCAGCGCATTGCGCTCGCGGTACGGCGCTCGATCGATGCCCGCGAGCCGGTCGGCATCGAGCGCCGCGCCGCAACGCCTGGAGACGTGCTGGTGCTGGTGCGCCAACGCGGGCCGCTGTTCGAGGCAATCATCCGCGCGCTGAAGAACGAGGCGGTCGCGGTTGCTGGCGCCGACCGGCTGATGCTCGCCGAGCATATCGCGGTCATGGACCTCATGGTGCTCGCCGACGCACTGTTGCTGCCGCAGGACGACCTTGCGCTCGCCACCGTGCTGCGCAGTCCGTTGTTCGGCTTTACGGACAAGGATCTGTACGCCATCGCGTGGGACCGCGGCCGCGCGTCGCTGCGCGAGGCGCTCGCGCGCAAGGCCGGCGAAGGCGGGATCTTTGCGGCCGCCGACGCGCTGCTCGGCAAATTGGCGCGGGATGCGCGAAACCAGACCCCGTTTGCCTTCTACGCGGAAATCCTCGGCGCCGGCGGCGCGCGGCGGCGTTTTCTGGGTCGGCTCGGCGCCGAGGCCAACGACGCGCTCGACGAGTTTCTCAATCTGGCGATTGATTATGAGCGGCGGCAGACGCCGTCGCTGCAAGGTTTCATCGCCTGGCTTCGCGACGCGCGCGCCGAGGTCAAGCGCGACATGGAGATCGCGCGCGATGAAGTGCGGGTGATGACCGTGCACGGCGCCAAGGGACTCGAAGCGCCGATCGTGATCCTCGCCGATACCATGACGAAGCCTGCCGGGCCGAAGCCACCGCGGCTCCTCGCCCTCGGCGATGGCCCGATGATCTGGGCCGGACCCAAGACGGACGACGTGACGCCGGTCGCGGCGGCACGTCAACAGGCGCTACGCGAAGCCGAGGATGAATATCGCCGCCTGCTTTACGTCGCCATGACGCGCGCCGCCGATCGGCTGATCGTTTGCGGCGCAGAAGGCGCCAAGAAGCGTCCGGAGCGATGTTGGTACGATCTTGTCCGGGAACCGCTCAAACCGTTCCTCGTCGAGGAAGAGGATAACGGCGAAAAAGTTTTCCGTTATCGCAAGCCGCCGGCAGGCGCGGATGCCGAACCCGCAACGTCCGCAACGAGGAAAAAAGAGTCCGAACGCCGTGAGCTTCCATCATGGCTTCGCCAGCCTGCGCCCGCCGAGCCGCGGCGGCTCGCACCGCTGTCGCCCTCCTCGGCCTTCGACGAAGAGAGCGGCGATATAAGGACCAAAACCTCGGCAGTCGAGCGACAAAGAGCGTTCGAGCGCGGCACCTTGGTGCATCGGCTGATGCAGGCCTTGCCCGGCATTCCGTCACAACGCCGCAGCGAGGCCGCGGCGCATTATCTGGCAAACGCCACCACGAATTTTGCTAAGCAAGAGCAGGCTGAGATCGCAGGCAGAGTCCTCGCCATCCTCGACGACCAGGCGTTTGCCGAAATATTTGCATCCGGCAGCCGGCCCGAGGTGCCGATCGTCGGTCGCATCCAGCGCCCCGGCGATATCCCCATTGCCGTGTCGGGACAGGTCGATCGATTGACCGTCACCGGCGATGCCGTCCTGATCGCCGACTACAAGACGGATCGCGCTGTGCCGTGCCAAATCGAGGAAGTGCCGCCGCGTTATATCGCTCAGCTCGCCCTCTATCGCGCCGTGCTCTCACGCATCTATCCGGACAAGATCGTGCGCGCCGCGCTCGTCTTTACCGAGGGTCCGCGGCTGATCGAGGTCCCCACCGCGGCCATGCAGTCGGCCCTCGGCAAGGTTCTGGCCGACGTTTCTCACTCTGCGGTGAAGGTCCCTTGACGCCCCCGAACGCCGTTCATAGGTTGAATTCCCGCGCCCGCGGGCCGACGATTCCTTCATAAAAAGCCAAAAAGCGAGGTTCCCCATGGTCGACAAAGTGACGGATGCAACGTTCGATCAGGACGTGCTCAAGGCAGCCGGGCCGGTGGTCGTCGACTTCTGGGCGGAGTGGTGCGGTCCGTGCCGGACGATCGCGCCGGCGCTGGAGGAAATCTCAAAATCGCTCAATGGCAAGGTGAAGATCGTCAAGCTCAACGTCGACGAGAATCCGGGCACAGCGGCGAAGTTCGGCATCATGTCGATCCCGACGCTGATGCTGTTCAAGGATGGCCAACTCGCCTCCCGCCAGGTCGGCGCCGCGCCCAGGCAGAAGCTCGAACAATGGATCACCGGTTCGGTGTAGACCAATCCGTCCATTCCCCCGCTCAGAGCGGGAGTAAACTCCGACGGGGCCTGCCTTTCTGAACGAAAGATCGTCTCCTGGATTCCCACTGTCGCGGGAATAAGCGGCAGCCAGATCAATGCCGAAAATGTCGCGTGCCGGTGAACACCATGGCGACGCCGTGATCGTCGGCGGCTTTGATCACCTCGTCGTCGCGCACCGACCCGCCAGGCTGGATTACCGCGGTGGCGCCTGCCTCGATGGCGACCAGGAGCCCGTCGGCAAATGGAAAAAACGCGTCGGAAGCGACCACCGAACCCTTGGTCGCCGGCTCGTTGCGACCGGCCTCTTTGGCGGCATCCGCGGCCTTGCGAGCGGCTATGCGCGCGGAATCGACGCGGCTCATCTGCCCGGCGCCGATGCCGACGGTCGCAAGATCCTTGGCGTAAACGATCGTATTCGATTTGACGTGCTTGGCAACGCGAAACGCAAAGCGCAGGTCGCGCAGCTCGGCGTTGGTCGGAGCCCGCTTGGTCACCGGCTTTAAGTCCATATCGTCGACCACGGCGTTATCGCGCGATTGAACGAGGAGACCACCGGCGACGGTCTTTGCGGTGAGCCCCACTGCGCGCGGATCGGGCAGGCCGCCGGCGAGCAACAGCCGCAGATTTTTCTTCGCACCGACGATAGTTATGGCCTCCACGGTCGCGTCCGGCGCCATGATCACTTCGGTGAATATCTCGGTGATGGCGCGCGCCGCTTCGGCGTCGAGCGTGCGATTGAGCGCGACGATGCCGCCGAATGCCGAAACCGGATCGCAGACGAACGCCTTGCGATAGGCATCGAGCAAGTTTTCGCCCTCGGCAACGCCGCAAGGGTTGGCGTGCTTGATGATGGCGCAAGCCGCCGTGCGCGCCGGATTGAATTCGGCGACGCATTCGTAAGCCGCGTCGGTGTCGTTGATGTTGTTATAGGAGAGCTGCTTGCCCTGGACCTGGCGCGCCGTCGAGACGCCCAGGCGCATGACGGGCGTCCGGTAGAAGGTCGCCAACTGATGCGGGTTTTCGCCATATCGCAGCTTCTCGATCAACCGGCCGCCGAAGGCGCGGTAGTCGGGCGTGGCGTCGTGAAGTTCTTCCGCGAACCAATTCGATATCGCAGCGTCATAGGCCGCGGTGCGCGCATAGGCCTTGGCGGCGAGCCGTCGACGCAATGCAAGCGTGGTGTTGCCGCCGTGCTGCTTGAGCTCCGCCAGCACCGCGGCGTAATCGCCCGGCTCGACCACCACCGCGACGTCGTCGTGGTTCTTCGCCGCAGCGCGGATCATGGCCGGTCCGCCGATGTCGATGTTCTCGATGCAATCGGCAAAATCGGCGCCGCGCGCAGCGGTATCCTCGAACGGGTAGAGATTGACCACCAAAAGGTCGATCGGCCGAATGCCGTGACGACGTATTGCGTCGGTGTGGGCGGCATCGCCGCGCCTGGCCAAGAGGCCGCCATGCACCGCCGGATGCAGCGTCTTGACGCGGCCATCCATCATTTCGGGAAATCCAGTGAGATCGCTGATATCGAGCACTTTCAGCCCGGCATCGCTCAGCGCCTTGCGCGTGCCGCCGGTCGAGATGAGCTCAATGCCGTAGCCGGCGAGCGCGCGGGCAAATTCGATCACCCCGGACTTGTCGGAGACGGAGATCAGAGCGCGTGATGCGCGGCGCAGATGCTCGGTCATGGCTCGCTTATAACACCTCTCCCCGGCGCGGCGAGGCGAGGGATGTGGTTGTTACAACGGCAACCTCGGCTCCTCCTCGCGCACGCGGCGCATTCCCGCGGCCGCAAACGCTGCAGGATTGGCGAGCTGAAAACTCCAAAGCACGCGCGGATTAGCGCGCGCACGGCCGTGAATGACCATCTGCACGGTGCGGCGCGGCCCCTCGGTCCCCGCGAGATAGACGCTATCCTCGAGGTCCACCCGCGCCTCGCCGGCGCTGAAGGTCCAGACCTCCTTGTTCGCTGCCATCAGCATGACGCCGTGGCCGTCGGTGAGGCGAGTGGCTTTGATTGAAGGGTGGAGGTGGAAGCGCACGGCAAACTGATCGTGACCGCCGCGCACTTGCGGCCCGCCATCAGCAGCCAGGAACAGATCCTCGCCTTCGAGCCGCGTGCCGTCGGCGGTCAAGACCACGGTGCGCTCGTGCAGGACTCCGTAGCGGTCAGCGTAGCCGTCGTGCGCCGCGCGCACCACGATCGCATCCGGGCGGTCGTCACGTGTTACCGCCACATGAGTCGAACCTCTGAACATCGGCGAGCCGCCCAGCACGCGCCGGAATGCCGCGGTTTCGACGAATCGGGCCGACGAGGTTTCGTTGAACGTCACGGTCGAATGCGCCGCGGTCGAGCGCGCCAGCTGCCGCCAATCGTCACGGCCGGTCGGCGGTAGGCCGCAATTCACGACGATGAGGCTCGCCTTCGGCGAGGAGAACTCAAACGAAAGACAGCCGGCGTGAGCCTCAAGACTCATATCGAGCGGTGGGGTGCGTCCAGTGTCCATGATCAGCACACTGCCGCCGCCTTCGAGACGCTGATAAGCGGAATACGGCGCGCTGGACAGTGGCGCGCCGTGAGTTTCGTCATAGGCGAGGAGCGTCATCAGCAGGTCGACCGGCGTCGGACCCATGCCGTTGAAGTGCGCAAACGTGCCTTCCGAATGCCGGAAAAAGCGCAGCATCGGCATCATGCGGTCGGTGGCATTCAGGAGTGCCTGCGGCGGCACCAGATTGCGCGCAGCAAACACCTGGCGCAGCGGCAGGAGTTCAAGCAGGGCTTCAATGATCGCGCCGGGATCGCGGCTGGCATGGCCGCCGTCCGGAAGGATTTGGCGTTCGAGTTCTTTGCTCAGATGCGCCGACGCGGACTTGATGTGGCGCGCCTGGCCGGCAATGCACAGCGCGGCATAGCTCAACGTGATTTCGGCCCGGAGGCGAGCGACGCCGCGCCGAGCATCTCGCGCCGTGTAGCGAAGGTAGCGCACCTGTCGCACCAGGCTGCGCAAAAAACGCCGGTAAAAGCGCGCATCCGCGTCCTGCAAAACAAGCGTCGCTTGGCTGAGCCATGAGATGATGCGCCGCGACAGCACATCCGGGCGCCAAGCTAAAGGATGCCAGGAGCCCTGCAGTGAGATCCATTCGTCCACCAGCGCGCGCGCATTGGCGCGGGTGATGACGGATTCCGCTGCGCGCATGTGCCGGAGCCAACTGAAGCCCAGGAGTTCCCTGGCCCATTCCTCGGATGGCGGCTCCATTTCGAAGATCGAGCGGCCATCGCAAACCACGACCTTGCCGGCAAAGGCGAAGCGGCCGGAATAAATTTCCGTCGCGCGCGTTGCGTCCGCCGTGCGCAGGTCCGGCGGCGCGATCAGGAGCCGGTCGGCTTTGAGCGGCGGCAGCGGCCAGCGCAGCAACGGATGGCCGTTGAGGCGTCCGGCGACCCGCCGCAGCCCACCGCGCAGTAACAGCCATGACAGCTTCGCGTTGTTGGCAACTGAAACGCGCGACATCGACGCGCTGGCCCCTCTATTGGCGCGATTGCCGAGCGCCCGGCGCACCATAACGGAACGCCGGACAAACGACCAACGAACATCTAACCCACTTGAGAGTCTATCGTTTTTTGAGCCGCGCGGCGTAGAAGCCGTCGCAGCCGGCGAAGCGCGAATCAGCGTCGGGGAGTTGGCACGGCAGTGTACGAAGATCGCCCTCTCGGCTGATGAATTCGCCGTGACCAAAAATTTCGGCAGCGCCGATCGGGACGCGCCACATTGAAGCATCGCGCGCGATGAGGTCGGCAACGGCGTCTTCGTTTTCCTCCGGCTCGAGCGAGCAGGTGCAATAGATGAGCGTGCCGCCGGATTTGATCAGAGCGGCCGCGCGCTCGATCAACCGGCGCTGTACCGCGCCGAGCTCGTCGATCTCGGCGGCGGTCTTGAGCCACGGCACGTCCGGGTGACGACGGATGGTGCCGGTCGAAGAGCATGGCGCGTCGAGCAGCACGGCGTCGAATTTTTGCTCCGCCTGCCAATCCGCAACATCGGCACAGACAAGCTCGGCTGTGAGCGACAGCCGGCTGAGATTTTCGGCAAGCCGCCCGAGCCGAGCCGGCGCGCGGTCGACCGCCGTCACCTGCGCGCCGGCTGCGGCAAGCTGTGCCGTCTTGCCGCCTGGCGCCGCGCAGAGATCGGCAACGCGTTGCCCGCGTACGTCCCCGATCAGGCGCGCCGGAAGCGCGGCGGCGGCGTCCTGAACCCACCACGCACCGTCGCCAAATCCCGGCAATGCGGTCACGGCGCCGCGTGCGATCGTGCGTACCGAGCCGGTCGGCAGCACGCGGCCGCCGAGCCGCGCCGCCCAGGATTCGGGATCGCTTTTCACCGTCAGATCGAGCGCCGGCTCACGGCCATTGGCGGCGGCGATGGCATGCGCGATCGGCTCGCCGTAAGACCCGATCCAGCGCGCCAGCAGCCAAGACGGCGTGTCGAGCACCGTCGCGTCGAGCGCGGCCAGCCGGGCGCCACCTTCGCGCGCGACGCGGCGCAGCACGGCATTGACCAGGCCGGCAAAGTGCGACGCCGCACGGTCTGCCTGCACCACGCGCACCGCAAGATCGACGGCGGCATGATCCGGCACATCGAGGAAAAGGATCTGTGCTGCGCCGATCAGGAGCGCGGTCTCGACACGCGGCGCCTGCGGCGGCGGGCCGCGATCGAGAAACAGGCCCAATAAGTGGCGCAGCGTGCCGAGCCGGCGCAGCACGGTCGCGACCAATGCTCGCGTCAGCGCACGGTCGCGGTCGGCAAGCGACGCCAGCGCGGCATTGGCGCCAGCGCCGTCGAACTGTTCATCAAGCGCGCGACGACGGCGCAGGACGCCGTCGACGATATCGGCGGCAATGCGCCGCGCCGCGAGGCCCGGCACGTCCGAAACCCTAGCGGGAAGCGCCATTCCATTGCTCGTGAATGTTACACGAAGTCAGCAGCGCAACAGACGATGTCGAAGTGACCGACACCGTGGCCGCCATCATAAGGCCCTGCCCTTGAGCCAAGCCTGCTTGAATTTCACCAGCTCTTTCTCTGTTTCGCCAGGTCGCACAAGCAGGCGTTCGCGGACAGTAAATTGATCGCGCCAGAACAGAAATTCCGTGCTCTCTTTGGGCGTGAGCATGCGTCGCAATTCGCCGTAAGTGATGAAGAAGTTATGAGAGTCGACCGCCGTTAGCGTCTTGGCAAGGAAGGTGACGGTGTTTCCTTCAATTTCGCAGAACCAGCGATGATGACCGAAGCCAACCCGCAGCGGACGCCCAAAAAGACGACGCAGTCTGAACCCCCGCCTAGTGCACAAAATTTCTCGCGCCCGCGAGGGAACCTCGATGTAACCGGCACGCGAGACTCGCATGAGTTCCCGGCAGACGCCAACCGGGTCGCGGACATCCTCCAACGTTTGCGCGCAAAATGAATAATCGAAATATTTCTCTGGAAATGGCCACGGTCGCTCGCAAATATCGAATTCAATCCAAGTCTGATGCGAGAATCGAACAGGTTTTTCGGAAAAAAGCGGCGGTTTGCTCTCGTTATAGGACAAGACATCGATGACATGTGTCGCCGTGTTGAGTGCACCGTAGGCGCCCCCCACATCGAGCACGCGTTCTTCGTGTTCCGTCTCTGCGAGCACGCGCGGAATGCATTCTTCAAGCATTCCCGAGAGTATATGCGGGCAAAGCCTTTCAGCAACCTGTGAGTGCGGGATCAACGGGGAGCCAGGCATCAACAGCGCGCTATTTGCGCAGCCCGTTGCCGAAGTTGTCGTCTTGCGAGTCGGGCACCGCTACGCCAAGACAGAGGCGATGCCAACCGAGCAAAAAGAATCCGAACCGCCCGCAACCAGCACAGCGGAAAATCAGTCGCCCGAGCAGCATCCGCCGACACCGGCGGCCCAACGCGCGCTCGAAGAGGCGGCCGCACGTCGCGCCGAGCGCGAGCGAAATCAGGTCGAACAAGCGAAAGAGACCGGCGGCCGCGGCGGACTCGAGCCGACTCGCTATGGCGACTGGGAAGTGAACGGTTTGACGTCGGATTTCTAGCGGCGGGCCGGCGACCTAAAATGAACTTGACAAAGTTCCTATAAATGCGAATATAATCCTGCATCTATTGATAGATTATTAATAATTTACAATTATTGCGAGCGAACAGGCATGCCTCGGCACCCCACCGTCACATCGCTTGCGCATCCGCGCCGCGGCGGCGTTATGGTCGTCGGCGGAGCGATTTTTGCACTCGGCGTCGCGGTGGGCACCATGACCCAACCGATTCTGGCGCGGCGCGTGACAGCACCGGTGGCTAGCGCAGCGGCGGCCACGCCGGAGGATGGACCGCAACCTGGGGCCGAACCGTTGGCGCGCCGGCTTGATCGGCGGATCGTCTATCCGGCCGATCTCTTACGCATCATCGATGGCGACACATTCGAGGCCCGCGTGCGGGTGTGGCCCGGGCTCGATGTCGACACCAAAGTGCGGCTGCGCGGCATCGATGCGGCGGAGTTGCATGCCCGCTGCGCCGACGAACTTGCCAAGGCGCAAGCCGCGCGCGCCGCGCTCGATTCGATCTTGGCCCAGGGCGGCGTAGCGCTTTCGCAGGTCGGAATCGACAAATACGGCGGTAGGGTCGATGCCACGGTCTCGACGCGCATTACCGCCGATGTCTCGGCCGCGATGCTCAATGGCGGCTTCGCGCGCAGCTACGACGGCGGGCGGCGGGGCAGTTGGTGTGGATAGCAGGGATCAAGAATCAGCAACCGACCCGGCCCCCGATCCCTCACTACCTGGTGACCACTACCCTCGTACCGACGGCGACCCGACCAAACAGGTCCGTGACGTCGGCGTTGTACATGCGGATGCAGCCGTGCGACACGAAATGGCCGATCAAGTTCGGCTGGTTGGTGCCGTGGATGGCATAGTCGGTACCGGCGAGCGTCATTGCCGCGACTCCCATTGGATTGTGCGGTGAGCCGCCGGGAATAACGTTCGGAAGCCGGGGATCTTCGCGCTTGATGTCCGGCGGCGGCGACCATGCCGGACTGACATACTTGCCGCTGACATAGGTGGTGCCGGCCCATTGCATCCCGGCTCTGCCGACGCCGACCGGATAGCGAATCGCCTTTCCGGCGCCGATCATCAGATAGAGGCGCCGCTCGCTCGTTTTCACGACGATGGTGCCGGAGGCATAGGTGGTCGGCACCGTCACGATCTCGCCTCGCGCCCGCGCTGAACCCGGCGCCAAGCCAAATGAAACGACTGCCGCCAGCGCGGCCGAAAGCACGATTTTCCCTCGCATGATGAAATTCCCCAGCTCGAACCGCCCCCATGTCGCCATGTCCGGCGATCATCGAATCGAAACCATCCTAACCGAAACGGCGTCCGCACTCAGCATCGCCGCCGCAACGTGGTGAAGGATTTACAAATTTTTGCCGAGGCGGGCGTCCGGCGCGAATCTTCATTTCGGGAATTCGAACGTCCGGGGCTCGCGTCGCGAACGCCCCTCAACGTTGGGTTGGGGGGTGCCGCGCCGTCGTTTAGCTCGTCAGCCTCACCTTCGACGCCACCTCTGCCGTTGCGCAGAGGTCAAATCGCTACGCGCTTTTGCGGTTCTGCCGATTGTTGACGAGGTCGTCGACCACGGCGGGATCGGCGAGCGTCGAGACGTCGCCGAGATTGCCGGATTCGTCTTCGGCAATCTTGCGCAGGATGCGGCGCATGATCTTGCCCGAGCGCGTCTTCGGCAGACTCGGGGCGAACTGGATGAGATCGGGCGAAGCAATCGGGCCGATCTCCTTGCGCACCCAACCGGTCAGCTCCTTGCGCAGGTCTTCGGTCGGCTGCTCGCCGGACATCAAGGTGACATAGGCGTAGATGCCCTGGCCCTTGATGTTGTGTGGATAGCCGACGACGGCGGCCTCGGAAACCTTCGGATGCGCAACCAGCGCCGATTCGACTTCGGCAGTACCCAGGCGATGACCGGCGACGTTGATCACGTCGTCGACGCGTCCGGTGATCCAGTAATAGCCGTCCTCGTCGCGACGGCAGCCGTCGCCGGTAAAATATTTGCCCGGATAGGCCGAGAAGTAGGTGTCGATGAAGCGCTGATGGTCGCCATAGACCGTGCGCATCATTCCCGGCCACGAATCGGCGATGCAGAGATTACCGCTGGTGGCGCCGTCTTGCACCTTGCCCTCGGCGTCGACGATCTGCGGCACGATGCCGAAGAACGGCCGCGTCGCGGAGCCGGGTTTGAGGCGCGTGGCACCCGGCAGCGGCGTGATGAGAATGCCGCCGGTTTCGGTCTGCCACCAGGTGTCGACGATCGGGCAGCGGCCATCGCCGACCACGCGGTGATACCACTCCCATGCTTCGGGATTGATCGGCTCGCCGACCGTGCCGAGAAGCCGCAACGACGCGCGTGAAGTCTTCTTCACCGGCGCGTCGCCCGACTGCATCAAGGCACGGATCGCCGTGGGCGCAGTATAGAAGATATTGACCTTGTGCTTGTCGATCACTTCCCAGAAGCGCGACACGCTCGGATAGTTCGGTACACCCTCGAACATCATCGTGACCGCGCCGTTCGCAAGCGGACCATAGACGATGTAGCTATGGCCCGTGACCCAGCCGACGTCGGCGGTGCACCAATAGATGTCGCCGTCGTGGTAGTCGAACACGTATTGATGCGTCATCGCGACGTAGATGAGGTAGCCAGCCGTCGTGTGCAGCGCACCCTTCGGCTTCCCGGTCGAACCGGACGTGTAGAGGATGAAGAGCGGGTCCTCCGCGCTCATCTCCGCGCACGGGCATTCCGCCGTCACCATGGCCGCGGCCTCATGATACCAGACGTCGCGCACCGGATTCATGTCGACCTTGCCGCCGGTGCGCTTGATCACGATGACGTGGTCGACGCCGCCGACCTTGGCGATCGCCGCATCGGTGTTGGCCTTGAGCGGAATCTTGCGGCCGGCGCGTATGCCTTCGTCGGCGGTGATGACGACGTTCGATTTACAGTCCTGGATACGGCCGGCGAGCGAATCCGGCGAGAAGCCGCCGAAGACCACGGAATGGATCGCGCCGATGCGCGCGCAGGCCAGCATGGCGTACGCGGCTTCCGGAATCATCGGCATATAGATGGTGACCCGGTCGCCCTTCTTGACGTTGCGATTGCGCAGCACGTTGGCGAAGCGGCAAACCTCGTCGTGCAGTTCCTTAAAGGTGATTTTCTTGGAGTCCTTCGGATCGTCGCCTTCCCAGATGATGGCGATCTGATTGCCGCGCTTGGCGAGATGCCGGTCGATGCAATTATAGGCGACGTTGGTGACGCCGTCTTCAAACCACTTTATCGAGACGTTCGGCTTGGCAAACGACGTATTCTTGACCTTGGTGAACGGCTTGATCCAATCGATGCGCTTGGCCTGCTCGGCCCAAAAATCGTTGGGATCGGCGAGCGAGCGCTCATACATTTTTTTGTATTCGGCGTCCTTGACGAAGGCGCGTTTCGTCCATTCTGCCGGAATTTCGTAGATCTTGTCAGACATGTCATCCTCCATGCGGCGCACGCACGCGCACGCATTCTCGCTCGTTAGGCCCATTATTGACGCCCGCCCCGCTACCGACAAGCGGGCCAAAATGTCTCAATGCTCCCCGTCGGGCGACCGTCACAACAATCCGAGGCCACAGCGGCCAGCCGCCACCACGGCGCTCGCCGCCACCGTTCTATTGCCCCGGCTTGAAATCCTGGTTCGGAAACGCCGACGCCTCGGGCGTTTTGATGACGACGAAAGGATGATTGAGCTCCATGTGGCAGGCATTGCAGCCCTGGCTGAGCTGATCATAAGCCTTCGCGAAATGCTGCGGATCCTGATCCTTGATGGCGGCATCCAGCGCGTTGAGCGGCTGACCAAGCGCAGCATCAAAAAGCTCGCCGACCGGCATGCCGCCGAATTTCGGCTGCGCTTTGATGATGCCCGCGAAAGACTGGCGAATCTCCGCGACCGCGTAAGCGGCCAAGGCCCAATTCTGCGCTTGTCCGGCCAAGCCGAGCTTGGCGTGGCGCGGCTGGATGAACGTATTCATCATGTCTCCCAGCGTCATCAAATACGGTGCCGTCGCCGGCAAACCCTCCGGTTGCGGCGCGGTCTGCGGCAGTCCAGCACTGCTTGCGCCGACAAGCATCAAGGCCGCGACAGTTGCGACGAGCGCGGGACGTTTATTCATTGTTCAGTCTCCTCGGTTTTCGATCCGCCCCAAAAGCAAAGCATTCCTTGAAGCCTAGCTTGGAAGCCGGAGCAGTGGAAAGCGCTTCAGGCCTTAACCCCGCCCATCTTGCAGATGAGCTTCCACTCTTCGGTCGTCACCGGCTGCACCGACAGGCGGCCAAATTTCACCAGCGCCATATCCTTCAACTTCGGCTCCGCCTTGATCGCCGCGAGAGTCACTGGCTTCGCCAGGGGCTCAACCGCGCCGGTGGTCACGGCGACCCAGGATTCGCCCTTACCCGCCGTCGGGTCCGGATAGGCTTCGCGGACCACTTCGCCGATGGCGACGACCTGCTTCTCCGCTCCGGTATGGTAGAAGAAAAACTTTTCGCCCTTCCTCATCTCTGTGAGGTGCCGTCGCGCGGCGAAATTGCGCACGCCGCTCCACGCCTCGCCCTTGTTGCCGCGCCTGACCTGATCCTCCCAGGAAAATTCTTCGGGCTCTGTCTTCATCAGCCAATAGGCCATGGCACCCCTCCTCAACTTACAACCGGATCAAGACGACGCCAGCGATCAACAGCGCCGCTCCGACGAGGCGCGTCAGGCTAATGGGATTTTCCGGGACGCCGAGCAGCGCGAAATGATCGAATACAAGCGCGCCGAGCATCTGTCCAAGCACGATCAGTGCGACAACAAGAGCGGCCCCAAGCCGCGGTAGGAGCAGGATCGAGATCGCGATATAGATCGCCCCGAATAGTCCGCCGGTCCACGATATCAATGATGTGCGCGCGATGGCTGGAGCCGTCAACCAGGGCTGACGCAGCGCAACGATCATCGCGAACATCGCCAGCGTGCCGCCGAGATAGCTGATGAACCCTGCCCACCATGGCGAGCCGATTTGTGTGCTCAGATTGGCGTTCACGGCCTGCTGGAACACGAAGCTGACGCCGGCGCTGATCACCAATAAATAAAGACCAAACGATAGGAACGGATTCGGCATAGGCATCTCTCTTCCAGCTCGTATTATTCTTCCGCCCGCAGCGGCCGCGTCAGCAGCGACTCAATGGCTTGGTCCACGCCCATCCGTTCGGCGAGCAACGCGTCGACCGCGGACGAAATCGGCATGTCCACGCCGCGATCGCGCGCCATTGCAACAACGACCGACGCGGTGAAGACGCCCTCGGCGAGGCCGGTGCCGCGGATCGCGTCCCGCTTTTGGCCACGGCCGAGATTGACGCCAAAGGTGAAGTTGCGCGACTGCGGGCTCGAACAGGTCAGCAGCAGATCGCCGAGGCCGGACAAGCCCATCATGGTCCCCGGCTTCGCCCCGTAGGCTTTGCCGAAGCGCATCAATTCGGCGAAGCCTCGTGTCGTCAGCGCCGAGCCGGCGCTGGCGCCGAGGCCGCGGCCAGCGACCACGCCCGCGGCGATGGCAAGCACATTCTTGGCGGCGCCGCCGATCTCGACGCCGCGCACGTCCGTCGAATGATAAGGACGAAAGCTGGTCGAGCCGATCGCCTGCGCAAGCTGCGCGGCAAGCTTGGCATCGTTTGTCGCCAGAGTGACCGCCGTCGGCATTCCGCGCGCCACGTCGACGGCAAAACTCGGCCCCGACAGAATCGCCGGCGCCACGGCGGGAGCGCATTCGGCAATGACCTCGGTCATGAATTTTTTCGTGCCGCGCTCGATCCCCTTGGCGCAGACAATCACCGGCGTGCCTGGCGCCACCAGAGGCGCCAAGGCTTTGGCAACGCTGCGCACCGCCTGTGCCGGCACCACCAACAGGATCGCCTGGCTCCCCGCCGCCTCCGCGAGATCGGCGGCAATACGGATGCTGTCATCGATCCGCACGCCGGGAAGAAACAGACTCTCGCGCATTTTCACGAGCTGGGCGGCATTGACGACGTCCTGTTCCCACAGCGTGACGTTGCGCCCGGCGCGCGCGCAGGTGAGCGCCAGTGCGCTGCCCCAGGCGCCGCCTCCAATGACCGCGATGCTGTCAAATGCCATGAACTAGAATTTCCTCCGCTCATTCTCGCGCAGGTGGCTATCCGAAGGCCGGCGGTTATGAGTCCCCGCTTTCGCGGCGACGAGCGGATCGTGGCAATCGTTCACAGCGCCTCGCCGCGCAGCAATTTCGGCACCTCGCCGACCAGTCCGGCCGCTTCGCGAATGAACAGGCGCTTAAGATTGGGCACCCGCTCCACCAGGCCGAGACCGATATCGCGAACCAAGCGCAGCACATCGGATCGGTTGGAGAACAAACGGTTGATGCCGTCGGTGGCTAAACCCATGCTCATCGTATCAAAGCGCCGCCAGCGCTGATAACGCTCGAGCACGCTCGGCGAACCGGGATCGAGCCCGAGCCGCACCGCATCGACGATCGCTTCGGCGAGCGCGGCAACATCCTTCAAGCCCATATTGAGGCCCTGCCCGGCGACCGGATGGATCACGTGCGCAGCATCGCCGACCAGCGCGATGCGCTCGGCGATAAACGAACGCGCGACGCAGAAGCCGAGCGGATGAATGCGTCGCGCGCCGACAACCGTGATCTCGCCAAGGTGTAGCTTGAAGCGCCGCTCGAGTTCGGCGTGGAAGCCGTCGTCCGGCAACGCCACGATGCGTTCGGCCTCGCGCATCGCTTCGGTCCAGACGATCGAGGAGCGTCGACCCTTGAGCGGCAGGATGGCGAACGGCCCGGCCGGCAGAAAATGTTCCTCCGCGCGCCCTTGATGATCGCGTTCGTGGCCGACCGTGGTGACGAGCGCCGACTGGCGATAAGTCCAACCGTGCGTGGCGATGCCGGCTTTGGCGCGAATGCTCGACTGCGGCCCATCGGCGGCAACGAGCAGACGGCAGGAAAGTGTTTCATTGTTCGCGAGCGCGACGTCGATACGCTGGGCTGACCCTCCCCTGGAGGGGGAGGGTTGCGGGTAAAACGAGCGAGGCGGGGTGGGCGGCGGCTCACCGTTCACCCAACCCCGACCTCCTGCCGGCGGTCGGCCCTGCCCCTCCAGAGCAGGGTGGGAAAAGTCTGCGGCCGCTAATGAGTAAAGCTCCACTCCAACTTCGCGCGCCTTCGCTTCGAGTGCATCGACGAGGTAGTGGTTCTCGATCATGTGGGCGAACGGCTCGCCCGTTTCGATTTCGCCGGCGAAGGTAAGAAACACCGGCCGGATCGCATCGTCGAGCCGGCTGTCGGTGACGACCATGTCGAGAATGGGTTGAGCCTGGTCGGCGACGCCGTTCCAAACATCGAGCGTGTCGAACAGCCTGCGTCCGGCCGCAACGACCGCCGAAGCGCGCTCGTCGCCAGCGTGACTCGCGCCAAGCGACGGATCGGCGACGCCGACGGCAAACGGGGCTCCCAGCGCTTGGCGCAATGCGATCGCCAGCGTCAGACCGGTGAAGCCGCCACCGGCGATCAGCACGTCGATGTCGGTGCGTGCCATGGTGGCGATCCTAGCACGAATGCGCAGAGTGGGCTTGACCTAGCGTCCCGATTCCGAAGTTCGCATGATTGTGCGGCATGCTCGGTTGCAAACTTCGGAATCGAAGGGACACTGGCAATGTATTGATCTAGTGTGGCTTTGGTTCAGACGTCCGCACCACGAGCCTAACCGAAATAGTGGTGCGGACTTCTGAACCGCCACGCCAGCAAGCGTTTCCGTATGCAACAAGGCACGGCGCCGGACGGGACCCGGGCCGACTGGAGGCGTCATGGCCACCGCCATTCAGGACGTGATCGAAATCCTCAATCTCGAGCCGCTCGAATCAAATCTTTTCCGTGGTCGCTCGCCGCAATCGCGTTGGCAAAGGGTGTTCGGCGGGCAAGTCATCGGCCAGGCTCTGGTCGCGGCCTGCCGCACCGTCGACGATGTTGCGGTCCGTCCGCCGCATTCGTTGCATGCCTATTTTCTGCTCGGCGGCGACCCGAAGGTGCCGATCATCTACGAGGTCGACCGCATCCGCGACGGCAGGAGCTTCACGACGCGGCGCGTCGTTGCGATCCAGCACGGCCATGCGATCTTCACCATGGCGGTGTCGTTCCACGTGCACGAGGAAGGATTGGAGCATCAGTTCGACATGCCTGATGTGCCCAAGCCGGACGCGCTGCCGGCCGAAGCCGAAATCAGGGAACGCGTGCTACCGCTGATGCCCGATCCGGTGCGCCGCTACTATGAGCGCGAGCGGCCGATCGAGCTGCGACCTGTCGAATACCGTCGCTATCTGGGCGAAAAGGTCGAGGACGGACGCTTTCACATGTGGATCCGTGCAACCGCTCGGCTTCCCGACGAACCGGCAATCCATCAATGCGTGCTCGCTTATGCGTCCGACATGACATTGCTCGACGCCGCGCTGATCCCCCATGGGCTGACCGTGTTCCACGAGGACATCATGGCGGCGAGCCTCGACCACGCGCTTTGGTTCCATCGCCCGTTCCGCGCCGACGAGTGGTTGCTTTATGCGCAGGACAGCCCAAACCTCGCCGGCGCGCGCGGTTTCTCGCGCGGCTTGATCTTTGCGAGCGATGGGACGCTGGTCGCCTCGGTCGCCCAGGAGGGCCTGCTGCGGCGGCGCCGTCGCGACTAGTGGTCCGATTCCAACATTCGCTTCCCGTTTCGGCACCCGTTGAGCAAACGTTGGAATCAAAAGACCACTAGCAACTACCTGATGCAAGTGAACTTTGGTATTTAACATTCGCGTCACGTGCCAACGGCTGGGTGGGTAGCGAATGTTAAATCCACTCCACTAGGGCACGCCACTGGAACCCATTCAGGAAACAAATGACTTAATACCGGGCAGCAATGCCGATATGGTGTGCCCCTCTTCCTCCAGCCGGTTACCGCCATGAAGCTCGTCATTGCCATCATCAAGCCATTCAAGCTCGACGCCGTGCGCGACGCCCTCGTCGGTATCGGCGTTCACGGCATGACTATTACCGAGGTGAAAGGATACGGCCGGCAGAAGGGGCATACCGAGATTTATCGAGGCGCCGAATATGCCGTGAACTTTCTGCCGAAAATCCGCATCGAGGTCGCTGTGACGGCCGAGGAGGCCGACAACGTCGTGGAAACGATCGGCTCTGCGGCGAAAACCGGACAAATCGGCGACGGCAAGATTTTCGTTGTGCCGATCGACCACACCATCCGCATTCGGACCGGTGAAACAGACGCCGACGCACTCTAAGCATCCAATTCCATCCGGGGGGAACATGAGCGTAGCAAAGCTCGCTCGCGCCACAATCATCGCAGGCGCATTGACGTTACTGGTCGGTGCGCCGGCTATCGCGCAGCCCGCGGCTCGGCCCGCATCGACGATCAGTTCGGCCGACACCGCATGGATGATTGCAGCCACAGCGCTCGTTCTGATGATGTCGATACCCGGCTTGGCGCTGTTCTACGCCGGAATGGTGCGCAAGAAGAACGTGCTTGCCACCATGGCACAAACGCTTGCGGTCACCGCCCTGTGCTCCGTCTTGTGGGCGGCGGTGGGCTATACACTCGCCTTCACCGGCCATGCCCCCTTGTTGGGCTCGTTTCAGCGCCTGCTTCTCATTGGCTTGGGCATGAACTCGATCAGCCCATTTGCCAAAACCATCCCCGAAGCGCTGTTCATGATGTACGAGATGACCTTCGCGGTCATCACCGTTGCGCTCGTCGCGGGCTCGGTCGCCGACCGGATGCGTTTTTCGGCCTTCATGTGGTTCGCGGCGCTGTGGCTCGTCATCGTTTATGTGCCAATCGCGCACTGGGTCTGGGGCGGCGGTTTCCTGGCGAGAGCAGGCGTACTCGATTTCGCCGGCGGCACCGTGGTGCACCTCAATGCCGGCGTCGCCGGCCTTGTTGCGGCTTCCATGATTGGACCCAGGCACGGCTACGGCAGCGATAATTTTGCACCTTATGATCTGTCGCTGGCGGTGATCGGGACCGGAATGTTGTGGGTCGGCTGGTTCGGCTTCAACGGCGGCTCCGCGCTCGCCGCCGATTCGCGCGCGGTCTTTGCCATTGTCGCCACCCATCTCGCCGCATCGGCCGGCGCCGTCACCTGGATGGCGCTCGAATGGTGGACTCGCGGCAAGCCTTCCGTGCTGGGCATGATTTCCGGCGCCGTGGCCGGGCTTGGCACGATCACTCCCGCTTCGGGATTCGTGCTGCCCTGGCAAGGCATCATCATCGGGCTCATCGCCGGATTGGTGTGCTTCTGGAGTTGCACCTGGCTCAAGCTCGCCTGCGGCTACGACGATTCGCTCGACGTGTTCGGCGTTCACGGCATCGGCGGCGCGACCGGCACATTGCTGGTCGGCGTGTTTGCCGTCCGCGCGGTCGGCGGCACCGCGGGATTGATGGAAGGCAACAGCGTCCAACTGCTCATTCAGCTTTATGGCGTGGTCGTCACCATGGCGTGGTCCGCCATGGCAACGTTCGTGCTGCTGAAAGCTATTTCGGCGTTCGTGCCGCTGCGCGTCGACAAGCAGAGCGAGATCGAGGGCCTCGACGTCACGCAGCATGGCGAAGCATTGCAGTAATCCGTAGCGGTATGCGAGGCGGCCCAGCCTTTGCCCAATCAAGGCGGCGCGCCGCGGGGCCGATGAAACGTTGAAACAATCAAAATCGCCATGGCCGACAGCGTGCATGCACGGAATTGCAATTTCGCTCTCTTCGGCCTTCAATAGCCCGGCGCTCAGCGCGACCGCATAAAGATCCGGGGAGTGTCATGAATACCGGTTCCTCACAGTTACCCAGGCTCGACGTCGTGATCGGCAATAATTTCGGTCATCTGCCGATGTTCATTGGGGCCGAGAAGGGCTTTTTCGCAAAGCACGGCGTCGACGCAAAAATGCTGGTGGTCGACACCGGCACCGACATGGTCAACGCCATGCATGACGGCCGTGCCCAGATTGGCGACATGAGCACCACCACCTACCTCAAGGCGGTGCATGCCGGCGAGCCGTTCAACGTGATCGGCCTCATCATGAACGACGCCACGCGCGACAATGCCGACGAACCGCTCGCCATCGTCACCAAAAAAGGCCGCGGCATCGAGGCCGGTAAGCTTGCTGACCTGAAGGGCAAGAAGATCGGGCTCGCGCGCGGGCAGACGTCGGACGAATATTTCAAGATGGTCCTGCGCCGCGCCAAGATGAAATACGAAGACCTCACCATCGAGAATATCTGGTCGCAGTTTGGGCTGGCGCCGGCACTGAAGGAGGGCAAGGTCGATGCCGTAGTGTCGTGGGAGCCTTATGTCACCCAGGTGCTCGAGCAGGTGCCGGAGTCATACCTGGTGATCCGTGGCGGTCATCATCTGTCCTACGTGATGGTGGCGACGGCTCATGGCCCGACCGTCGGGAGCAAGCCGGACCTGGTGAAGGCCATCGCCGCCGGCCTAGCGGCATCCTCGCACTACACGCGCAATCACCGCGATGAGGCGGTCGAGATTTTCGCCAAGTGGGTGCCGGGGACCGACGTGGCGATCGGCAAGAAGGGCGTCAGGCACATCAGCTACGATCCGCGGCTGTCGCCGGCGGTGCTGCGCGCTTTCGAAAATGCCGAGGA
>JASHQI010000257.1 GCA_030037645.1 Xanthobacteraceae bacterium
GAAAATGCCCCAGTTGCCGCCGACCGATCCTTCGAGCCAACGCTTCCAGGGTTGATCGAACGCTTCGATCACATTGAGCCGAAATTTGTCGCGCTGCGCCAATGTCAGCGTCTGTTGGATGGCCAGCGCCTGATTGTATGGCGACGGCCGTGCTCCTTCGCGCATGCGGCCGGCGCTTGGCCAGCCAAACTCGCCGACGACGATCTCCTTGTTCGGGATGGCTGCCGCGACCTTTTTACGTATGGCGTCGACGTGGGCGGCCGCCTGGGCCGCCGGGATCGGGAAGTCCTCCCAATACGGCAGGATGTGGATGGTGACGAAATCAACCGCGTTCTGCACTTCGGGATAGCGCAGCCAATACTCCCAGACATCGGCATAGCTGACCGGCTCGGAGACCTGCGATTTGACCTCGCGGATTCGGGCGATGAGGTCGCCGGCTGACATTTCGCCGCGTAACAGCACCTCATTGCCGACGATGATGGCGCTGATCACGTCGGGGTATTGCTTGGCGAGCGCGATGGTCGTGGCAATTTGCCGGTCGGTTTTTTCCGCATTGTTGGAGATCCAAACCCCGTGCAGCACCTTGAGGCCGTATCGCCGCGCGCTGGCAAGGACGTTGTCGAGACCGTCGTCAACCGAATAGGTTCGCACACAATTGGTATATTTCGACAGCAAGGCGAGATCGGCGTCGATCTGTGCGGCGCTGGCTTTCGTCCCTTCCACAAGAGGGTCTTGTCCGCTGCGGAACGGGGCATAGGACACGCAGTCAATCTTGGTACCGGGCACCAGCGCCGAAGGCGGCAATGCGATCGGAGCGCCCAACCACCACCATGCGACCCCGATCGCCAGCGCCGTCAGCGCAAACAACGCCACCGGTTGGCCGAACGGATATTCGTTTGGCGTGCGTGACACACCTCACGCATTAGCCGTGACAGCGGGTCATGCCAAGCGCGATACGGCGCCCAGCCCTGGATGCTGGACAAATGGGCGGACTTGGGCTGTTGTTGAGTCATTCATGCCCAAGGCCATCCCGGAACAGTGGCTAAAACCGCAGCCCAGGAAACGCCACTGTTGCCGGCTTAATACGGACCACCAAATCAAGACGAACCATGAACCACCGTGTACTTAGCGTTGCCAGCGGACTTTGCGCCGCGCTTTGGCTGCTGGCAGTTCCGCTGCCGTCCTTCACCCCCACAGTCTTCGCTCAGGGTAGCCAAGCCAAGCCGGCCCAGCAGCAGCCGGCGGCCGGTCAACCGCCGGCCAAAGCCCCGCAAAAAGTCGATGAATATGCGGAAGCTCAACGCAAGTTGAGCGGTCCGGCGGGCAATCCCGAGTGCGTTTGGCTGGGTCGGCGGGTGGTCAGCCTGCTCTGGCGCGACGATCTCGACACCGCCTTCCGCCATCTCGACCTTTACGACAGATTTGGCTGTCCGAGCGGCCACATCCAAGCAGCATTTCGTTGCCTGCTGCTGCACGCCAGCAGCATCGATCCGAAGGCCGCCGACAGCTTGAACGGCCGGGTCCAGGCCTGCTGGATCGATCCCGCCATGCCGGCCGCGCCACCCGTTCCGGCACCCGCCGCTTCAGTGCCGAGCCCGACGACGAAGCGCTAAGGCAGTCGCCCCGATGCAATCGGGGAAAAGCCCGCCGTAGACGGACGACATCGAGGTTTGTTGTCTTGAATTTGCCACGCCTGCACTCTACGTGTTGGCTGCCGCTCGCAAGGTAGTTTTATTCTCCTTACGGCCACCGTCGAACCTAGGGGTTGGGTTCGGGCCAGTGTCTCACGCCCCGCTTGGTTTGAAAGTCCATGCGCACCGTCGCAGCTGTGCTCGCGCTTGTAGCGTGCGTACATGCCGGCTTGTGGGCTCTCCTCGAGACCAAAGAAACAGCTCCTGATTTCACCGGGCAGCTCGCCAGTATCTCCTACTCGCCGTTTGCCGACTCGGAGCACCCCGACAGCGGTCCTCCTCCGACCGCCGACCAGATTCGGGCAGACCTCAAGGCTATCGCGCCCTATACCCGCGCCATTCGCACCTATTCGGCCACCGGCGGCGCCGAACTCATCCCGCCAATCGCCGCCGAGTTTGGCCTTCAGGTCACGGTGGGCGCTTGGATCGGCAAAGATAAGGCGCGCAACCAACGGGAAATTCGCTCGGCGCTGAACCTTGCGCGTCACAACAGCAACGTCAACGCCATCGTCGTCGGCAACGAGACGACGCTGCGCGCCGACATGAGCATCGACGATCTGATCGCGCTCATCAAACGCGTGAAGAGACAGAGTCCGGTCCCGGTTACAACCGGCGAAATCTGGACGGTCTGGATCGACCATCCCGAGCTGGCGTCAGCGGTGGATTTCGTCGCCGCCCATATCCTACCCTACTGGGAGGGGTTCGATGCCTCGAGCGCTGTCGACCACACCATCGAGTTCTACGACAAGCTGCGCCAAGCCTTGCCCGGCAAGCGGATCGTGATCGCCGAGTTCGGTTGGCCAAGCGCCGGCTACAATTTCCGCGACGCCAATCCGGGCCGGATCGAGGAGGCCATGGTGCTGCGCGATTTCGTATCGCGGGCCGAGGCCTATGGCATCGACTACAACATCGTCGAGGCGATCGATCAGCCGTGGAAGACCTTTGAAGGCGGCGTCGGGCCATACTGGGGTATTTTCGATGCGGCGCGTCAGCCGAAATTCTCCTGGACCGGACCGATTAGCGATCCCGACTACATCAAGCGCGCCGGCCTGGCCGTCCTGCTCGGGCTGGTGCTGTCATTGCCGATTTTGGCAATGAGCGGCGCGACCATCACTCAGGTGCTGATGCTTGCCATTTCGGCCAACGTGGTGGGGGCCTGGTTTGCGGCGATCGTCGCATTCTGGAAAGGGCATTATTTTGTGCCGGGCGCCGCGTTTGCGCTCGGATTAGGCATCGTCCTTTTGGTGCCGCTCGTCGCCATCGCGCTGTCACGTCTGGAGGAGATAGCGGCAATCGCATTCGGCCGCGCGCCGCGGCGGCTCGCCGATCCACCCCCTTTGGTGCCCGAATTCCCGTCGCCGAAAGTGTCGATCCATATTCCGGCCTGTTGCGAACAGCCGGACATGCTCAAGGCGTCGCTCGACGCCGTGGCGCGGCTCGACTATCCCAATCTCGAGTGCGTGGTGGTGATCAACAACACACCCGACCCGGCGTTCTGGCTGCCGATCGAAGACCATTGTCGCGTCCTCGGCGAGCGCTTCAAGTACGTCAAAGTCGACGATCTCGCCGGCTATAAGGCGGGCGCGCTGCGCGTGGCGCTGGCAAACACGGCCGCGGATGCGGAGATCATCGGCGTTATCGATGCCGACTACGTGGTGGAGCCCGACTGGCTCAAGGAATTGGTGCCGCTGTTCGCCGATCCCCGTGTCGGAGTGGTGCAATCGCCGCAAGACCATCGCGATGGCGGCCGGTCGCTGATGCACGGTGCGATGAACGCTGAATATGCCGGGTTCTTCGATATCGGGATGGTGCAACGCAACGAATTCAACGCCATCATCGTTCACGGCACAATGTGCCTCATTCGTCGCGCCGCGCTCGCGTCGGCAGGCGGTTGGTCGAGCGATACCATTGTCGAGGACGCCGATCTCGGCCTGACGCTGCTCGAACGGGGTTGGCTGTCCCACTACACCAACCGCCGTTATGGACGCGGTCTGCTTCCGGATACTTTCGAAGCCTATAAGCGGCAGCGTCACCGCTGGGCTTTTGGCGGCCTGCAAATCCTGCGCAAGCATTGGCGGCGGCTGTTGCCGTGGTCCGACGGCCTGTCGCGGGAGCAGAAGCGCGAGTACGGCGTCGGTTGGCTCAACTGGCTCGGCGCCGAGAGCATCGGCGTCGTGGTCGCACTTTTGAATATCTTATGGGTGCCGGTGGTGGCATTCGCCAACATCGCGGTCCCCGACCGCATCCTCACGCTCCCGATCTTGGCCGCGTTCGTGGTCTCGTCGGCCCACTTCGTAGCGCTTTATCGACTGCGCGTTCGAGCATCGTTCGGGCAAATGCTCGGCGCTCTATGCGCGGCGATGTCGGTGCAGTGGACGGTCGCACGCGCGGTCGGAATGGGCATCGTCAAGGAACGGGTGCCGTTCCTGCGCACGGCCAAAGGCGGCGTATCGCGAAAGGGTCCGGATTTCCCCGCATTCTGGGAAGCGGTGATCGCCGGATTGCTGATCATCGGAGCCATTACGCTCGTCGTCACCAATTACAAGCAAGTGCGCGAGATCAATATTTTTGCGGCGGTGCTCGTGGTTCAGAGTCTGCCCTTTATTTCTGCGGTCATCATCGCCCTGGTCGAGGATACCCGGTTCAACTCGTTTGCGTTCTGGCGGGGCATCGAGGCGAAGGCGTTCGAGTTGTTGCCGCAGCGCCGCGTCATGGCCGAGCCGCCGAAGCTGCCGGCCAAGAACCAGATCGAAGCGGCGCAGTAACGCGCATCAACCCGCAAGCGCGGTTTCGGCCAGCCGAACCCAATAAGACGTGCCGACCGGGATGACCTCGTCGTTGAAATTATAAGCGGGATGATGCAGCCCTGCGCTGTCGCCGTTGCCGACAAAGATGAAGGCTCCCGGACGCTCCTGCAGCATGAACGCGAAGTCCTCGGCCCCCATGACCGGCGGGACAGCGGTGTTGACTTTGTCGTCTCCCGAAATTTCGCCCGCCACGCCTGCCGCGAGCGCCGTCTGGCGTTCGTGGTTGACGAGCACCGGATAGCCGTTCGTATAGGTGATCTTGGCCTTGGCGCCGTAAAGCCGCGCCGTGCCTTCGACCACTTCGCCGATGCGCTTTCGCAAGACTTCGCGGACCCCTGCTGTCAGGGCCCGCGCCGTGCCGCGCAATTGGGCATGTTGCGGGATGACGTTATCGGTATGGCCGGCCTGGAACATGCACACCGAGACGACGGCAGCCTCAAGCGGATCGATATTGCGGGCGACGATCGACTGGAGCTGGTTGATGATTTGGGCGCCGACCAGAATCGTATCGATCGACAAATGGGGTCGTGCCGCGTGGCCGCCCTTGCCTTCCAGATCGATCGCGAGATGATCGGCCGAGGCCATCATGGCGCCCGCACGAATGGCGAATTGACCGATCGGCAGTCCGGGATAGTTGTGCATCCCATAGACTTCCGCGATGCCGAAGCGGCTGATCAGTCCATCCTTGATCATGGCCAAACCGCCGGCGCCCCCCTCCTCCGCCGGCTGAAAGATCACCACAGCCGTGCCGGCGAAATTGCGCGTTTCCGACAGATATTTGGCGGCGCCGAGCAGCATTGCGGTGTGGCCGTCGTGGCCACAGGCATGCATCTTTCCCGGCGCGGTCGATTTGTATGGCAGGTTGCTCTCTTCTTGGATCGGCAGCGCATCCATGTCGGCGCGCAGACCGATGACCTTGGCGCCGGGTTTGCGGCCGCGGATGACGCCCACCACGCCGGTTCGGCCAAGGCCGGAAATAACCTCGTCACAGCCGAAACTCTTGAGTTTGTCCGCCACCGACGCCGCCGTGCGATGCACCTCATAAAGCAGTTCGGGATGGGCGTGGATGTCGTGGCGCCACGCGGTGATTTCGCCATGAAGGTCGGCAACGCGGTTAACGATCGGCATGGACACTTCCTCGCTCAGCAAAACAAGGGGCAAGGGCTGCCAGTCTAGCAAACCACGGACGGTCTGCGAACCAACCGGGATGGATTCGGGATTGTGGCTGGGTTGCCGAGTTGATGGGTTGCGACGCGTCCCCCACATAAGGGCTCGAAGGATGCGATGTTTTCCGCCAGCCTATAGGATGAACGCCGTTATCCGCGCTACGGGTGGACGAGATATCATGTGCGTTGCTTCGCTAGGCTTTGATCTGATACCAGATGCGCCCACCTTGCGTCGGTTGCTCTCTTCGTTTGGCGAGGAGGACGACATTCACAGAGCCCGTAGCTCAGTCGGTAGAGCACGTGACTTTTAATCACGGGGTCCAGGGTTCAAATCCCTGCGGGCTCACCAATGAAATCAAGTATTTGCCGAGGAATTTGGACTTTTCGTAAGAGCCTTGTGGGGGCGGCACAACGGTCAGGCGGGATCGGATGCCAGAACGTGACAGCCAGGATCGCAGCCGGCGGACTGCGCTGATCGCGCTGGGGGTCGTCATCTTCCTTTTTGTGCTCGGTTGGTTCTTGGCCCACGAGCTCTACGAATACGGGAAACTGGAGGATTGCCTGATGTCAGGCCGCACCAACTGCGAGCCAATCCAGACGCCGGCACAGTGAGGTCCAGGAGGCGGCCGCGAGCCCGACCGGGGCGGTAACCTGGCCACGAGAGTTTCACGATGATGTCGCGCCTCCGCCACACGGCGCGGGCAGGATTGGGCCAGATTGGGGCGCAGTGAGGAGCGACGCGGAGGATCCATGATGATCGTCCAGTCCGTTTGTTTCGCTCCGTCGGCCGAAGAGTTGAGCCGGCCGAAATGTCCGCGATGCGGCGGTATCTTGCTCGTTGCCGAAAATTCGCGCTTCAGTGCCGAGGGCCGCATCGACCACGCTTGGGCATGTGACGATTGCGGCAACGAATTTGCAACCTCCGTCAGATTGTGGGTGCGCTGAACGTGGTCCGAAGCGCCGCGGAATTGACCGCACTGCAACAACGGCGTCGGTGTTTGTTTGGACGCTGTGGTCAAAGTTCTCAAAACGCGCAATAACAATAGTTGGCCCGGTGTTCATATCGTTGGCCGGAAGGTCCACCTGGAGGGAGGTTGCCATGCGTCAAACGCTTAATCGACGATCACTATTGGGCTATTGCACCGGCGGTGTCGCGACCGCGCTGTTGCTCGCTTTCAGCTCGCGGAGCCAGGCTGCAACCGTCTCGTTTAAGGCGACGCTCAATGGAGCGACCGAAGTGCCGCCGAACCAGACGACCGGCTCCGGATCGGTCACCGCAACGTTCAATTCCGCCACCAGGGAATTGAGCTGGAACGGCAGCTATTCCGGGCTCACCGGTCCGGTCACCGCAGCCCATATCCACGGACCGGCCGAACCGGGCAAGAATGCCGGCGTGGTATTCTGGATTTCAGACCACAACACCAAAGCCCATCCATTTGCCAGTCCCTTCCACGGCTCGGCAAAATTGAGCGAAGCCCAGGCCACCGATCTCATGGACGGCAGGTACTACGTCAACATCCACACCGCTGCGAACCCCGGCGGCGAGATACGTGGCCAGCTCACGAAGGGCTGATCGCGCGGGACTGTTGCGTCGTAGCCGGTCGCAATGCCGACCCGCCGGTCCTCGCCTTTCGCGGGCCGGCGGGTTTGTTGTTGGCGGGTAGCGCTGATGCCCATTGCGGCGCGGTCACGGCAGTCCGGCGACCGCGCGGGCCTCGCCGGTGAGTTCGAGAATATGCAAGCCGGTATTGGCGCGGTCGACGATGTAGATGTAGCCGCGGTCGTCGGTTTCGACATTATTGGTCTGGATCGAGGTGGTGCAGCGCTGCTTGCCGTCGATTCTGAAACAACGTTTTTCGGTCGCTTGTGTCGGCGCCGGGATGAAATAAGCGATCTCCTTCGGCTGCAACGGGTTACGCACGTCGAGCGCGCGCACGCCGGCGGCAAAGTAGGAGATGAACGCGATCTTTTTGTAGAACGGCGGCCCCATGTTTTCGGCCGCGGAGTGCGGACCAAAACGCACGCCGCGATCGCAATAATTTCCAGTGGCTTCGGGAACCAGCCAATTTGAAACCGTCATCGGGTGTTTCTCGACGGTGACATCCACGAACCACACCATCTGCTGCGTTCTCTGGCAGCCATTGGCTTCGCCGGTCGCCTCGCCCACCAACAGTACGAAATCGCGGACGGCGCCGACCCGCCACTTGGCGAACTGCGGTAGCCGCATCTGCAACATCGGCAAGGACGTATGCGCGCCGTAGAGCGGCGACAGATCGAGCCGGCCGACTTGCGGATAGAGCAGGTTCGCCGGAGTCGGCTCCTTGGGGCCGTGAATGAGCTTGTCGCGATCGACGATCTGGAAGATGCCGCCGTTGAGCGGGCCGTAGGCGAAATAGACGCGGTTGCCTGCGGGTCCGGTCGAAATCGGCCCATGCAGATCGGATGGGATTGGGCCGGTTGCGCCAGGCTGCTGGCCCACCAGGCCGAAGTCTCGAATCTTGACCGGCTCGGCCGGGTTGCTGAGGTCGTAGACCTCGGTCATGCGCGTCGCGCGCCAGCCCGGCACCCCGGAAACGAGGTAGGCGATGCCGGTGTCGCACTCCCACCAGCTTTTATGTGTGTCGTTGTAATTGCCGCCGATGCGGGTGACGAGAACGGGATGCGACGGGTCGGCGACGTTCCAAATCTCATGCGCATGGGTGCCAAAGGTGCGCAGCAGGTAGACCGCGCTCGGATCGCCATGCGGCAAATCCTTGCCGTCACAGACGCGCGTCATTTGTGCGCCGCCGGTCTCGGGCCCACCCTCTGCGCCCGGGATGTGCGCAAGATATTTCGGATGCGCCGGATCGGTCACGTCGACGATGGAAGTGCCGTTGAACTCGGCCTGGCCGGTCAGTGGATTGATCGGCTTAGGCACGTAAATCGCGCCGTGATGGCCGATATAGGCAATATAGCGATTGCCCTGCTTGTGAATCGTCGGTTGATAGGCGCTGCGACCCTGCAAGTCGTTATAACCGACGAGCCGCATATTCCAGGCTTGCGGCGGGTCGCCGATTTTGGGCTCTTGAGCGGCCTCTTGCGCCACGACTGCGGCGACAGCGAAGGCCGCAACGGCGAGTCCGAGAGCCACAGCAATCGTTGGCCGAGATTGGTCAAAAACTTTGCGTGTGCCTGGCACTGTTGTTGATTCCCCGATACGAGCTTGGAGTTCAGAGTTCGCCGCTGGCTCAAGCTCAACCGCTGCTGTCACGGCAAGCCGGCGACGGCCCGCGCGGCGCCGGTCAGTTCGAGAATGTGCATGCCACTGCCCGCCCGATCTACGATGTAGATGTAACCTCGATCGTCGGTTTCGACATTGTTGGTCTGGATCGCGATCTTGCAGCGATCTTCGCCGTTGAGTTTGATGCAGCGCTTATCGGTCCACGGCATCGGCGACGGGATGAAGTAGCCAATCTCCACGGGGTGGTAGGGATCGCGTACGTCGATGGCGCGCACGCCGGCATTGAAGTAGGAGATAAACGCGACCTTCTTGTAGAACACCGGCGCCATGCTCTCGTTCGACGCATGGCTGCCGAAACGCCCGCCGCGCACACAGAAGTTGCCGCTCGCCGCGGGAACTTGGAAATTCGAAATCACCATCGGATGCGCCTCGATGGTGACGTCGACGAACCACACCATCTGCTGCGGCTCCTCGCATTCATTGCGGATCTCTTCGTCGACGATCATGACGATGTCGCGCACCGCGCCGACGGAGTCATGGGCGAACTCCGGGATCCGCATCTGCGGCATGGGGAACGTGGTATGCGCTCCGTTCCATGGCGTCATAACGAGCCGGCCAACTTCCGGGTAGAGCAAGTTTTGCGGCGTCGGCTCTTTCGGGCCGGTGAGCAGCTTTTGGCGGTCGACAATCTGCAGCATGCCGCCCTTGTCGGTGCCGTACCCGAAATAGATGCGGTTCGCCTGCGGCCCGAGCGAGATCATGCCGTGGAGCTGTTCGGGGACCGGACCGGTCGCGCCGGGCTGTTGCCCGGGCAGGCCGAAGTCGCGAATCTTCACTGGGTGGCTCGGATCGCTCATGTCATAGACTTCGGTCATGCGGTTGACGCGCCAGCCGGGTACGCCGGAGACAAGGTAGGCAATGCCAGTGTCGCATTCCCACCAGCTCTTGTGCGTGTCGTTCAGCGGCCCTTGCCGTTGCCAAATCCGGATCGGATGAGCCGGGTCGCTCACGTCGTAGATTTCGTGGCTTTTGCCGCCAAAGACGCGGAGCAAATAGGTTTTATCGGGATCGCCCTTGGGCAGGGTCTTGCCGTCGCACACGCGGGTCATTTGCGCGCCGCCCTGTTCGTAAAGGCCCGGCGTGCCGGGGATGTGGGCGAGATATTTTGGATGCGCCGGATCGGTCACGTCGACGATCGAGGTGCCGTTGAACTCGGCCTGTCCGGTCAGTGGATTATATGGCTTGGGCACTTCCGGGGTGCCGCCGTGGTGGCCGATATAGGCGATATAACGGTTGCCCTGATGATGAATGGTCGGCTGATAGGCGGCGCGGTGCTGGAGATCGTTGTAGCCGACGAGCCGCATGTTGCTTGCTTCCGGCGGATCGCCGACTTTGGGCGCGCCCGGAACGGTGACGATCGTCGACTGGGCCATTTGCGCAATGGCTGGCAGTGCCAGCACGGCGAGCCCCGCTGCCGCAGCCAACAGCGCGCCTAACAGGCAGTCGGATCGAGCGGGCATTGCGCGTCCTCCCGTAGGCCGCGTGACTGTTTGGAAAATGCGGTCTGGCGCGATTTCTGCACACTTGAATGCCGGTGTCGACAGGGCCGGTATGCCGCGACCGCTCACGCCCCATGCAAATCGCGTTTGCCGGCCCATTCATCCTTGGCTTGCGCGACGTAATCGGAGAAGCGGCCGGCCGCGACCGCGGCGCGGGCGCCGGCGACGAGGTCCTGGTAGTAGAAAAGATTGACCACGGACAGCAGCGTGCCGCCGAGCGCCTCGCCGGCGCGGAACAGGTGATGCAGATAGGCGCGTGAGAAATCGCGCGCAGCGGGACATCGGCTCTGCGGATCGAGCGGCCGGGGATCGTCGGCGTGGTGCGCATTTTTGATGTTGATGGGACCAAAGCGCGTAAACGCCAGCCCGTGGCGGCCGTTGCGCGTCGGCAATACACAGTCGAACATATCGATGCCGCACGCGATGGCGTCGAGGATGTCGGACGGCATGCCGACGCCCATCAGATAGCGCGGCTGCGCCGCCGGCAAGGCGGGCGCGATCCTGGCCACCACGTCGAGCATCGCGTCCGCGGTTTCGCCGACCGCGAGCCCGCCGAGCGCATAACCGTCAAAGCCGATGTCCGCGAGTGCGCGCGCGCTCGCCTCGCGCAGCGCGAGATCGTCACCGCCCTGCACGATGCCGAACAGAGCGCGTCCAGCAGGCGCCATTTCGAACGTCCGCTTGCATCGCTCGGCCCAACGCAATGAAAGTTGCATGGCGCGATCGATTTGATCCGGCTCCGCCGGCAGCCGCACGCATTCGTCGAGCTGCATCGCGATATCGGCGCCGAGCAAAGTCTGAACTTCGACGGCCCGTTCGGGCGTCAGCTCCACCATGGCGCCGTCGAGATGCGACCGGAAGGTGACGCCCTCCTCCGCGACTTTGCGCAAGGCGGACAGCGACATCACCTGGAATCCGCCGGAATCGGTCAAGATCGGATAGGGCCAGTTCATGAAGGCGTGCAATCCGCCGAGCGTGGCGACGCGTTCGGCAGATGGCCGCAACATCAGATGATACGTGTTGGCGAGCAGAATGTCCGCGCCGGCGGCGCGAACGTCGTCGTGGTGGACGCCCTTGATGGCCGCTTGCGTTCCGACAGGCATGAAGGCCGGCGTGCGCACGACGCCGTGCGCGGTTGTGATTTCACCGGCACGCGCGGCGCCGTCGACGGCAATAAGGCGAAACGAGAAAGGAGCGGACATGATTGCTACGCGGCGCGAAACAGCAAACAGGCGTCGCCGTAGGAATAAAACCGATATCCCGCGCCGATCGCATGGTCATAGCCGCATCGCATCGCATCGAGGCCGCTGAAAGCGCAGACCAGCATGAATAGCGTTGAGCGCGGCAGATGAAAATTGGTCAACATGGCGTCGACGGCGCGAAAGCGGTAACCCGGCGTGATGAACAGCGCGGTGTCGCCGGCGAACTCCGTGAGCGTGCCGTCCTCGGCGGCGGCGCTTTCGATGAGCCGCAGCGATGTCGAGCCGACGGCAACGATGCGGCCGCCGGCACGCCGCGTCGCATTCAACGCCGCAGCCGTCTGCGCGCTGACACTGCCCCATTCCGCATGCATGTGGTGTTCGGACGTGTCGTCGGTCTTGACCGGCAGGAAGGTGCCTGGGCCGACGTGAAGCGTGACCCGATGCAAATTTATACCGCGCGCGCGCAAAGCGGCGACAAGGTCTTCGGTGAAATGCAGTCCCGCGGTCGGCGCGGCGACTGAACCATCCTCGCGCGCGAACATGGTCTGATAGTCGGTGCGGTCGCGCTCGTCGGGTGGCCGGCGGCCGGCGATATAGGGCGGCAACGGCATTTCGCCGCGCTCGCAAAGTGCTTGATCGAGCACTGGCCCATGAAACGCAAAGGCAAATGTCACCTCGCCACCCGGCCCCTTGGCCTCGACGGTGGCATCGAGCTGTTCGAGGAAGCACACTTCGCCTTCGCCGCCGAACCGGACAATGTCGCCCACGGCAAGGCGCTTTGCCGGCCGCACCAAGGCGTTCCAGCGCGAGCCGTCGAGCCGCTTGGTGAGTGTCGCCGCGATGGCGGGTTCGCGATCGCCGCTGCCGCCGGCGCCGGATTGGCGGCCAATGCGGCGCCCGTGCAGGCTTGCCGGAAGCACTTTGGTGTCGTTGACGACAAGCGCATCGCCAGGCCGCAGCAAGGCCGGCAAATCGCGCACGGTGCGATCCTCGAATTCGCCTTGCCCGGAAACGACCAATAGCCGCGCGGAATCGCGCGGAGCGGCCGGTCGCAGGGCGATGCGGTTCGCCGGTAGCGTGAAATCGAACAAATCGGTGCGCATGCTCGGACCAGCCGCACTCGAGCCTTCGGGCCTCGCTACTCCACGTCGGCGGCCACCTGCATTTGGATAATGCGGTCCGGATTGTTGGGCGGCTCGCCGCGCTTGAGCTTGTCGACCACATCCATGCCGTGCACGACTTCGCCGATCACGGTGTATTGCCCGTTGAGGAAATCGCCGTCATCGAACATGATGAAAAACTGGCTGTTCGCCGAATCGTTGCTGTGCCCCTTGCGGGCCATGCCGACAATTCCGCGCTTGAACGGCACCTTGGAAAACTCCGCCTTGAGGTCAGGGTGCTTCGAGCCGCCGGTGCCGTTGCCGTATTGGCCGTCGCCGGTCTGCGCCATGAAACCATCGATCACGCGGTGAAACGGCACGTCATTGTAAAAACCTTCACGTGCAAGCAGCTTCAGCCGCTCGGCATGGCCGGGCGCGACGTCGTCCCGAAGCTTGATGACGACGTGTCCCGGCGTGGTTTCAAGAATGAGGGTATTGCGCGGGTCGGCGCCTGCGGGTAACAGGCCGCCCTTGTTTTGTTCGACCATCGACTCCTGTACCTCCGTACGCAATCATGCAGCGTGCATTGGGCTGCGCCTATTTTTCGATTGTCGCCGTCTTGATGTAATCAAGCTTGGCGAAATCTTTTACCAAATAGGCATTGCCTTCGCTCTGAATACGACCCTGTTCGGGCCCCTGCCCTTCCGGCGCGCCCTCGCCGTATCCACTGAACAGCGAATCCACGACATTCATGCCCGACACGACCTGGCCGAAGGGTGCGAAGCCGTGACTGTCGAGCCGGGCATTGTCGCCGAAATTGATGAAAACCTGGGTCGTTCGCGTGTTCGGACCGGCGGTCGCAAACGTGATGAAGCCGCGTTTGTTGCTCTGCCGGACCGGATCGTCCTGGATATGCGCATTGCGCCAGACCGCCGACAGTCTTGGATCGCCGCTGATACCGAACTGCACCATGAAGCCGCTGATGACGCGAAAAAACCGGGCGTTGTTATAGAAGCCGTTCTTGACAAGATTGTAGAAGCGGTCGGCGCCGATCGGCGCCCAATCGCGATGCACCTCGACCACGAACGGCCCCTTGCTGGTGTCGAATCTCACGCGATAGGTTGCCGGAGCCTGCTGGTTGAGCGCTGCCGGATTGGTGAGTCCTTGACTGAAGGCCGGCGCAGCGCAGGTCAGCGCCAGCAAAATGGCAACCAAGCGGATCATGTCGTCTCCCTGAATAAGATCTAAGCTTTGGCGAATTTCCGTTTCAGCCGCGTCGCGACCTGCGCCGGCACGAAGGCGGAGATATCGCCGCCCATGCCGGCAATCTGGCGCACCAACGTGGCAGTGATCGGGCGAACCGCAGCGGAAGCCGGCACAAACACGGTCTGCAGCGCGGGCGCCATCGTTGCGTTCATGCCTGCCATCTGCATCTCGTAATCGAAATCGGTGCCATCGCGCACGCCACGAATGAGGATGGTCGCGCCGGCCTGCTGCGCGGCTGAAATCACGAGGCCGCCGAAGGTGGTATAGGCGATATCGCAGCCGGCGGCGTGCGCCACCGGAGCGCAAATCTCCTTGAGCATTGCAAGCCGCTCGTCTGCCGAGAACAACGGCGTCTTGCCGGGGTGCACACCCACGGCCAGCACCAGCCGATCGACAAGGCGCACGGCCTTGGCCACCACGTCGAGATGGCCGTTGGTGATGGGATCGAACGATCCCGGAAAAAGCGCAATGCGCGGCATGGCGGCGGTCTAG
>JASHQI010000258.1 GCA_030037645.1 Xanthobacteraceae bacterium
GGGATGTCGATGGTGCGCTCGGCCGATACCTCCTGGAGGATCAGCGCCATCGGAAACAGCGGCTCGAGATCGCCGGGACCGACCGGCTGTTTGGTGCCCGGATGCAACACCGGCGGCAGCGGCTTGGGCAGATCGGCCGCCAAATTGTACCAGGATTTCGGAATTTGCGTTTCGTCGAGGACGAATTTGATTTGATCGCTCACGCCACTCTCCCACGCCATACCGCGATGGAGCCGAGCGTAGCGTGAAAAACCTCCCAGCGGAATCGGCAATCGAGGTCAAAATCCGGGCGTCGTTAAGCTAAATGTTGACCTCATCCTGAGGTGCGAGCGCAGCGAGCCTCGAAGGATGCAGGCCGAGGCGCTGCGGCCTCGTCCTTCGAGGCTCGGCGCTGTCGCGCCGAGCTCCTCAGGATGAGGAGGTGAGTCAGCGATTAGCGTGCTTGGCTTCACACCTCGATCACGCGATCGAGGTAAAGCTTCCAGTTGCCGCGCGGCGGCGTGCGGCCTGACAGCCACGTCCCCGTCACCTTGCCCTCCCACTCAACCGGCAGCACCATGCCGCGCAGAAATCTGGCAGCCATCTGGTGCGATCCCCACGCGATCACCGTATCCGATCCGGTCTCCCACCAGGCGTCGCCGGGCATCAAGTCGCGATGGGACTCGGCGTCCTGCTGCACGTTGAACGAGCCCTCCAACAGGCAGCGTATTCCCGGTCCCGGATGCTGGTGACGATCGGCGACGCGGCCGGCCGCGCTGATGATTTGATCCAGCCGGAACAACCAGCGTGTGCCCTCCGGCATGGCGAGGCTGGTCATGACCCGCGACATCCTCAAGCTCGATAGCACGCCCGCGCCGTCGTGCAGCAGCGGCGCGGCATTCGGCGACGCCAACTCCCATCGCCAAAGCTCGCTCCACTCGCCAGCCGATTGCAGCGCCAGCGGACCGTCGCAATATATCGCCTGATCCGCGCTCATCGCTTGGCCATTGATCGCGGCGCGGCCGTGACGGACGTAAATGATGCGGCGCGCCGGAGTCAAAGCCCTGGAGGTCGCACCGTCGACGCCGATTTGATCGTGATAGAAGTTCAGACAGAATGGCATGCGCGAACTCTACCCCGGTTTGAGCGCCGCTGCAGCATGATGATTTTTGATTGAGCGAGGGCGAGCTGCGCTTGCTTCACCTTTCCCCGGCGGGAAGAGGAAGTGCGCCAGCACCGCGGCACCAATTAAAAGCATCATGCTATAGAACGCGATGGCGTTGCGGACCGATTTCCCCGTAATTCGCCAGCGACAGCGGTCCAAGAAAGATGGCATCGATGGCAACCGATCCACGCGTAGCCGACCTGGTGCGAGGTGGTCAAATTCGGATCGCGCTGTTTTTGCCGCAGTACACCAAGGACTCCGCGACCGGCGAACTGCGTGGATTGGGGATCGGATATCTCGGGATCGAACTGGCGCGCACGCTCGCGGCGCGCCTCGGGATAGCAGTTTGCCTGATGGAGCTTGCAACCCCGCCGCAGGCCCTGGACCGTATAAAAACCGGCGCCTGCGACATGGGGTTTTTGGGAATTGAGCCATCTCGGGCCGCTCAAGTCGACTTCACGCCGCCATTCGTGCAATTCGATTACACCTATCTGGTGCCGAAAGGCTCTCTCATCCTCGGCGTCGCCGACGCGGATCGGCCCGGGATTCGTATCGCGGTGGTCCGCAATCACGCGTCGACCTTGGCGCTCGGCCGCTTGGTCAAACACGCCGAATTGGTCGGCAGCGATCTACCGGATGCCGCCTTCGCATTGCTGCACGATGGAAAGGCGGAAGCCTTCGCGGCGCCGCGCGAGCAGCTTCTCGATTATGCCGCCAGGCTGCCCGGCTCACGGGTCTTGGCGGACCACTATGGCGTCAACAGTGTAAGTATCGCGGTGACCAAAGGGCGACCGGAATGGCTTGCCTTCATCAGCGAGTTCGTCGAGAACGCAAAAGCGTCCGGCTTGCTTGCGGACCTTATTGACCGCGGCCATCTGCACGGTTTCCGTGTCGCACCACGCGTCGGCGCCGGATCTTAGAGCTTTGTGGTCGCCGGAATGGCCGGGGCGCCGAGGCCGTCGCGGTTATAGATGTCTTCGCGGAACTGAACGACGCCATCCGAAGCGGACCAGGCGGTGACGTAGACCCAATGCAACGGCACCGGTTTCACCAGCCGCTGGTTTATCTGCTCTCCCGATTTGATCGCGCGATCGATCTCGTTCAGCGTCCAGCCCTTGTTTTCGTCAAGCAGCCAAGCGACCAATTGGCGGACATTCTGCACGCGAACGCAGCCAGAGGAATCGAAGCGGAAATCTCCGCCGAACAGATTCTGTAATGGCGTGTCGTGCATATAAACGCCGTACGGACTGGGAAAATTGATGCGGATATGGCCCAGCGAGTTGAAGTCGCCGGGATCCTGCCTGAACATGTAATTGGTCGCGTCGTTCGAGTACCAGTTGATCTGCGAGGGCTGCAGCTCATTGTGCCGCATATCGTAGATGCGAATATGATTCTTGGCGAGATAATCCGGCTGGTCCTGCATGATCGGAATCAAGTCCTTGCGCACGATCGACACCGGTACGGTCCAGTACGGATTGAAATTGATCTCGACGATCTTGCTGTTGATATCGGGCGAGGCCCGATCGGGCTTGCCGACGACGGCGCGGTGGCGCGACACGGCGAGTTCGCTCTCGATCGCTTCAACGCGCGCCGCGGGGATGTTACAGACCACATAGCGCGGGCCAAGGTTGGTGGTCAGCGTCGCAAGCCGCGAGATGTTGATCTTGAGCTGGTCGCGGCGGGTTGCCGCGGGCACGTTCATGGCATCCAGCGTCGGCTGGCGCAGGACGCCGTCGACCGTCAGACCATGGCGCGCCTGGAAGCGCCGCACCGCCTCCTCGACATAGGAATCGTAGGTATCGTTGCCGACCGCGTTCGGGTCGAGGTCGCCGGAAACGGCGAGCCTGGCGCGCAGATTGACCACGCTGGGGTGACGATTGCCGAGCCGCAGCTCATCGACGTGCGGCACCACCGGCCAGCCACCGCGCGCGACGATGTCGTCATACGTTGCGATCGCCTTCTCCGTGATCTGCGCGGTCGAGGGCGACAGCATGGGAGCGGTCGGCTTCGGCATGCGGACGGTTCGGGACGCCTCGTCGAAGTCGTCCTCGAACTGATCGTCCCGGCCGTCTTCCATCAGCTCTTGCAGAGCCGCATCGTCAGCCTTGACGCTGTGTGCAAAGGCCCCGGTCATCGCCGCCGCACCGGCAAGCTGCACCAGAAACGTCCGTCGATCGAGGCCAATGCGGCCGCAGGCGCGTCGTTTGCCGAGGGGGCTTTTCTTGGGTTTTTTCATCGCGCTGACCTTCGACGATTCGGCCTGTTCGGCAACGCAAAGTTCGCCAAAGGGCCCCGTTCGCGCCGCCCCGATTCGATGGCTAGGGCATGCGGCCGGCAAATTTATGGCCGTCCCCGCGGTCGATATTAGCGTAATCCGGCAAGCTGGCTACGGGTCTTGGCGAGCGATTATGCGCAAGCAAATTGCCGCACATAAAAAGACCCCGGCATTCGCGCCGGGGTTGTCAGTCACGCCAGTACGACAGAAAGCCGGCGAACAAGGCCGTGCTTTTTACAGCCGGTAAAGAATCTGATCGGTCCAGAACCGCTCGAGCCGATGCAGCGCCTTGTTGAGGACGCTGAATTCGTCGGCGTTGATGCCGCCCACCTGTTCAACGGTCCGGACATGCTTGTGGTAGAGCGCATCGACCACGTCACGCACGTCGCAGCCCTTCTCAGTGAGCTTGATGCGCACCGAGCGCCGATCGACCCGCGAGCGTTGGTGATCGAGGAAGCCCATCTCGACCAGCTTCTTGAGATTGTAGGAGACATTGGAGCCGAGATAGTAGCCGCGCGTGCGCAGCTCGCCGGCGGTGAGCTCCTTGTCACCGATGTTGTAGAGCAGCAAAGCCTGCACGGAGTTGATGTCGGCGCGGCCGCGGCGATCGAATTCGTCCTTGATGACGTCGAGCAGACGCCGATGCAGACGCTCGACCAAGGTCAGCGCCTCCAGATAGTGCGGCCGGATATGGTCGAAGCGCGCCTCACGATCGGCGGGCTCGACCGTCTTGACGACGGCTTTCATATTGACGCCTTTCCCAAGTTAATTTTGTTTGTCGTCGACGGGCCCTGTTTCCCGTCGTATGGCGCGACATTAGCGATCAGGGTCTAAGATCAGTTTAAATAACAGGCTAAAAATAGGGTTTATTCGACGCTGCGCGCAGTGGATTGAGACTAGATTTGCAGCGAAATTTTTGACCTTTTCTTCATTTTTCCAAACCGCCGCGGGGCTTGGCCGGCAAAGCGGCGGGCGGCCCTCAGCTAGGAGTTTAGCTGCACCACGTTCTTCGGTCGCGAAACAATTGCCGTCACGGCATCAAGCAGTTGCTGGTCAGTTACCGGCTTGGCCAAGGCGGGCGCTTGCTGGAATGAACGCGGCAAATTCTCACGCCCGTAACCGGTGATAAAGACAAACGGAATATTGCGCTTGGTCAGGGCGGCGGCAATTTCGTCGACGGAACGACCGTGCAAATTGGCATCGAGCAGCGCGCCGTCGAAATCGCCGCTTTCAATGACTTGCAGCGCTTCGCGTTCGGTGCCGACCGGCGGAGCGACTTCCGCTCCGGCTTCCTCCAACCTGTCGGCAAGATCGAGCCCGATGAGCGGCTCGTCTTCGACCACCAGCAAGCGCAACCCGGCAAGCCTCGCCGGACGCTTGGCCGGGGCCGCTTGGACCGATTGTCTTGTCGCCGGCTTAACCAGCTCCGGTTGAAGCATGCCGCCAGTTGCATTGTTGGTTTCGAAATACGGCAGCGTGAGCGATATCTTCCAGGTCACTCCTTCCGGCCCGCACAGCATTTGGGCTTTTCCGCCCGCTCCGAACCATGTCGCGCCTATGTCGCGTTCGATCCGTTGAATTTGGGCTGAGTAATGGCGACATTATACTTAGGTTCACGACGGGAATTCCAAGCATCATGTCAGTCCGCAAGCGCAGATGGACAACCGCCGAAGGCGAGGTAAAGGAAGCCTGGATCGTCGATTACGTCGATCAAGACGGCGATCGCCACATCGAAACATTCAGGCGCAAGAAAGAAGCCGATGCGTGGGCCGATCAGGTCGGCGTCGATGTTCGCGCCGGCACACACACTGCCGCGTCAAGGTCGGCCACTGTGGCGGAAGCGGCAGAAGCCTGGATCAACAAAGCCAAAGACGTGAACAAGCGCGAGCGCTCGACCGTTAACCAATACGAGCAGCACGCCAAGCATATCATCGTCCGTCTCGGAGCCAACACCAAGCTTTCGACGTTGACGCGAACGCGGATGGAAAAATTCGCCGATGACCTGCTCACCACCATGTCGCGACCGCTGGCGAAGAAAGTCCTGGTCAGCGTCAAGTCCATGGTCCGCAATGCGGTGCGTCTCGGCAAGGTGTCGTCGAATGCTGCGGCCGATGTGAAGTTCGACCGCGATATGGAGCGCGGCGAGAAGCAGCTTGAAGTCGGTGTCGATATCCCGACGCCCGCCGAAATCAAGCACATCCTGGATGCTGTCTCCGGTCGGCTGCGTCCGTTGCTGATCACTGCCACTTTCACCGGCCTGCGGGCTTCCGAATTGCGGGGGTTGCCTTGGAAAGACGTGGACCTCAAGCACGCCAAGCTGCATGTGCGTCAGCGCGCGGATCGTTACAAAGAGATCGGTTCGGTCAAATCAAAAGGGAGCAAGCGCACGCTCCCACTGGGGCCGATGGTGGTCAACACGCTACGCGAATGGAAGCTCGCCTGCCCGCGCAGTGATCTTGGCTTGGTGTTCCCGACCGAGAGCGGCCAAATCCAACACCACAAAAATATCGTTGGGGCATTGCAGTCGGTGGTGATCGCGGCGGGCTTGACGGTGCCGGTGATCAAAGACGGCAAGCCGGTCATGGACGACGGCAAGCCAGTGGTGGAAGCCAAATATACCGGCTTGCACGCGCTGCGGCACTTCTACGCTTCGTTGTGCATCAACCGCAAAGCCGACGGCGGGCTTGAACTGCCACCGAAGAACGTGCAGGCGCGGATGGGCCACGCCAAGATTGCGATCACCATGGACACCTACGGGCATCTCTTTCCGGGCGGGGACGACGGCGCCGAATTGGCGAAGGCGGAGCGAGCGCTGTTGGCGTGAAGCCCCTCCCCTGGGCTTGTTAATGGCCCTAGGAACGCCGTCTGTGAGAGTTTGAATGATCCGGCTATCCGAACAAGCGGCTCGAACCGGGGACACGCGGCGCTGCTGACGCTCAGGACGCTTGCCGAGGTGTGCAAGGTGATGCGTCATCTGCCGGAAGCCTATCGCTACATCGGGGCTATCATCGCAGCGTGCCGTTATTGGCGCGAGCAGGCTTGACGGAAAACAACAAAGCAAGGAGCTGCTTACGAAAATTCGCATTCGAGCGGTTGGAGCTGGGATGAATATCCGAACGCTGCTCTTCGTAGTCGCGACCGGCCAGAGGAGATCGCCGCAGGGCGTACTTAGCGCCGGCCAAGGATGCGCCAGTTTCGCGGGCGATTGAAGCCATGGGCGACATCATTGCCAAGCCGCTCCTCGGAGGATTGGACCGCCAATACGTCCGGATCCGATTTCCGATAAGGACAGCGGCTCGCGTCCAGAGACTTCCGATGATAACTGAGATAACTGTGAGCGCCGGGCGCATGCCTGCTGCCAAGCGCCTGCCTCACGACCGTAGGCGAAAGGAGATGAGACGAGGTTGCAGCCCAAGTTGGCATCGTCTCCAATTCAAATAAATAACAACACCCATATTCACGATCGCTATCACCGCTGGATACAGATATGTTTCGAGACGCAGCACACTCATCGCGTAGAACGTCGGCCAGAACTTAACCGAATTCAAGAAATAGCCTGTCGCAATTTCATCATCAGGACGCATTTTCGCGTTGCGCACGATGGGAATGTACAAAATTAGATCTCCCAGCGTCGCCCAAATCGTCGATGCCAACGGCCCGAAAGACAGATTTCTCGACGAGGCATATAGCACGCCACATCCAAGTCCCAGCACCAGAGCAAACCAGTCCCACGCGTCGAAATCCGCCAGATGCCAGCGCCCCTTCCTTTGACTCACCCCGGCAACGACGAAACATGCAATAAATGTGAATCCCATAACCCAGCTTCCCGCGCCCGCACCTTTTTGCCACTGCACGAAAAATCCGACAGCGGTGAGCCCACCGAAACCGAGCCAACCAAGTGGGTGAGGCCGCGCCTTGCCAGCCAGAGTTTTTATTATCATCACTGTGTAAGCGGCAATCGTGAAAGCCACGCCAACGATCGCCCAGAATAGTTGAAAAGCGTTCGGTTCAAACGAAGGCACGCACATTACCTCCGGGACTTCAGCCGCCGACTCTTCAGGGACACTTCGTGCCTGAATCCCACAGGGCGGGATGCCGACAATCTCTTTTCTTTCCACAATGTTATGAACTGCCGCTTATAATAAATGAAAAGATCTTCGTGCTTCGGGTTCTCCGGGCTCAATCGCACGATCGGCCGATCTTCGTAGGTGCCAATCCTCGCTATTGCGAGAGGTTTATCGTTCGGCGTGCAAATCGATCGGGGTCAAATTTGGAAGCCGCCTGACAATCATGACACCGCGTCGGAATGCGCGCTACAGGTCCAAGGTTGATGGGACAAAGAGTTCCTCCAGCGCAAATCGACGCGTCGTCAGACCCTGTTCGAATGCATAATCGAGGAATGTCTCGACCGTCTTGCCATCCTCGTGCAGAGAATACTTCCAAGGGTCGCGTGGATGAGCGACGTCACCCATGAATGCGATGTGTGCATCCGGTGCAAGTCCTTCGATCCATTCACGCTCCTCCTGGGCCAGTACATAGCGGATGGGACGAGCCGGATCAGCCGCGGCCGCCGCCTTGGCGCGGACAAAGGCGGCATGCAGTTCCTGCGGCAGATCGGGAAAACGTTCGCTGAGCGACCGCTGCATCACAATTGTATGCATGATCGGAAATATTCCAGTACGCCGGTAATAGTCGATTTCTACAACGGCCGAGTGCTCGAACAGCGGATGCACGGCAGTCGAGCGATCGCGTAGTGGACCGATATCGAAAGCTTCGATCGTGGCATCCAATTCGCCGCGCAGCAGCAGGTTCTCAAGCGGCTCGCCGGCCGGAACAAGCGTGACGCTCACGCGATCGCGGATCTGGTCGCGCAGCGGCGTGTCCACTTGCACGACCCAACGTATTCGCTCGAGCGGCAGGCCGTATTCGTGCGCCAACAGGCCGCGCGCCCAGATGCCTGCGGAGAGCGAAAAGCGGCGGACACCGATTCTTTTGCCGATCAGATGCTGCGGAGATTGAATTCGTGCATTCGTTCTGCAGACGATGGCGCTGTGCCGGAAGCGGCGATAGTGGAATACCGGAATGGCGACCAGATCGTGCCCACGGGCGCGGGCTGCGACGAGTGGCGCAAGACCCATCTCGCAGACGTCAAAGGCGCGCTGCTCAACCATTAGGATGTTGCGGCGCGCCTGATAATCCTCGAGCAAACCGGAGGGCGGAAACGGATCCGGCACGACAGTGAGTGCGTAATCGCCGCCGGGCGCAATGCTGCCATCGAGGATGGGCATGGTCCGGACGAATGAACCACAGGACAGACGCAGCGCCGTTTTCGATTTGACACTGTTCATGCGTCGCGCTTCGCGGTACGTGCGGCCGTATTCAATCCCAGGCCCGCAAGGCCGCCGCTTCGGTGCCAGCGATTTTTCCGGTTACCAGGCATTCGGCCAAATTGCCTCCGGAAAGGTAGAGAAAGCCGAACGCGCTTCCCAGTTCGCCGGCGGCGTAAAGCCGCGGGATCGTTTCGCCGAAAACGTTCATGATCTGCTGATGCGCGTTGTGTACCGGGCCGCCCTGAGTATTGGAAACCACGGGCCAAATCTCGCCGACGTAGAACGGCGGGGTGTCGAGTCTGGTCATCGTCCCCGGCGGACGGCCGAAATCGCTATCGCAGTTTTGCGCACATAGTTCGTTCCAGCGATCCAGCGTCGCGCGCAACACTAGCGGCTGTGTGTGAAGGATATTCGCCAGCTCGTCGATGGAATTGGCTTTCTTGATGATGCCGAGCTCCACTTCACGGAGGTTGTCGAGACTCCAGGAAAACGCCAATCCGCGCTGGTTATAAGTCGGGGCGCCGATCTGATACATTTTCCGGCCGTTCTCGTCATAAATCAGATATGAGGGAATGCGCGGAAACACCTGACGCACGGTATCGAAATGCTCCATCGGCCGGTGTGTGGTATCCTGCGTGTACGGCGTGGATTCGTTCATGTAGCGTCGGCCTGTCTGGTCGACGACAATCCAGCACATCGGAACGGCGACGTTGCGTTCCTCACCTGGAAACCAGTCGGGAAGCCGTTTGACACGAATGGCGACTGGGTAGCGTGTATCCGGGTGCTTGAATCCGTACGAGCCGTGATAGTGCCACATGTGCCACAGATCGGCCCCGAGATCCTGCGCCATGCGGATGCCGTCGCCGGTGTTTGCGGTCGATGTAGCGGTCAGCACGGGCGCTTTTTCCCAGAATTGACGTTTCATCCCCTCGTTGGCTTCAAAACCGCCGCATGCAAGCACTACGCCGCGCCTCGCCTTGACGGCGAGCGCGCCACCATCCTTGGTCCGAAACGACACGCCCAGCACTTCCCGGTGGCCGTTCGCAATCAGTCGCTCCGCCGCCAGCTCGTAGCGAACTTCGATCGCATCGCGACGGCGGGCAACGTTGTCTTCAAGCACTTTGAACATCCGCCAGCCGTTTGCCGAAGGGCGGGCCATCACGTGCGGATAGGTTGTTTCCAGATCATCGCATCCTGGAACGTGCGTGACCTTGCTGTCGAGGAAAGCCTCGACTCCGGGAAAAGGATAATTGCCCCGCATTTCCTTGATATCGACCGTGGCATTGCTCGTGGCAGCGAGCGTTTTGACCTCATCCTCCATGTGCGCCATGCCGTCGGCGAGTGCGCGCAGCACATCCTCCGGCGTTCGCCCGGCATTGGTTGCCTTGAGATAGGCGAAAACACCATCGGCATTGCGCGTGCCGCGCATCGAGCCGCCGGAACAGATGGAGATGCCGCCAGGTGTGGGAGCTTTTTCCGCGAGTAAAACGGTGGCGCCTTGGTCGGCGGCGGCGATCGCGGCGCGCGCCCCGGCAAAACCGTATCCCACGACGACCACGTCATAGCTCTGATCAAAAGCGGACATATCGCCCGCGAGCGGGACACTTGCGTTCATGATGGTCCTTGACTGTTGCGGCTTGTGGCACAGCGCCGAGCGGGTCAAAGCTCTTCGGAAATATTGCTCTTTGTCGCCAAGTCCTTCCACAGTGCCAATTTGGACGTGATCTCTTTCTGGAAGTCGGCGGTGGTGTTGCCGACGATGATGAGATTGAGATTGTGCATTGCGGTGCGCACCGGCGGCGAAGCGAGGATCGCGCGTATCGCCTGATTGAGAGTTTTGATGATCTGGGGCGACGTCTCGGCCGGCGCCCAGATGCCGTGCCAGCCCGACACATCAATGCCCGGAATGCCGACTTCAGCGAGGGTCGGCACGTCCGGAAAGATCGGCACACGATGCGGCACGGTGGTTGCGAGTACGCGGATGGACCCCGAGCGCGCATTGGTGATCACGGGTCCGGCGCCCGAGATCGCAAACAGCACCTCGCCGCCCATGACTGCAAGCGTCATGGCGCCGGCGTCTCGGTAAGGCACGCGGGTCGCTTTGATGCCGGCTTTTAGCAGGAACAGCTCGGTCGTGACCCAAAACAGCGCGGAGCCGGAAGAATAGTTGGCCTTTTCCGGATGCGCTTTGATGGCGGCGATCAAGTCCGGCACCGTCTTAATCGGTGAATCGCCCTTGACGATGACGAACAATGGGACGGTGGCGATTTCGGCGACGGGCATGAAGTCGCGCTCGGCGTCGTAGGGCAACTTTTTGTAGATGGCGGGCCCGATGACCATGTCGACCGAGCTCAACAGCAGCGTATAACCGTCGGGCGCCTGGTGCGACGCGTATTCGGTTCCGACAATCGCGCCGGCCCCCGGCTTGTTGATGACCACGACCGACTGCTTAAGGTATTTGCCTAGGCCCGGAGCGATGATCCGCGCCGTGGTATCGACGCCGCTGCCGGCCCCGTAAGGAACGACGAGCGTTATAGTGCGGGATGGATAACCTTCCGCCAGTGCTGAACGCGCTACCAGCCCTGCCGCCGCGGCGATCGGTCCGGCAACAATGAGGCGGCGAGTGTATTTTGCCGGCATAGACTTCTCCATTTCATTTCGTATTTGCAGTTGCTGGTCATTGGACGGTGCGTGGGAGCGAAACTTAGATCGGTGGGACACAATGAGGAATGTTACTTGAGAGCAAGTGCCTGCGCCAGCACGGTTGCCGCCGCCCTGAAAATTAAGTAATTCAGATAACTAAGTTCCGCGTGGTTTGCAGAATGATAATATTTTCAACGTGCTGGGCTGGGCGCCTGAAAAAATTCGCGCGCGCGATTGCGTGCCCGGCTTGTTCAGCTAGCCCGCTGTTGTGGCGTGATTCGCGCCGGGGGGCGGAGAAGCTTGATGCACAGGGGCAGGTCGGTTTGGGAGCAAACATGCACTGGCTGGTCGAGGCCAAAAGATCGCTCCCACATCCCAGTGATCGACAGTCAAGGGACGGGAGGATGCGACGTTCAGTCGGAATGACTTCGCATTCGATATTGAGCAGAACGTATACACCGGCCCCGCCGAAAGGGTCCTCACAACGACTGGCAAGCTGGTCCACGATAGGGAGACACTTCTCAAGACCGCCAGCATACGCGATTGCCGCAACTGTCTGTCATTCTTGAACGGTTCGGCCAAGATGGTCAGTACGCAACATCGCAGCGCGACCATGGTGCTGACCGTTAGGCGATTCTTTCGGCTGACCAGCGGGAGAAGTTATCGGTACACACAGCCCAAAGCGAAGGACAAAGCATCGGAACGGCTAGGCAATCTTCATCACAACAATGAGTGCATAGCTCATGATACCAAGGGCGATCAGTGAAACGGTCACCGCAAACGCCACGCGGATGCCAGTTCGTGCGACAACGCGCACATCGACACCAAGGCCGAGTGCTGCCATGGCAACAGTTGTAAGAAACGCCGTGGCCCGCGTGAGTGTCGGCAGCGCCGCTGCGGGGATGACGCCCAGCGAGCGCAGAATCATCAATCCTAAAAAGCCAACGATAAACCACGGCACAATTTCGTGCAGCGCCAAGCGGCACCTATTGGCCTTCAGGTGCGCCGGACGCAAGCTTCCGCAAAAGAGCGACAAGCCGAGCACGACCGGGCCGAGCATCAACACGCGCACGAGCTTGATCACAGTGCCCGCTTGGCTGCTTATGGCACCGACGGGTACTGTCGCCGCCAGAACCTGCGGCACTGCATAGACGGTCAGCCCGGCAAGCACGCCGTATTGGATCAACGATAGATGCAGGAGCGAAGCAAAAAGAGGCAGAATGAGAACAACGACAACGCCGAGCGCTGCTGTGAAGGAAATCGAAGAGGCAACGTCGTCGCCATCGGCACCAATCACTGGCGCCACTGCTGCAATCGCCGAATTTCCGCAAATCGAATTGCCGCAAGCGATCAGAACACACAGCCGCGGTGGGAGCCCAAGTAAGCGGGAGATGACATAGCTGACGCCGATAGCGATCGAAACGACTGCAGCAATGCCGAAGATCAAAGTCGCCCCGAGCGATGTTATAGTACCGGTACTCACCGAGGCGCCAAGAATGACGATTGCGCATTCGAGTATGAATTTCGCGCTGACATGTATACCGGGATTCCAGAGGGGTCCAGGTTTCCAAACCGTGCGGATGGCAACACCAATGAGGATCGCCAGCACGAGTGCTTCGAGATAGGCTTGTCTGAGGAAATGGGTTTCGACTGCTTCAAGTAGTTTTGCGCCGATTGTGATCCCGCCGCAGAGAAGAATACCTGGCAAAAGGCGCTGCATCAGTGAAGCTTTCAGCGAGATTGGTAAGGCCCGTCGCAACTGCCGCGTATGAAGCAGCTGAACTCGCAACCCAGACCGCGGCCGCACGATTTAGATCCTTCTCCGCAAAACCTGAGTGCGGTTGGGACGCCAAACCGGTTCGAACGCAGCACGCGCCGGAGCATGATCCGGAAAAAGCCTGCCTCCGACTTGATCCGAGCGTGGACACCGATTTTTGGAAAGGATCGTGCTCCATCAAAATGCCAGAGGACAAAATCGATTCAACTTCAACTTGGAAAGATTGTGCTCTAGCTGAACTGCTGCGACGTCGTAAACGTTTCGGGGATCCTGCTTTTGACGACCTTCGGGGCGCGGATCGGCGGCGGCGTGTTGCGGCTGCGGCCGATGAAGCGCGGAATGCCTTCGGTAAAAGCAGCGACTAGCGACCAGACATCGCCGTGCTTGATCGCTTCTAGGCAGGTCTTCTGGGAGCCGCCCATCGGCGCGTCCACCAGCAGCAGATCAGCGATCTTGCCGGACTTGAGAAAGCCGCTGTCCAGCCCGTAGACCCGTGCAGCGTTGCCGGTCGCGGCGGCGATCATCCATTCCGCAGGATAATCGGTGAGCGTCGCCATCTCGGTGATCGATTTGATCATGCCGAGCGGCATCATGCCAGTGCCGGTCGGGGTGTCAGTTGCGATCAACAGCCGGTCAAAGGCGTTGTTAGCGACCGCGAGATTGACGCACATCACGGCGGTCCGGATGTTGCCGGCCTGACAGATTTGCAGCGCGATGTCGCTTTCCTTGACGACGCGCTCGAAATCCTCGTCCGGCATGGCGATGGGGCCGCCGTTGACGTGAAATGACACATGCGGTCGCATCGCCAGGAGATGGTCGCCGTTGATGGAGTTGGCGAGCGAGATCGACGCGCCGCCGGTATGGACGTTGACAATCAGGCCTGCGTCCCGGGCGGCGCGGACCAACGGCACGTAATCGTACGGCGTCTTCACCGCGCCGAATCCGGCTTTGGCCAGCCAGACGCCATGCCCGCGCAGCTCGACGAAGTCCTCAGGCTGCAACGTCGGCTCGAGGATGACCGACCCGCCATGCACGCGCACGCCGCCGGGCCGATAGTTTTCGAAACATTTGTGAGCGGCGATTGCCAGCGCCTTAACGCCGGCGCGATCCTTCGGCCGGCCGGCGACATGAACTTCGCTCGCCGAGATGCAGCTTGTCGTGCCACCGTGAAGATAGCTCTGCAGGAATCCGACCGCCTGCTGCTTTGGCGTGTAGTCGCCAAACGAATTATGGACGTGGCTGTCGATCAGCCCAGGACAGGCTGTCGTACCGTCAGCGTCAACGATCAGGTCGCAACTCTCGACCTCCTCCCTCTTCACCTGCCCAACCGCCGCGAAGCGACCATCGTCGATCACGACGCTGTCGCCGCCAACGAACGGTTCCCGCCAGTCGCCGCTGACAATCGTCGCGATGTTGAAGATTCCGATTCTCATTTTTTGTGCTCTGGCTGGAAGAGGCTATTTCAGGCCGTCAATTCCGACGATCTTGTCGACGCTGTGCCCGCCGATGCGATGATTGAGGCGGCCGCCGCTGGTGAACACACAGGTGATCGCGATCTCGTCGGGCAGCGGCGCGTCCGGGATCATGATCGACATGCCGTCGTAGTGTGAACGCACCGTGAGCGCGTCTTTGTGGGCCAGAGGAATGTCGATGATGGTGCCGGGCACTCCACGCTTGGCCATATGACAGATCCAGGCCTTGCCGCCGCCGGCGGCGTCGCGCATGGTGTCGCCGAAAATGGTCGTCAGGACCGCCTCGGCATGCTCGATGGCGCCGTTGATGCCGACGACCGCACCCTTGCCGTAGCTGGTGATGCCTTGGTCGTGCATGTGCCCGGCGGCGATGGCACCGATCTTGGCGCCGATTACGCCGCTGGCCTCGATCAGCACCCCGAGATCCTCGACGTAGCGACCGGCGCAAGGGTTGTCGCATACCGCAGTCACCGCAATCTTACGCAGCGGTAATTTGGCATCGCGGCCCTCATCGGCGAAGATATCTTCGATTGCGGTGACGATCTTTCGTATCTTCACGACGTGCTCTCTCGGCTCATTGCTGCTGTGCGCGCGGCCGCCACCTCACGGATCGCTCCTGCGGCCCTGAAACGGCACCAGCGTCGGACGTTTATGGCGGATATCGGTAAGATCGACCGTTGTGTCGATCCCGAGCTTGAGGTGATTCCACCATTCGTCGACGCAGGAATCTGAGATCACCTTCTTCTGGTCAAGGATGCGATTGCTGACCGCCCACATCACGTCTTCGGCGCTGTCCACGTCGACGTCGCCGTTGACCACGATCACGCGGTTGATGCACTGGATCTTGAGGAATTCGTTCATGATCTCCGGAATCCGCTCGCTTTTGTCGATGGCGATGACCGCAAGCCGCCCCAGCGCGTAATGCGGCACCGCGGTCCTGAGGATTTCCGGATAGCGGCGGCGGACGTCCTCGATCTGTGGTTTGAACCGGACAATCGTCAGCACGATCTGCTCGGTCGAGTCGGCTGGCATGATCGTCTCATAGACGAGATCGCGCCGATGCGAGACACAGGTGATCTGCAGGCTCGGCTTCATCTGCGGCCGAGCGTAGGCGCCGGTCCAATCCCCAAACGGCCCTTCGGGCTCCAATTCCGTGGACACGATCCCCTCGATGACGAGTTCGGTCCCGGCCGGAACTTCGATGTCGACGGTCTGGCACTTGGCCATCGCCAGTTCCTTGCGGCCCTGCCCATCGGCCAGCGCGCAGGCGACATCTACCTCATCTTGCCGGTCAGGAATCCATTGCGCGCCTGCGACTATCATTTCGGTCGGCGCGCCGATGCAAATCGCCACTTCCATGGGTTTGCCCGCCAACGCGATGTTTTCGTAATAGGCCTTGTTGTGAACCGATTTCGGATTGAAACCCAGCTTGCGCGGTCCCTTGACCATGTGGCGCATGAAAGAAATGTTGCGCCGGCCGGTCTGCGGGTCCTTCATAAAAAGCAGTCCCGACGTGATGTACGGTCCGGCGTCGAGCGAGTGATACTGAATCAGCGGCAGAATCTGGAGAATGTCGGGATCATTGTGCACGACTTCGAAGCACGGGGCGTCGGTCGTGGCAGCGGATTTCACCGGGTTCGCAACCGCGCTCTCGATTTTCGCCCAGAGCCCGCATTCGTCCGTGCCGATTGCCATCGCGTAACGTGCATAAGTGCCATACAGGTTGGCGACAATCGGAACCGCATGGCCACGGATGCGACGGAACAGCATGGCCCGATTCTGTTTCGCCTCCTCCGCCTTGATCATCAAAGGAATCTGATCGCGGGCCACCTCGAAATCGACGATTGCCAGACTGCCGGCCCGTTCAAGTTCTGTGATGAAGTCACGAACGCGCACTTTGAACCTGCTGCTTATTTGCGGATGGATTGCTAGAGTCAGCGAATGCAGATTGCCGATCCTGTGCGCCGCGCGTCGCGCCCTTTGCGACGCTGCGGCGCGAAGCGAGCGAGGAGGTTATGGATGAAGGCGTTCGACTCCGCATGGAGGAGCATTGAATAATGGCGACAGATTTTCTAAAATAGCTATATTACGAAGCTGTGTAAACTCTTTTTGCCTCAGGTAGCGGCGGCGCCGTCTCAAGGCTGCGGCGCGTGTACTGGAGAACCCGGTGAGAATGCAGATCAAACAGCTCGAGGACAGCATGGAACAGGCCGGGTATGTCACGGACCCAGCCATCGGCATGGCCGTGCACCTCGCAATGACCTTGAAGAAGCCGCTGCTCGTCGAGGGCCACGCCGGGGTCGGCAAGACCGAGATCGCCAAGGTCATGGCCGATATGCTTCACGCCAATCTCATTCGGCTGCAATGCTACGAAGGTCTGGATTCATCGCAGACGCTCTATGAATGGAATTATCCGAAGCAGCTGTTGCACATCAAGCTGGAGGAAGGTGGCCCACATTCGCTTAGCGAGAGAGAGGCGGCGATCTTTTCTGCCCCGTTTCTCATTCGGCGACCGCTGTTGCAGGCGATCACCGCGACCGACGCGCCGCCCGTGCTCTTGATAGATGAGATCGACCGGGCGGACGAGGAGTTCGAAGCTTTTCTGCTTGAAGTGCTGTCCGAGTACCAGGTCACCATCCCGGAGATCGGCAGCATTAAGGCAGTACATCCGCCTTACGTGGTGTTGACTTCGAACCGGGTGCGGGAGTTGTCGGACGCATTGCGCCGACGGTGTCTTTATCTTTGGATCGATTTTCCGGGCTTCGAGAAGGAGTTGCGCATTATTACACGCAAGGTGCCGGAAATCGACGAGCGACTGGCGCGGCAGATTTCGCAATTCATGGAGACGGCGCGCACGTTGCGCCTGGCCAAGCTGCCCGGCGTTGCCGAATCGCTCGATTGGGCGCACGCGCTCTGCTCGTTGCATGCCGACCATCTCGATGAGAATCTCATCCACGAGACGCTTCCCTGCATCGTCAAGGATGCTGATGACGTCAAGCGGCTCAAGCGCGAGCTCGCCGGCAAGGGAATCGAGCGCTTCGTGTCGGCCGGTTCGTTGTCGACAGCGCAATGACGCGCGCTCTGACGCACGCGATGATCGCCTTCGCCGCAACTCTGCGTCGTGTCGGCCTTACGGTTACGACAGAGTCCGTCGGCCAGGCTTTGCGCGCGCTGGATTTGATAGACCTCATGGATCGCGACGGTGTGTACTTGGCGTTGCGTATGATCCTGACAAGCCGGATGGAGGAACAAACGGTCTTCGAGCGTTGCTTCGACGAGTTCTGGCAGCTTTATACGCAATGGAGTTTCCAACCCGAACAGCCTTCTACGGCGGCAGCGCAAGAGGCCAACGACCTGGAAACGTCCGAGATCGATCCGGCAACACAATCCGACGCCCTCGTGCAGAGCATCGACGATGTCGAAATAGACCCAACCGAGCGGCTCGATTTGCCCGGCCAAAGTGACATCGACGTTTTGAGCGCGCAGGATTTTTCTACCTTCACCAGCGACCAATTACAGGAGGTTGCGCGGTTGACGACCGAAATCGCCAAGCGTCTGGCGCGCCGAGTCAGTCGCCGGCGCAAGCCGAGCCGCAGACGCGGCACGCTCGATCTTCGCGGTACGATGCGCGCGAATATCATGCGGGACGAACTGATCGACCTGCGGCGCCACGCCCGTCGGCGGCGCCGGGTGAAGCTGGTCCTGCTTTGCGACGTCTCCGGTTCGATGACTTTGTATAGCCGCTTTCTCCTGCAGTTCTTGTACGCGCTGCAGAACACGTTTGGCCGGGTCGAAACGTTCGCCTTTGCTACACGACTCACCCGCATTTCGGACCTCTTGCGTGGCAGCAGCTCATATCAACTTGCCTTGGCGAGTCTAAGCGGCGTGCGCGACTGGTCGGGCGGAACCCGGGTCGGCGAGTCGCTGCGGCAGTTTAACGAGCGGTGGGGCCGCTTGCTGGATCCGCGTACAATCGTTGTGCTGCTGTCGGACGGATGGGATGCGGGAAATCCCGACCTGCTCGCGCAGGAAATGCTGAACCTGAAACGCCGCGCCGGCAAGTTGATCTGGCTCAATCCGCTGCTCGGCGATCCGACCTATGAACCGCTGACCCGCGGAATGGCAGTCGCGCTGCCGTTCGTGCATACGTTCGCGCCGGCTCACAATATCGACAGCCTGCGCATGCTCGCACGGCATCTCACCGTACGCTGACGAATGCCAAAGAACCGGCCTGACCGTCGGTCCGTTCAACTTGGGTCGGCGCCCGCTTTACACAGCTAGGTTACAAAGCTATTTTTGTGTTATGTGTGTCGCGCTGGCCGGGGCTGCACAGCGGACGGATGAGCGAGACCGGCTGCCGGCTTTCGCAGACGATGGCGGCCACGGGAACTGGCGAGGTTAGCCGGACGATACCGCCCTATGCGCCTGGCGGGGCCGCGTGTGTTTGTGATTAAAAGGCTTGTGCAATGGGCCAGCTCGTTCTGCGCGGACTGCGCAACAGCACTCTGATGATGCTGGCGTCGCCACTGATCGCCCTGCTGCTTTGGCAGTTTCTCGTCAATATCGGCGTGATTTCACTGGTCTCTTTCACTTCGCCCGTACGCGTCTTCTATGCGCTGGTCGAGATCATCACGGCCGAAAATCCGGCGCTGCGCGGCAGCCTGGCAACACACATTCTCACCAGCTTGCAGGAGGTCGTGCTCGGGTTCGTGTGCGCCGCCGGCGTCGGCGTGCCGCTCGGCCTGTTGATGGGCTGGAGCCGCATCGCACGCAATATTCTCGATCCACTCGTCGAACTGCTGCGCCCGATCCCGCCGACCGCCTGGGTTGCGATTTCATTACTGCTGCTCGGCCTCGGCCTCCAGCAGAAGGTTTTCGTCGTATTCGTCGGCACGGTGAGTCCCATCCTGATCACGACGCTTGACGGCGTGGCGGGGCTCGACCCTATCCTTGTGAAAGTCGCCCGCACCCACAACGCGACGCAATTCGACACGGTACGCAAGGTGCTGCTGCCCGCCCTGCTACCGACCATCCTGACCAGTTTTCGCGTCGGCCTCGGCATGGGCTGGATGGTCGTGGTGGCGGCGGAACTGATCGCCGCCGAATCCGGTCTCGGATTTCTGCTGATCCAGGCGTACCGCATCTTTCGCATGGACGTGATGATCGCCGTGATGCTGATCATCGGACTCTTGGCATTCCTGATGGATCGCGGCATGCGCGCCGTGCAGGAATGGCTGCTGCGCTGGCAGGAACGAACCCACTAGCCATTGAGGCAAGGAGATCAGCGATGTCAATACTCAAACAATGCTTTGCGGTTGCAATCTTCACCGCGGTCTTTGGAGCCGCCGCAGCGAATGCGGCGCAGACCCGGGTGAACGTCGGCTACATGCCGATCGCGGAAGAGCTGCCGAAGATGGTCGCTCGCGAGAACGGCCTGTTTGCCAAACACGGACTCGACGGCCGACTGGTCCGCTTCGAAAGCGGTCCCGACATGGTAACGGCGCTGCTCGGCGGTTCGATCCAGATCGGCATGACCGGCACGCCAAGCCTGATCAATGCCGCCGTCGCCGACCGGCCACTGGTGGCGATCGTCGACAACGGCAGCAACCTGGTGGGTCCATCGGGCTACGAATATTACACTGGGCTGGTCGTTCCGAGCGCGTCGCCGATCAAGACGATTGGCGATCTGAAGGGCAAGACGATCGCCATCAATGTACTCAAGGCCAATTCCGAAGCGCAAACGGTGATGCAGGTGCTACGGTGGAACAAGGACCATCCGAATCAGCCGCTTGATCTCAACAAGGATGTGCACTTCATCACCATTCCGTTCGGCTCGATGCCCGCGGCTCTGCAACAGGGACGCGTCGATGCCGCGAGCATGATTGAACCCTACATGACTCAGCTCGTACAGATCATGAAAGTGCGGGTCGTGGCACCGGTGAGTTATGCGCTGCCGAACTGGCCGGTGAGTTTTGGCGTCGTGCGCCTCGACTACGGCGAAAAGAACATCGACACGCTGGAGAAATACCGCGCGGCGTGGTTCGACGCGGTGAACTGGATCGCGGCGAACCAGATGGAAGCCCGCACCATTCTCGCGAAATATACCGGCGTGCCGCTCGGCGTCACCAAAGTGATCGTGCTGCCGCACTGGTCCAGGGACATCAGCACTACCGAGCGCAATACCGAAAAGGTCATGGACGGAATGCTCGCAGGTGGAATGATCCAGAAGTCCGTCCCGCTCGACAAGATGATCGTCAGCAAGCTCGACAGCCTCGGGAAGTAAACGGGCGAATGACCGGTCATCTCGACGTTGAGGCGGTCTCGATCGCCTACTCGCGCGGATCGACCCCCGTCGAGGCGGTGCGCAGCGTTTCCTTCGGCATCAGGCGTCAGGAATTCGTCGTTCTGGTCGGTCCGTCAGGCTGCGGCAAGACCACGCTGCTGCAGGCGATCGGCGGCTTGGTGCCAATCACGGCGGGAACGATCCGGATGCTCGGACAGCCGGTCACCGGACCCGGTCGCGAACGCGTCATGGTGTTTCAGGAGTACTCGCTGTTTCGCTGGCGCACGGTGCGACGCAACATCGAATTCGCGCTCGAATGCAACAGGGTGCCGCGCAGCGAGCGCGGAGCGATCATCGATCGTCTTCTGCAGCAAGTCGGCCTCGAACGCCATGGCGACGTCTATCCCGACCGTCTTTCCGGCGGGATGAAGCAGCGCGTCGCGATCGCACGCGCGCTCGCCTACGACGCCGAAACGCTGCTCATGGACGAGCCATTCGGAGCGCTCGATGCCCAGACCCGCCTGGTAATGCAGGCGCTGCTTCTCGAAGTGTGGGAGGGATCAGGCAAGACCGTTCTGTTCGTCACCCACGACATCGACGAAGCGATCTATCTGGCGGACCGCATCCTGATCATGAGTGCGGGGCCGGGCACGCTGAAGGCGGAATATGCCGTCACGGCGATGAGGCCGAGATCGGCGGATTTCCTGCTTTCGGAAGAATTTCTCGGACTCAAACGCCAGATTTTCCAGTCGATACGGGCCGAGGACTTTCGCAACGTTCGCAATAACAACAGCAAGCAGAAGGTACTGTTGACATGATCCCACGAAGCTTTGGCTACCACGATCCAGCGACGCTGGACGAGGCCTTGACATTGCTCGGCGAGTACGGCGAGGACGGCAAGCTCATGGCCGGTGGCCAGAGCCTTTTGCCGATGATGAAATTCCGGCTGGCCTCACCGGCTCACATCGTCGATCTATGCCGCATTCCCGGCGTCGATACGATTGAGGAAAGCAACGGAGAAATTCGTATTGGGGCGCTGGCGACTCACCGCAGCCTGGAGGACTCACAACTTCTCAAAAGCCGCTGTCCGATTCTCGCCAAGGCAGCCAGCTCAATCGGCGACGCGCAGGTGCGCAATCTGGGCACCATCGGCGGGGCGATCGCACATGCCGATCCGGCGGCGAACTATTCGCCGGTTCTGGTCGCGCTGGGCGCGCGCTTCGTGGTTCGCTCGGCGCAAGGCGAGCGCGTGGTGGCGGCCGCCGATTTCTACAAGGACACGTTTGTCACGGCGCTGCGGCCAAGCGAGATGGTCACCGAGATTCGCGTTCTGGCCTTTGGCCGCGAGGTCGGCTGGGAGCATGCCAAGCTCAGCCGCCGCGCCTCCGATTTCGCGCTGGTGGGCGTCGCCGTGCTGCTGCGTGCCGACGCCGCCGACGTGTGCACGCAGGCCGATGTCGTGCTCGGCGCGGTCGCGCCGGTGCCGGTACGGATGCAGGGCGTGGAGGTGGCGCTAGTCGGCAAGCCCCTCACGTCTGCTGCCGCGGCGCAGGCGGCCAGCGTAACCAAGCTCGGTGACAAGACGCCGAGCGATGTGCATGCCGACGCCGCCTACCGCGCGGAAGTCGCCCCGGTCTGCGTCCGCCGCGCTCTGGAGGCGGCGATCAACAGAATGACCGCGAGGAACAAGTGACATGAACCGCACCATCCAAACCCGCGTCAACGGCCGCAAAAGCATCGAGGAGAATGTCGAGCCGCGTATGCTGCTGGTGCACTTTCTGCGCGATCGGCTGCGGCTCACCGGCACGCATGTCGGCTGCGACTCGACCAATTGCGGCGCCTGCACCGTCCTGTTTGACGGCAAGGCGGTCAAATCCTGCACGGTCCTCGCAGTGCGCGCGCACGGCCACGAGGTGACTACCGTCGAAGGCCTCGCCCAAAACGGCAAGTTGCATCCGCTGCAGGCCGGCTTCCAACACGAGCATGGATTGCAGTGCGGCTATTGCACGCCCGGATTCATCATGGCTGCCTGCGACCTGCTCAGCCGCAATCCGGCGCCGACCGAACAGGAAATCCGGCTCGGCCTCGAAGGCAATCTGTGCCGCTGCACCGGCTACCACAACATCATCAAGGCGGTGCAATGGGCCGCCGCCAATTTAGCGGAAGGAAAATCTGATCATGTCTGATGCCGATGAAGGCGCCTACGTTGGCCAACGGCTGGCGCGTCCGGAGGATCGCCGTTTCATCCAGGGCGCTGCGACCTATGTCGACGACGTCGCATTGCCCGGGATGGTATTCGCTGCCTTCGTGCGCAGCCCCCACGCCCACGCCCGGATCAAATCCGTCAATGCCGAAGTGGCGCTGGATCATCCGAAGGCGCTGCACGTGCTCACCGGCGCCGAGGCGGTGAAGGCTTCACATCCGATGCCGGTCTATTCGTACGAGCCGGCCCAGAAGATCGAAAAACCGGCCTACCCATGCTTGGCGGCCGAACGCGTCCGGTTCGTTAACGAGCCGGTCGCGGTGGTAGCCGCCACCGACCGTTATTCGGCCGATGACGTTGCCGAGCTGGTCGAGGTCGAATACGAGCCCCTCCCCGTCCTCATGGATCCGGAAGTCTCGCTACAGGAATCGTCGGCCAAGCTGCATGACAACCTGCCCAACAACATCGGGCTTCATCTCGTCCGTCAGGGCGGCGACATCAAAGCCGCCTTTGCCGAGGCGGACGGTGTGCTGCGGCGCCGCTTCCGCATGCATCGCCACACCGGCTCGCCGATCGAGCCACGCGGCATCGTGGCGAGCTACAACGTCGGCCAGAACGCGCTGACGGTCTACGCATCAACGCAGATCCCGCACATCCTCAAAACCCATCTGTCGGAAATCCTCGATTTTCCGGAGTCCAATATCCGCGTGATCGCGCCGGACCTCGGCGGCGGCTTTGGCAACAAGTTGCAGGTCGCTCCCGAATATGTCGCCGTCTGCCTGTTGTCGATGCGGCTGGGCGCGCCGGTGAAATGGATCGAGACGCGCCGAGAAAGCCTCTCGGCCTTCATCCATGCCCGCGACCAGATTCTCGACGCCGAGATCGCCTACAAGAAGGATGGAACGCTGCTTGGCATCTCGTGCAACATACTGGTCGATGCCGGCGCCTATCTCGACGCGCGGATCAGCGGACCGACGCTCGGTGCCGGTCTGTGGCTGACCGGGCCGTACCGGTTGAAGGGCTACTTCTGCGACATGAAGGAGACCATGACCAACAAGTGCCCTTACGCCGCCTATCGCGGCTTCGGCAGCACCAAGGGCGTGTTCGTCATCGAGCGCAGCGTCGATCTCATCGCCAACGAGTTGGGCATGGATCGAGCCGAGATCCGCCGCAAGAACCTGATTCAGCCGGAAGAGCTGCCCTATAAGACGGTCTCCGGACTTGTCTATGACAGCGGCGATTATGAGGAAGCGCTCGATCGCGCCCTGCAGGCCGTCGACTACCAGAAGCTCAAGGCGGAGCAGGCGGCGCTTCGCAAGCGCGGCAAGTATATCGGCATCGGGCTGGCGATGGCCGTCGAGGGCGCCGGCTGGAATACCTACACGGCCGCCATGGCGCGGCCCTATGTGCCGACACAGGATTATTCCACCATCACCATACGGATGAACCTGTCCGGACGTGTCACCATTTATATCGGCGATACCAGCATGGGGACCTCGCATGGCGTGACTGCTTCCCAGGTCGCGGCCGATGCGCTCGGTGTTCGCCTGGAAGACATTGACCTTGTCGAAGGCGACACCGCAGTCACGCCGTACGATTCTGGTACGCGTGCGGCGAGATTTGCTGGCGTCGTCATTCCGGGCGTCGAGAAGGCCGCTAAGTCGCTGCGCTCCAAGGTCGCACGGGTGGCGGCGCACATCCTCGAGGCGGCGCCCGAGGACATTGAAATCCGCAGTGGCGAGGCCTTCGTGCGCGGGCTACGCAGCAAGACGGTCACGCTGCAGCGCGTCGCCCAGGTGGCGTTCGCCGAGGTCTGGTCGCTGCCGCCCGATATTCCGCCGGGCATGGAGGCAACCGAGAGCTTCCGCGCGCCCCGCGACAGCATCTGCGTCACTTGGCCCTATTCGGTGCACATGCCCGTCGTTGAAGTCGACGTCGAGACCGGCATCACCAAAGTGCTGAAATACGTGATCGTCCATGACTGCGGCACGGAGATCAACCCGATGGTGGTCGAAGGCCAAGCGGTCGGCGGCAGCGTCCAGGGCATCGGCGGCGTTCTGTTCGAGGAACTGGTCTACGATGAAGACGGTCAGCTCTTGACCAGTACCTTCATGGATTACCTGTTGCCGACCGCGTGCGAGGTGCCGAATTTCGACGTGGTCCATATGGCGACGCCGGCGCCGCAAATTCCTGGCGGCTACAAGGGAATGGGCGAAGGTGGTGCGGTCTACTCCTACGCCGCCGTGATTAGCGCCGTTGCCGACGCCATCGAGCACCTCGGCGTCGAGGTCACCAGCACGCCACTCTCTCCCAAGCGCATCCGCCAGATGATGCGGGAGCGTGCGGTCGTCGCGGCGTAGAGCGACGCACGCGACATTGGGGTCTGCAAATCGGCCATGGCCGATTTGAACTCCTGAGGCGCGTTCGACAATCGGGTGTCGCAGCTGAATCAATCAGTCGACATGCATTACTTGGACCGTGCGGCGAGATGGTCGAGTGCAGCGCGGAGTGGCACGACATCAGCATATTTCTGCTCGAGGTCGAACAGATTCGCGAGGTGCGGTTGCAGTGCGCGGTCGCCGACACAGTCCCGTATCACGATCGGACGCAGACCGTAGCCAAGCGCGTCGACGGCAGTGGCGCGGATGCAGCCGCTGGTCGTGCAGCCGCAGATCAGAACGGTGTCAACGTTTCGGGCGGATAGCCAACCCAAAAGATCCGTCCCAAAGAAGGCCGACGGATGCCGCTTGCTGAGCACGAGTTCGCCGTCACGCGGAGCTAGATCGGCGACGATCGCGGTGGCGTCGGTGCCGGCAACCAGGCGCTTCAGATTATGATTTTTTTGCACCATGAGCCCATGATCGATGCCGTCGGCGGCGTAGGCATGGGTCGAGAACATAATCGGTACGCCGCTCAGCCGCGCGGCCGCGAGCAGCGGTACCGTGTGTGCTATCGCCTCATCGATGTTGCCGCCGCCGAAAAGCGCGGGATCGGCAAAGGCATTGGTGAGGTCGATGATCAGCAGCGCTGGGAAGCGGCCGAAGCCGAGCCGCTGGCCATAACCCTGCGCGACGTAGATGTCGTTTTTGTCAATCATGAGCGATGATGCTCGGCAATCCGCCGCCTTAGCGTTTGGGGCCGGGAATGATCAGGCCCAGCCGCATGTATTCGCGCTCCAGCGACACGCGATCCGGGCGCTCCGCCGCGAACATGTTTGGCGGGATCGACGGCTGTTGGTGATAGTCGAACACTGCCGGCGAATAGAGCGGCAGCCCGGGGCGTTTCTTGAAGGCGCGAAGCTCTTCGACGTTGATGACGGCGCCGATCGTGGTGTCGCCGCTCTGCGATTCGCCCAGCATCTCGCCGCGAAATCCGACGATGCGCGAATGGCCGTAATCGCTAACCGTTGTGGCCGTGGTGCTGTAGCCGGAATTCGCCATCACCCAGAAGATCATGTTTTCGATGGCACGCGCACGATCGAGGTGATGCCAGTAGCTTTCCGGCTCGTTGGTCGGCCGAATGACGATCTCCGCGCCGTTGGCGGTGAGCTGCCGGGCGACTTCCGGCGTCGCAACCTCGTGGCACACGCACATGCCGAGCACACCGATCGAAGTCTCGACCACCGGAAAGATCGTCTGCCCGACGGAGCGGCCGTTGGCGAACGCCCTCATGTAGCGGTCCAGAATGTCGTTCGGGCTGGCGTAGAGAGTCAGCATCAGGTGCCGCATCTTGTGACGCTTGTAGATCAGGGCACCGTCAGGCCCGATTATGAACATCGCGTTCATATACTGATTGGGAAATTCGGGCACGATCTCCAGCGCCTGAGCGGCGATGTAGATGTCATTGTCCTTGGCGGCCTGCGTGAGCGGCTCGAGTTCGGAGCCCGGAATTTCGATTGAAACCTGCATCGGGTCGATCTCGCCGCGAGCGATCTGGCGCCAGTCGGTGAAGCAATATTCCGGGAACGCCACCAGCCTGACGTTGCCGCCGACCCAGGCGCTCGGCCAGCGGCGGCGCAGAAAGACCGAGAGGCCGATCATGTCGGCCACTCGCTCGACGTTCTCACCGACGTCGCGACGGTTGCGCGCCACATCGATCGGTGGCTGCATGCAGACCACAAGATAGGGGTTGATCGTCGTGCCCACGGCCCAAGCTCCCGCCGCCTTAAAGCGATCGTTTCTGCAGCTCGTCGAAGTCGGGGTCGGACACGCGGCCGATTTTCTTGGCCGCGCCTTCGGCGTAGCTGGTGTTGAAATATTTTGCGTAATCGGGCTCATTCTGAATGATGCCCAGTTCCTTCATGGTCCGGCCCCACCAGTGGATCGATGAAGTCAGGAACAGACCGTTGCGGCCCCATTTGTAGCAGTTAGGATTGACGAGCTTGATCACTTCGGGCCGATATTTCAGCCGTGCCGTGATCATATCGCGAGCCTTGACGGGGTTCGCCATGATCCAGCGTGCGGTGCGCATCTCGACCGCCACCACCTTCTCGACGGTGTCGCGGTGCTCTTGAGCGTATTTGGCCGTGGTCACGCTGACGGTTGCCGCCATGTAGGCCACCACCGATGCGTCCGGGAGGCTGAATAGCGAGCGACCGCCGCTGACCAGCATCTGTTCCGGAAACGGCGTTTCCGCCATCGCCGCCACCACATCACCGCGACTGAGCGCGGCAAATTGGGTAGGCGCCGGAATTTCCAGGATGACTGGCTTGATCGCCTTGGCTTTGGCGATCGCCTGCAACATCACGTAACTGATCGAGCCTTTAGCATGGACGGCCACCGGCTTGCCGTCGAGTTGCTTGATGTCTTTGATCGGCGAATTGGCCATTATCATCAGCCGGTCGGGCGGCGCCGAGGCATCGCCGTCGTAGGCTTCCTGGGCGATGACGACGACACCAGCACCGCGTGACGTCAGCGCCACCGCCGGTCCCGCCCCGACGCCCATACCAATATCAATGCCGCCGCCCATCATTGCTTCATTGACGAGCGGCCCGCCCTCGAAATTCACGATCTGAACATCGAGCCCGGAAGCCTTCCAGTAGCCCAGGTCCTGCGCCACAAACACGAGGGCGCTGCTGTAGAACGGCACTGCGCCGATGCGAACGACTTCCGCGGCACGTGCACGACGCGACGATGCCGCACCCAACAGCGTCACCGCACCGCCGGCGATAGCGGCACGGCGACTCAGGCGGCGATTCAGCGTGAATGTGTCCTGCATGATGTAGCTCCCTCGCTAGAGTAAAAGTCTCGGACCGTCTCTGGGCCGCAGCAACGGCCGCTATGTGTTCTGGCTCTCCTTGGCGCGAATCCACGGGAACAGCGCACGCCCCAGAAGGCGCATGCCGTAGTCGGCAAGAAGTCCGAGGCCACTAATGGTGACGATCCCGACAAAAACAATGTCGGTGCGATAGACGCGTTCGGAATCCAGGATCAGCCACCCCAGCCCGTTCTGCGCGGCAACCATTTCCGACGCGATGATGACAATAAAGCCGATGCTCAGCGCAATGCGCAGGCCGGTATGGATGAAGGGCGCGGCCGAAGGCAGCGAGACCGTCAGCAATAGTCGCATATGTCCGGCGCCGAGCGAGCGCGCCGCTCTGATCATGAGTTGGTCGGTGCTCTTCACTCCGGCGATGGTGTTCAGCAGGATCGGAAAGAACGTCGCCATCGTGATGACGAACACTTTCGAGCCAAGCCCGATGCCGAACCACAGAATGGCGAGCGGGATCAGCGCGATGGGTGATATGGGGCGGGTCAGTTCGATAAGTGGCGTAAAAAAATCGCTGGCCAGGCGAAACCACCCGACAAGCAAACCAAGCGTGATGCCGCCGGCAGCCGCGAGCGCATAGCCGATGGCAAGCCGGGCGAGGCTATTGGCGGCGTGAAATGCAAGCTCGCCAGAGAGAAGCATCGAGACGAACGTCTCCGCAATCATCGAGGGCGACGGCAGTATGATCGGATCGACGTCGCCGAACCGGACTGCAGCTTCCCAGACGGCAAGCACCAGGACCGGTCCGCTGAGACGAACAGTCCATCGCAGCAGCGAGACCGCCCCGGCGCTATGCAGCGACCATGGTTTCCGCCTGCTCAGGCACTTCCTCCAACAACACGCGCTCAAGCCGTTCCGTTAGCGCGACGAATTCCGGATCATAGGGATCGCGCGGCCGCGGCAGAGCGGTCCTGACTTCGAGCCGGATGCTGGCCGGGCGTTTGCTGAGCAGCACAATGCGGTCCGAGAGGTAGATGGCCTCGCTGATGCTGTGAGTGACAAACAGGACCGTCTTGCCGGTCGCCTGACAGATTCGCGACAGTTCCTTCTGCAGCAGCGATCGCGTCAATGCGTCGAGCGCGCCGAACGGCTCATCGAGCAGCAGGACCTTCGGTTCGATCACGAGAGCGCGCGCGATTGCGACGCGCTGGCGCATGCCGCCGCTGAGCTCATGCGGCCAATACTCGGCGAAGGCACCCAGCCCGACCAGATTCAGCGCAGCGCGCCCCCGCTCCCGCCGCTGGCGGGCCGGAACGCCAACGGCCTCAAGCCCATATTCGACGTTGCGAATGACGCTGCGCCAGGGAAACAGCGCGTATTCCTGGAAAACAATCGCCAACTCCGGGCCGGGCTTGGTGATCAGTTTGCCCTCGAGGCGAATTTCGCCGCTGGTCCGCGATTCCAGGCCGGCGACGCAAAGCAACAGCGTGCTTTTGCCACAACCGCTCGGCCCGACCAGCGAAACGAATTCGCCCTCGTCAATGGTCAGGCTGATGTCGTTGAAGACCGCGGTTCGATTGCGGGGCGAGCCGTCAAATACCTTACTGACGCGCGAAATCTCGATCTTCGCCCGAGACGCCATGCCACGCTCCGCAGAATTTCGCTTCGGCGAACCGGCCATTAGATTGTTATATTAGCTAAGATTAAAAGTAAATGGAACCGTGAAGCGGGGAGCGCGGGTCGGATTCAGGCCGGACAGTAGCGCAAATGCATTTACACGCCTTACGCCGAAAGCTAATTTGCCGCGACACTACGGCGCATGGAAAATGACGGCCGAACAGGATCGCTCGATGAAGGTGACTGAAATCAAGAACGGGGGCAGGCAGAGCCGCCCCCGCAAGCCGCCGTTGACGGTCAGCCGCCCCGAACTGCTGATCAAGGGTTCAGATCAGGAATTCCGCCGTCTGGTCCACGGCCTGTTCGCCTATCTGGCGATCCACACCGGCATCCGAGACGGCTATGCCGAGCTGCTTGGCATCGGCGGCCAGCAATACACGATATTGCTGTGTATCCGGCATCTCGGCGCTAGCAAGCCCGTCAGCGTACGCACCATTGCCGACCATCTGCGGCTCAGCGGATCGTTCATCACCGTCGAGACCAACAAACTGGAAGCCATGGGGCTGGTCCGCAAGAAGCGGCAGACTCGCGATCGGCGCATGTTGTCGCTCAAAGTGACACCGCGAGGCGATCAACTCATGGATAGCATCGCGCCGTTGCGCCGGCAGGTGAACGACACCCAATTCAGCGTGCTCAACGCCGCAGAGTTTCGCATGCTGGTGGCAACGATCTACCGGCTAATCGAGAGTGGTGACCACGCACTTTCGTTGCTCCAGTTTCTCAAAGCCGATCGGCGGGTTCGTGCGGCAGAATAGAGCCGTCCCAAAAAACGGCGCCGCGCGGTCGGGGCTGCTAGTCACGGCGGCAGATCGAGAACGCCGGCATGGGTCTCGGCCGCAAACAGTTCGTCGATCTTGGCGATCGGCTTTTCCAAGAGACCCTGGTCCCAGGAGTGGCGGGCGGCGGTTTCGAGCACGTGCCGGTTCTCCTCCAGCCCAAACGACCAATAGTCCTTGCCCATGACATCCTGCGTTTCCTCGATGTGATGGGTGAGCCAAGGCACGGTGACGTGCAGCGGCGGCGACAGCGTGAGCCGGCGCATGGCGAGGGCCTTGGCGTATACAAATGCCTTGTAGAGCGCCTGCGCCACCCAGGAATGCTTCTCGTAAATATCTCTCCGCAGGACAACGACGTGCATGATGGGAAAGATCCGCGTCCGCCGGAAGTAGTCCATTTCCACGGCGCGGAAATCCGGGAACAGCCGCGCCACGTTGGGCGAACCGCGCAGGAAGGAGGCCGGCCGCTTCGGGAAGATCGCATCGAGCTTGCCGCCATCGAGCCAGCCGTCGAGCGTCTGATCGCCCGGGATGATGGTGGCACGTACACGCGGCGGCAGTTCGAGCGAGATGCGCGGAGCGAAATACGGATCGGGTTCGTTGTAGCCGCCGAAAAACCATTCGACGTCTTCGTCGCGCACGCCGAAATCGTCTTGCAGGAAGCCGCGTATCCAGAGCGCCGCCGTCTGGATGTATTCTTCTACGCCGATCCGCTTGCCTTTGAGGTCGTGCGGCGAACGAATGCCGGAATTCACGTTGATCCAGACATGCTCGTGGCGAAAGCGCCGCGACGGAAACACGGGAATGCCGATGAAGCGCCGATCGCCCCGCGCGTACAGGGTCATGAAGGTGGACAGCGAGAATTCCGCGGCGTCGAACTCGGCGTGGCGCGCCTGCCGGCGGAACGTTTCGACCGGCATCATCGGCAGGAAGTTGAGTTCGACGCCTTCGACCGGGACGGATCCGTCGTGCAGGCCGTAGGTGCGGTCGTACAGGCCGCACGCGAGGGTGAGCGGAAGCTTCATGTTCAGGGAGCCTTTTTTTAAGGAGTGCTTTGCCGGGAAAATTGCGCTCGCGGCCGCTCAGAAGCCGAGCAGTGTCTTGGTTCTGTCGAGCACCGCCGTCGGCGTTGCGGACGACTGCTCGATGAACTTCGCAATCTCGATGCCGGACGTCGGATCGATGCCGAGGCCCCGGGCGGTCAGCGTATTGCGGAATTCTGGATCGTTCATGGTTTCGTTGAAGGCCTTGCGCAAGGTCGCAAGCCGCTCTGGCGGGAGTCCGGGCGGAGCGGCGATGACGCGACCCAAAACCGCGGGCGACGCCAGAAAGGTCATGACCTGCTTGTCTTGCGGTGTTGACGCCAGTTCGAGGAGCGTCGGCACGTCGGCGAGCTGCGGGTCACGCTTCACTCCGGTCTGCGCAATGAACGCAATCTCCTTGCGCTTGATCCAGTCGGGGCGCAAAGCGTCCCAGATCTCGAGACCCATCGCCATGCCGCTCACCTCGCCGGATTGCATAGCGAGCAGAATAGCACCCGAACTGTCGTAGCCGAGGACGATCTTGAATTTCGTGCCGAGCAGCGCGTTCATAATTCGTGGATAGATGTAAAGATCGGCCGACTTTCCGGTCGCGCCGATGACCAACGGCTTGGTTTTGGCGTCTTCCAGGCTGATGGGAGAAGGCTTCTGCATCACGCCGACGGCATTGACCATCGGGGCGATGCTGCCGATCCATCCGAATTTGGTGGCGTCAAAATGCGCACCGGACGGCTGCAGAGCCTGTGTCACCGTCATCGTGCTGAACAATGAGGCGATGGTCGTGCCGTTATTGGGAGCGACGTTATAGAGGTCGTCCGCGGCCACGTTGCCACCGCCCCCGGGCATGTTTTGCACGACCACGGTCGGATTACCGGGAATGTGCTTGCCCAGATACCGGCCGAGGAACTGACCGTAGAGCGAGTAGCCACCGCCGGGGCCGGTCGGCACGATCAGCGTCACCTGGCGGCCGGAATAGAAATCGGCGGCGGGATCGGCGTTCGCCGCCGCAACGCCGATGATTGCGGCGAAGAACCAAAGGATGAATAACTTGTAGACCCGATACGGCGACATGAGGCTTCCCATCGGGGCGCCGGGCGTCCGTCGGACGCCCTGACCATAACCGGCAGCCGAGGCCGCGATTTCAGCGGACTTCGACGGTTATGTCAAATAGCTAAGTTATCAATCGACTGTTGTAAGACGTCGCTGCGCTCAGAACCACGGTGAATACGTGCGCAGCTGCGGAAAGATGTTGCCGGCGAGCGACGGTGGCCAAGCCTCGTGCACGAGATGGTCGAATACGAGCCACAGGAATGCGAACAGGCCGAATGAAACGGCAAGCGCGATCGGCCAGCGTTCCGATCCCTGCCAACGCATGAACAGCAACGCCGACAGCACGAGTGCCGGCACGAAGCCGATCAGCACACTGATCAGCAGAACGCCGTAGATCCAGATGAAGTATTTAAGTGCGCGAAGGTAGATTTCACGATCAGCGAGATCGCCATAGCCGATCTCGCCGTCCATCCCAGGCGGTTCGGTCGTGCGTTCCCGCCGGGTTTCTCCGATGGAAATACGGCGGCTAAACGTTTCGCTTGCGAACAAGCTTGCGGCAAAGACGATGCCGAACAGCGACACCGTTTCCGGCATCAGTTTCGCCGCAAACGGCCACGACCACTCGATGCCGAGCGAACAGACGAAGATGACCAGAACGAACGACGCAAAAATGCTCGCGACCGATATGGCGGGACGGCCGAACGATAGCGCCCGCAGTTGCCAAAGTCGCTCGCCGCGCAGCGAAAGCAACGGCCGCGCTACGCTCAGGATCGACGCGGCGAACATCAACAGCACGAACCAGTCGGTCAGCCAGTCCCAGCCGTATCGCTCCACCGAGATGAACATATAGCGCTCGATCAGCTTGCCCAGCACGAAGCCGAGCACGAGCGGCGGGCGCGGCCAGCCGGCGCGCTTCATCACCCACCCGGCAGTGCCGAAAATCAGCAACGCAACGATATCGCCCCAGCTATGCTGGCCCTCGAATGCGCCTATATAGACCAGCGTCATGACGATCGGCAGCAGCAGGCTATATCGCAGGGTCGAGAGCCGGGCGAACTGATTGGCCAAGCCGAAGCAGATCAGCGTGCCGAACACGTTGGCCAAGGTGAGACTCCAGACGATGGTATAGGTCAGGTCGAGATGCTTGGTCAGCATGTCGGGGCCGGGCACGATCCCCTGGATCAAAAACGCGCCGAGAAGGATCGCCATCGATGGTTGACCAGGCACCCCGAAGGCGATGGTCGTGACCAGCGATCCGCCCTCTCGTGCGTTGGTCGAACTCTCGGCGGCGATGACGCCGCGCACGTCGCCTTTGCCGAAGCTTTGCGCGGCGCCTTTTTCGGTCTTAATTGCATGGCCGTAGGCGATCCAGTCGATCACCGGCGCGCCGATTCCCGGCACCATGGCGCAGACCGCACCCAGCGCCCCGGTGCGCACCACCAAAGACCAATGGCTGGCGGAGTCTTTCCAGCCTTGCCATTGGCCCTTGGTCAGGTCGAGGCGGGCATCGCGCGCGATTGCGCGGCGGTTGATCATGATGTCGCACAGCTCCGGAACGGCGAAAATGCCAAGCGCGACCGGCACGATCGGTATTCCATTCCAGAGATAGAGGGTGCCGACGGTGAACCGCAGGGTACCGCTCTGCGAATCCTCGCCGACCATGGAGAGCAGAAGCCCAAGCAGCGCGGCGACAACTCCCTTCATCGGCGCGTTGCCGGAAAGCGAGGCGGCCAGCGTCATCCCGAAAACGCAAACCGCCAGCAATTCCGGCGACTGAAAGAACAGTACGATGGGACTGATGATCGGTATGGTGAAGCCGAGGATGATCGCGCCGATGAGTCCGCCGATCAGAGACGAGCTGAAAGCGGCACCGAGCGCGCGCCCCGCCTCGCCACGCTTGGCCATCGGATAGCCGTCCATCACGGTCGCCGCGCATCCCACCGTTCCCGGCATGCCGAACAGCACCGCCGGGATGACGTCGCCGTGGCTGATTGCGGCGGCCAGCCCCATCAGGATGGCCATCGCCGAATAAGGGTCCATGCCGAATGTGAACGGCAGCAACAACGCCAGGGCGGCGATACCGCCGAGGCCCGGAATTACGCCTGCCATCAGCCCGAATAAAACGCCGCTGAGCAAAAGTCCCATGCGAAGCGGCGTGAAAAGCACGTCCAGTGCGGATGCCGCCTCGTGAAGAACGTTCACCATCACGCAACTTCGCTGTGGCGTTAGTCCCCGCAGTCCCGGTGCGCCGGTAGAAGCATCGGGTGTTGCGATGCTCGTTGGTAGCTATTCAGTCATTTCTTCGTCGCCGCATGATCTCGTCGAACCGCACGCGCACTTTCTCGATGACATCCTGCGGCGGCGACGAGACGATGCCCCGGAAGTGGGCCTTCCTGGTTGCGTCGATGAACAACTTCGAGGTCGTGCTGGCGACATAGCTCGACGGGTCGATCGGGCCGGTGCCGGTATTTTCGACGATGAACGAGTCGCGGCCGGGATCGACGCGCGTCGAAATCGCCCAGAAGACGTCGGTTACGTTATGAATGTCGATGTCGTCGTCGACCGCCACAATGTATTTCAGCCGCGGCATGAAATAGGTCAGCGCCAGCATGACATTGCGGACATACATCGGGCGAATATTGTTGACCTGGACAATGCCCCAGAAGTCGCGCGCCAGCTCGGCCGGCCGGGCGACGTTGGTGACCATCGGAAAGCGCCGCCGCAACGCATCAAGCGCCACCGCATCTTCCAGCTCGCGCCAGAACGCGATGTTCTCATTGGGCGGCTTGCCGGCGAATGCTAGGTGCATGATCGGCTCGCGCCGCATGGTGATCGCCTTGACCGACCAGATCGGCGCCGGCCTCCGCTCGCTTTGATAGCCGGTAAATTCGTTGAACGGGCCTTCTTCGTCCGATTGACCAGTGTATTCGGTCTCAATGACGATTTCGGCGTCGGCGGGGATGTCAAGATCGATGGCAGCAGCTTTGGTGACCCGCAGCGGCGCGCAGCGCAGCGCGCCGGCAACGCCGACCTCGTCGTCGCCGAGCGGGAAATCCGATCCCGCCGCCAGATAAAGCAGCGGATCGGCGCCGAGCACGATCGCCATCGGGCAACCCTTGCCGACATCCTCATAGAACAGCCGCTGCTGGTGGTCGGGCGCAATCTGGGCGAAGATCTCATTGCGACCGCGCACCATGTTGCGGTAGATGCCGGAGTTACGCCCCCATTTCGGATGCGCACCCATGTTTATGCCGGCCGAGATATAATTCCCGCCATCGCCGACGTTCCAGAACGGAATGGGGACGCGGCCGAGATCAACCTCGCGGCCCGTGAGTACGACTTGCTGGCAAGGCGCCTCGGATCCGACTACGCCGACCGGCGGAATGCGCCTACGCAGACGCTCGGCGATGACGCTGCTGAACTCGGAAAGCGGCGCGCCCGCCGCCATGGCGATGCGCTGACGCGTGCCGAACAAATTCGCCAGAGCGGGAATATCGTAGCCCTTAATTGATTCGAACAGCAGCGCCGGCCCGGCCGCGTCTGCGGCAAGCCGGCAGTATGCACAGATCTCGTATTGCGGATCGACCTCGCCGGTGACGCGCACCAGCTCACCCGCGGCCTCAAGCTCATTCAGAAAATCCCGGAACGGATCCGGTCGTGGGGCCGGTCGTTCGCCACGCTGAAGAGCAACGGTCATCGGCCGCGTCACTGCCCGTGTTGCATCCCGATCGCTCTAATTCCGACGACATATAAAAACGCACGGAATCGTCGCATCGCTGCGTCCGCCCCGCGGAAGCGGGCGTCGAAACTCGTCGTGTGGGTTTCGGACGGTAGTGGCCTGCAATCGCTGTGTCAATAAGCTAACAAAAATCGTTATTTATTCTGCTCCCAAGCACGGTCGCGACGACGTGTCGACGCGAGTTTTTTTCCAGCGCACCGGCGTGGCGTCCGCCGCCGCGCTCCACCGGGACCATCGGCGCGACTAGAGCGCCATCCGTTCAGATTGAAACGATATGGCGCTCTGGCATTTTAACGGAGCATGATCTTCTCGGAAAGCTGGTGCTCAGCCTCGGGGCAAGTCCGAGCGCAGGCATTTTCGGGACCATTCCGTAGGTGCACTATATGCACCTGAGGTTCAAATATGTATTGCGCTCCCCCGGCGGTTGGCTCATTAGGTTTGCCGCTGTCTGAACACTCAGACGGAGGTACGGGAATGAAAGCCGTCCCAGCCGAAATGGCCGCCGTCGAAATGTCGTCCGCCGGCGGGCCGGAAGTCCTGACGATCGGACGGCGTGCCGTGCCCAAGCCCGGCTCAGGCGAGGTTTTGATCAAGGTCCACGCCGCCGGCGTGAACGGACCGGACATCGTGCAGCGCAAAGGGCTTTATCCGCCGCCGGCCGGTGCGTCCGATCTGCTCGGACTGGAGGTTGCCGGCGAGATTGTGGCGATCGGCGACGGCGCTTCGCGCTGGAAGTCCGGCGACCTCGTCACCGCGCTGACGAATGGCGGCGGATACGCGGAATATTGCGCCGTCGATGGGCGCCACTGCCTGCCCATCCCTGGAGGAGTTTCAGTTCGCGATGCGGCGGCCCTGCCCGAAACGTTCTTCACGGTGTGGAGCAACATCTTCGACGGCGCCCGGCTGCGGTCAGGCGAGACGCTGCTCGTGCATGGTGGCGCCGGCGGCATCGGCAGCACGGCGATTGCGCTCGGCAAGGCGTTCGGCGCCAAGGTCATCGCGACCGACAGCCCCGAGCATCGCTGCACGTTTTGCCGCGAGAGCGGCGCCGACCGCGTGATCGACTTCAAGACCGAGGATTTCGTCGAGACCGTCCGTAAGGAAGGCGGCGCCAATGTCATCCTCGATATCGTTGGCGGTCCCTACGTCGAGAAGAATATCAAGGCCGCGTCACCGGACGCCCGGATTGTCCAGCTCGCGTTCAATCTCGGCTCGAAGATCGAAATCAATCTCATGCCGATCATGTTGAAGCGTCTGATCTATACCGGGTCGACGCTGCGCAGCCGGCCGGCCGATTACAAGGCGCGAATGGCGGCGGCGCTCGAAGAAAAAGTCTGGCCGATCATCGCGCAGGGCAAGATCAGGATCGCGACACGTCAGACCTTTCCGCTCGACAGGGCGGCTGAAGCGCACGCGCTGATGGAGCAAGCCGGCCACATCGGCAAGATCCTCCTGGTCACGGACGAAGGTGCTCGCTCATGAGCGCCGCTGCCGCGCCGCCATTGCAGGGCATCCGTGTCCTGGAGCTGGGCCATATCGTCGCCGGCCCGGTCACCGCCATGATTCTCGCGGAGCTCGGCGCGGACGTCATCAAGGTCGAACGTCCGGGCGCCGGCGATCAGGCGCGCTACAGCCGCGGCAATCAGGGTTACTTTCTTGCCTTCAACTCATGCAAGCGCAGCGTCACCATCGATCTGAAGAGCGATGCCGGGCGTGCCGCCTTCCTCAAGCTTGTCGCCACCGCCGACGTTGTCGTCGATAACTACGCTCCGGGCGTCCTGGAGCGTCTCGGCCTCACCTACTCTGCTCTCAGCAGAGCCAATCCTCGGATCGTAACTTGCGGTATCCGTGGCTTTCTTCCAGGGCCATACGGCGATCGCAACCTTCTGGACGAGCCGGCGCAGATGATGGGCGGTCTCGCCTATATGACCGGGCCGCCCGGCATGCCGCTGCGTGCCGGCGCCTCCGTCATCGATATCACCGGCGCCATGTTTTCCGTGATCGGAATCCTATCGGCGCTGCTCCGGCGCGAGCGCACCGGCTGCGGTGACGACATCAAAACCGGCCTCTTTGAGACCGTCGTTTTTGTCGTAGCGCAGCATATCGCCAAGTCCGGCATTTCTGGCGAGGTGCCCCCGCCCATGACCGAGCGAGGCGCCGGCAAGGATCTCGGATGGGGCATCTACCGGGTGTTCGAGACCAAGGATCGGCGCCACGTCTTCATCGGCGTAACAAGCGACAATCAATGGCGGTCGTTCTGTCAGGAGTTCGGCCTGGACGATCTTTGGGCGGAACCGGCGCTGCGCACCAATTCCGGCCGCCGCGCCGAATATGATCGGTTGACGCGAAGGACCGAAAATCTGGTGCGAACGATGAATTGGCACGAGATTATCGCCCACCTCGAACACGCCAACATCCCTCACGCACCGGTCAACACGCCGGCCGATTTGTTCGATCACCCGCAGCTCCTTGCCCGCAACCATTTGACCCGACTCGAAGCGCCGGACGGAACCTCATCGCCGATTCCCGGGCTGCCGATCGAGTTCGACAGGGCGCGCCGGCGCCAGCTCAGCAATCCGCCAAAATTAGGCGAACACAGCGGATCCATACTGGGGGAGATCGGCTATTCGCCGGACGAGATCGAGCGGCTCACCCGCATCCCCGATCCTGATATTGCAGCATAGCGACGATGACAAAGATGACCGCATTGACGAGAAGTCAGGCCCGTCAAACCAGAGGACCTACCGGCGGCGATATTGATCGTGGGGCACGCACGCATGAATTCCGGCTGCAAGTCGATGTCCGGCAGAGCCCCCGCTGGCACACCCGGCCGAATCCAAGGAGGCGTTGATGAGCACGGTCGTCGAGCAATCCCCGATGGAAGAGGTTGATCGCCGGATCGATCAATGGGTCGAAGCCACCAAGAAGCTCACGGGCACCATCGTGGAAGAGCGCAAACCGTGGCTCGAGAACATCAGCGAGGAGAACATCCGCCATTTCGCGCAGGGCACCGACGACCAGAATCCGCTGTGGCTTGACCCGGCCGTCGCGGCAAAAACGCGATGGGGCGGCATCATTGCGCCGCCAGCGATGGTCTTTGCAAACCGGTATCCGATCCTGCACGGAGCGCCGATGGTGGCGCCTCTGGCCTCGTTGATCGGAGGCGTCGAGGCCGAATTCAATCAACCCGTCCGGCCGGGCGACCGCCTGAGCTCCGAGCCGCGGCAGAAGGATTTCTACGAGAAACGCAACAAGGAAGGCCGTCGGCTCAATTTCGTCATTTCGGAGGTGACATACCGGAACCAGAAGAGCGAGCCGGTCGCGACGGCGCGTGGCACGATGATCATGGCAACGCAGGTCGGCCTGCAGAAGATGATGGAGCATACCACGCCGCGATACTCGGACGCGGATCTGAAGCGGCTGGAGACCACCTGGCGCAACGAGTTTCGTCGCGGCAGCGCGACGCTCTACGCCGAGGACGTGACGGTCGGGTCCGCGATCCCCGAAATCGTGCGTGGACCCTTCACCATCGGCGATCTCGTGGCGTGGAACGCCGCGATCGGCCCTTCCTACAAGGCCGGGAGTTGGGGTTATCTGGAGCTGAGCAAGGCCATGCACAGCGCGATGTTCAATCCGGTCACCAACTTCCCGGTAAAGTATTCGCAGCAGCACGAGGACTTCCAACTGGCGGCGGGCCGCGGCATGCCGGCGCCGTTCGACAACGGAGTGATGCGGTTTGCCTGGACGGCGCCGCTCATCACCAACTGGATGGGCTTTGACGGCTGGCTGCGACGTCTGAACGTCACCGTGCGCCGGCCCGGGCTGTACGGCGACTTGACGACCTATTCCGCCCAAGTCACCGAAAAGAACGACGCCACCGGCGTCGTCAAGCTGAAGATTTCAGGTCGCCAGCAAGATGGATCAGAGACGACCGGTGGCGAAGCCGAAGTCGTCCTGCCGCGCAAATGAGAGGCCGGCCACGAACAGAGTGCGCGAATCGTGCGGCCTCGACCGCCTGTGGCGGCCCGCAGCGGCGGTGACTAACCGATGAGAATTTCGAGCACCGTGACCAAGGCGTTACTGGTGCTCGACCAGTTTCTCGACGGCTCGCCGGAATTCACCGTGACTCAGATCGCGGCGCGCACCGGAATTCACAAGACGACCGTGCTTCGCCTGTGCGTCAGTCTTGAGAAAGTCGGTTTCCTGCAGCGCGAGCCGAGCAGAGCATATCAGATCGGCCCCAAGGTGTGGCAGCTTGCGCAAATGTATCGACGCAATTTCCGCCTTGAGGATCTGGTGCGGCCGCGGCTCGCAGCGCTGCGCGACGCGACCGGCGAAAGCGTTTCATTCTACGTCGTGGAAGGTGACGAGCGGGTCTGCCTGTTTCGCGAGAACTCGAGGTTTGCCGTGCGCCATCACTTGGATGAAGGCGTGCGCCTTCCGCTCGATCGCGGCGTGGTCGGGCGCGTGCTGATGGCCTATCTGGGCGCGCGCGGCGCGAGCTTCGATAAGATCCGCGACGGCGGCCATCTTACCGCTCAAGGCCGCGAGCCGGACACGACGTCGGTATCGGTACCATTGCTTGATTTTCAGGGCCGCCTGCGCGGCGCGCTGGTTGTCTCCGGCCCCTCGTTCCGGTTCGAACACAAGGCGGCGGAGCGGGCTCTCAAACTGCTGCGCGATGCTGCGATAGAGATCAGCAAGTCGTTGCCGCCAACGGTCGAAGATGGCGTGCGACGGGCGATCAAGGATAGACTTCGATCGCAGCGGCTGCCGGCTTTGCCGAACTGATCGATCGCCTCACCCACAACCGCCGCCTGCTTCGCGAAGAGACTTGATGGATCTTCGTCCTTTTCGGAAAGCCGGTATCCATCCTCGGGTCAAGTCCGAGGACAGGCTTTTTCCGGATCATGTTCTTTGGGTGCTATCGCGGGCGACGGATCGCAGGCTGGTAAGCAGGCAAGAGTCCCCCAAAAGAACCTTGGTCACCAGGGTGTCGCTGGCGCCGGCTTCTCAAACACCGACGATCGTTTTCTGGCCAAGACTCGATTGAACCCGGATTACTTCCGATAAGTCCCTTTCCGGAAGTAACGAACTTCAGCGCCCGCCGGCTACTTCTTGAGCCCCTGCTCTATCAGCGCGCGGATCGCTTGGGATCGCGTCGATTGGCAGTCGCGCGCCCAGCGATCTACCGCGGCGATCAGTTCATCCGGCAACCTGACAGTCCTGACGGGATCGCGCCCGGTCGCAGGCCGGCCCCGGGAGCGTTTCTTTTTTGGTATTACCCTTATTGACATTTCGATTATTGGTATCACATAAAATCGATGAGAAGTGAAGCTCTGTCGTCCCACCATGTCCCGGCGTTAAGGTCCTCGCAACGGAACGCGACACCGACAACGAATTCCCGCTCGGCCGACCTCATTGGGCTTGCCGAGGCAGCGACGTATGCGCGGGCGGAAAAGGCGGCTGCCACTCAAAGAGCCTACCACTCCGATTTCGACATCTTCCGTAGTTGGTGTGAAGAAAGGAACGTGCCTCCCCTTCCCTCCACACCACAGACCGTCGCGGCGTTCCTTCGGTCCGCCCCGAGATCGACATTGCGCGCTTTTTCCGGCGCCTGATCGCGTTCGTGCTTGTCGGGAACTGCGATGCGCATCTGAAGAATTTCTCGTTGCTCGAAACCCCGGATGGCCTCCGCCTTTCGCCCGCCTACGATATCGTCAACACGGCGTTCTATGACGGGTTCGACCAGAACATCGCGCTCTCCCTCGACGGCAGGAAGCCGAACCTCGAACAGATCAGCCGAGACCTGCTGCAGAAATTCGGGCGCAGCATCGGGCTTTCGACGCGCGTGGTGGATCAGATTTTCGCCGATCTGCAAGCCCGCGCGCGGCGCGGCGCCCGTCTTCTGCAACCGCCGGCGGGCGAGCCGCCGGACGGCTTTGTCCACCGCCATTCTGAAATCGTGAGCCGAACATGCCTGCGGATTCTGGGAGAATAACGCCCGTCAACTGGCGTGCGCTGGTCGACGAAGCAATCCGCCGGCGCAAGGCGGAGAAGCTCACTCAGCGCGAGCATGCGGCGCTGGCGAGCGTCAGCGTTCCGACCATCGTGTCGTTCGATCGCGGCGAGGAAAGCCTCACGCTCGCCAAGGCCTTTGCCATACTGCGCGTTGTCGGTTTGCTCGATGACGGCGAACGCAAGGAGGGCGCGCAAGGCGCTTTCGTGCAGGAGGCCTTCACACGCTGGCGTGAGGTCACCAAAAGCCTGCCGGAAGACTCGGCGGGTCGCTTCCGCGACGGCTGGTACCGCATCGATTATGCGCTTGACGGCGATCTGATCGACTACGAGCTGGCCGAGAAAACACCTTTTCTCTAATTATTTCAATTTGGTGGGGGAGGTAGGACTCGAACCTACGAAGGCGTCAGCCAGCGGATTTACAGTCCGCCCCCTTTGCCGCTCGGGACACTCCCCCGCACCAATTCGGCGGGCGCAACAGCCGGCGGCGCGGCCCGCCGGCGCTATATGGTTGGACGCCTGCGCCTAGTCAATCGAAATTGGACCAAATTGCCAAGGTCGGCGCCGCGTGACAGAACCGGGCCATGCGTGTCGGCGACTGGCATTCGAAGGCGCGCTCGCGGCGCGCTCGCGCTCCGCGGCGCGAGCTGCGCCAAAGACGGCGGGATGACACCGTCATCCTTTATGGCTGGCACACCGTGACAGCGGCACTGGCCAATCCGGCACGCCGAATTCGCAAGCTGATGGCGACTGAGAATGCCGCGCGGCGTCTTGCCGAGGCCGGAATCGCGTTGCGCGTTGCTCCGGAACTGGTACGGCCCGATGCCCTGGCGGCGCGTCTGACGCCCGATGCCGTGCACCAGGGGCTGATCGCCGAGGCCGATCCCCCGCCCTCGCCTGCCATCGAGGATGTGGCCGGCTCAGGGATCGTGCTGGTGCTTGACCAGATCACTGATCCACACAATGTCGGCGCTATACTGCGTACCGCCGCGGCGTTTGCCGTGACGGCCATCGTCACCACCGCACGCCATAGCCCGGAGGCGACCGGCGTGCTC
>JASHQI010000259.1 GCA_030037645.1 Xanthobacteraceae bacterium
ACGGTTCGATACCGGTGCGCTCGACCGTCTCAATGAACAGCTCGTCCGGCCGCTGCCGCAGCTCGAGATAGGCGGCGGCGATGTCCTCGACCACGTCGGCCACCTGCGCGAAGGGAACCGCCGGCCCGATCAGCGTACCGAGCTTGGCGTTCTCATCGGCCTTGCCGCCCAGCGTGATCTGATAAAACTCCTCGCCGTTCTTCTCGACGCCGAGAATGCCGATGTGGCCGACGTGATGATGGCCGCAGGCATTGATGCAGCCGGAGATGTTGATATGCAGCCGGCCCAGATCGCGCTGCAGGTCGATATTGCGGAAGCGTCTCGTAATCTCCTGCGCGATCGGAATCGCGCGCGCATTGGCGAGGCTGCAATAGTCCAGGCCCGGGCAAGAGATGATATCGGAAACCAGCCCGACATTGGCGTTGGCAACGCCGATCGCTTCGAGCGCGCGCCACAATGCCGGCAGGTCGCGCTGGGCGACATGGGGCAAGGCCATGTTCTGCTCGTGGCCGACGCGGATTTCGCCGAACGAATAGCGGTCTGCCAGATCGGCGATCGCATCCATTTGTTCGGCAGTGCAATCGCCCGGCGTGCCGCCTTCCGGCTTGAGCGAGAGCGTCACGATCGCATAACCCGGCACCTTGTGATTGGCGACTGAATTGTCGAGCCAAGCGGCGAACCGGCGATCGCCACGACGTTCGTTGGCGAGTTCCGGAGGGTCATCGTCGAGCTGCAGGTAATCCGGATAGCGGAAGCGGCTCGCAATCTCCGCTACTGCGGCGGGATCGAGCGCAAGCGTGCCATCCTTGATGCTCTGCCATTCGGCTTCGACTTCCTTGGCGAACGCCTCGGCGCCAAGGTCGTGCACCAATATTTTGATGCGCGCCTTCCAAATATTGTCGCGACGGCCGAACTGGTTGTAGGTGCGCAGAACCGCCTCGACGTAGCTCAGCAGGTCGCGCTTTTGCAGGAACGGTTTGATCGTTTTGGCGAGATAAGGCGTGCGGCCGAGCCCGCCGCCGACCATGACTTCGAAGCCCAACTCGCCTGAGTCATTACGATGCAGACGGAACGCAAGATCGTGGATGCGCAGCGCCGCGCGGTCGTGGCTTGAGGTTCCGACGCAGATTTTGAACTTCCTCGGCATAAAGGAAAATTCGGGATGCAGGGTGACGTGCTGGCGGATCACCTCGGCCCAGATGCGCGGATCCTCTATCTCGTCGGGCGCCACACCGGCCCATTGGTCGGTGGTGATGTTGCGCACATTATTGCCGCTGGTTTGCATGCCATGCATGCCGACACTGGCGAGATCGGCCATGGCTGCGGGCAATTCCTGGAGCTTGATCCAGTGAAATTGGATATTCGTGCGCGTTGTGAAATGGCCGTAGCCGCGATCGTAACGGCGCGCGATATGCGCCAGCATCCGCAACTGTTGCGACGACAGTGTGCCGTACGGTATCGAGATGCGCAGCATGTAGGCGTGAAGCTGCAGGTACACGCCATTCATCAGCCGCAGCGGCTTGAATTCTTCCTCGGTCAACTCGCCGGACAAGCGCCGCGCGACCTGGTCGCGGAATTCCGCAACCCGCTCGGCAACCAGTGTGCGGTCGAATGCATCGTAGAGGTACATGCGCGCCTGGTCAGATTTGCAGGGCCAGGCTCCGGACGCCCTGCGTCGCCGGCAGATCGATGGTAGGGCCGCGGAGCCGGATCACTTCGCGGAGATTGCCCGGCCGTATTTTACCGTCCGCTGCGAGTCTGACCGGCGCGATATAGGGGCCGACCGACCGCAAGTCGTCAGCGACGGCGTCTTTGATCAGTTCGCGGGCGATCGCGGCATCGGCGGTCACCGCTGCTTCGCTGAGATTCGTACTCCAGCCGCCATCGGCGCGCCGATAAACGACCGCGCCGTCACCGACCCGGTTTGCGGTCACCACCACCGGCCCGCTGATTTTAATTTTTTGATCGAGCGGCGACGTCATCTTGGCCTCGTGTGCAAGGAGCGACCGTTCACTGGGCCGCCCGGGCAGGTATCTCTGCCCTGAAGAATGATCTTCTATATATGAGGCGAATTCCGGCCGCAAACAGCAGAATATTCTACCAATTTGCAAAGTTGCCCTGGCATGGCGTCGCACGGAACGGCGGTCAACGAGAATAGCGTTGCCCTGAAAGCATCCACGAGCCCATCTTCGGCCCATTCCCAGCCGAATGGAATCCTCAGGCGCTATTCAACTGCGAATCCGCGTGCATTCGCATGGGTGCGGTCGCCCGGCGCGCGACCCGCCGTCAGGCAGATGCGCCTCAAGACACGTCGTGGTCCAGATCAACCGGCCGGCTCGAACGAGAAGCGGGGGCCTTTGCGCACCACATAACCGAATCCAGGCGCATTGACATGCGCGCCTGCGATGCCGAGGCGTTCGGTCGCCGCCATGTCAAGAATGCGCTTGCGCGATTTGATCGCCTGATCCTTGTCGAGATCGTAGGTCAGCGCCGTATCCGGATGTGAAATCTGGATTGCCGAGAGATGCACAACGTCGCCAAACGCCATGAAGCCACCGCCGCGCGCAGCGAGCAGCCAGCAGGTATGTCCCGGCGTATGTCCAGGCGCCAGCACCGGCGTAAAGCCCAGATAGTCCTCACCATCGCGCACGCGCCGCAGGCGGCCCAGATAGGGTTTGAGATTGATCGCGGTTCGCGCGCGATTGCCCTTGACGCGATCCGGATCGTTGGCCCCGTCAGGTTTCATCCAGAAATCCGCTTCGGTCTGGTGCAAGACGATCTCGGCATTCGGGTAATGCGGCTTGCCGGCGTCGTCGACCAGCCCATTGGCGTGATCGGGATGCAGATGAGTCATCACGATATGCGTGACCGCTGTCGGATCGACGCCGGCAGCGCGCAAATTGGCGGGCAATCTGCCGAGCGTCGGTTGCATCGTGTTGCCGGCGCCGGCGTCGATGAGGATAGTCTTGCCGGCGCGGCGGATGAGAAAATTGTTCACCGGAATGTAGAGCGAGCCGTTGTCGGTGCCGCCGACCAGCTTGTCGGCCTCGGCGCGCTCCATGCCGATGACGAGGTCGAGCGAAGTTTTGAGGATGCCATCGGCCAGGCCCTGCACCTCGACATCGCCCACCCGCATGCTCGGCGCCATATCAAAAGCCCTCCCTGGTGAGCGCGACCATGCAGCCGGCCGAGATGACGACGGCGAGGGCGAGGTAGGCGAACGGAACGATGAACGCGCCGCCGGTGAGCGCCAGGATATAGCCGATCATCACCGGGGAGAATGCACCGAACATCTGCGTGACGAAGGCGCGCACGCCCTGCGACTTTGCCATGTCCGCCGTGCCGACGACGGAATGCATGAGCATCTCGGCGCAGGAAATCCCGACCTGCTGCGCACAAAGGGCGCAGATCATCAGGACGACGCTCCACGCCGCGCTCGGCGCCAGCGCCGCAGCCACCAGGAATACCGCCGCCGATGCCCAGCCGATGCCGGCGAACGGAGCCCGTCGGAACACGCGGTCAGAGACGCGGCCGATGATGAGGATTGTCACGACCGCAAAGCCGTAGATCACGAAGGTCAGATATCCGGACGTAGTGAAGGTGAAGTGGCGTGCGCTGCGCAGATAAGTCGGCAGCCAGCCGGACCAGCCCCAGAAGAAGATGGCATTGGACGAGATCGCGATCGTCATCAGCCAAAAGCGATAGTTACGCCACACGCTCTTCACGTCCTTGAGGATCCGGCCCGGCGCGTCCCCGTTGTTCTCGATCGCACCCGAGCGGATGAGATCGAGCTCGGCGGCGTTGACGGCCGGATTCTGCTCCGGCCTGTCGCACACCAGGAACCACATCATCGGTAGCGGCACGATCAGCGCGATGATGCCAAGGGCAAAAAATTGCCCGCGCCATCCAATGATCAGGATCAGGCTGGTGACGACGAGGCCGACCAGCATCGGCCCGATCATGGTGCCGATCCACCAATAAGCCGTCGCTTTACCGCGCTCGCGCAGCGCAAACCAGTTGGCGACCAAGGCGAGCGTGATCGGATAGCAGGCCGCCTCGCCCGCGCCCAAGGCGATGCGCGAGGCGAGCAGCATGCCATAGCTCTGCGCGACGCCGGCCCAGAAGCAGGTGAGTCCCCAGATGATAAGGCTCGCGATCGTGGAGTTGCGCGGCCCGTAGCGCGTCACCACCCAACCCCAGACCGGCGCTGCGATGCCATAGGAGATGAACAGGCTGCCGACCAGCCAGCCGAGCATTTTAGTCTGCCCGGCAAGATGCATGTCGTTGAGGAACGTCGGATTGGCGATAACGATCGAAATGTTGCTCTTGTCGAACATGGACATGATCCAGTACGCCAAGAGCGTCGGCGCAATATAGGTCCAACGCACCCGGGTCGCGGCGGCAAGGCCGGCGGCGTCGCGACGCGCGAAATCTTGCGGAAGCGTGACGGTCATTTCATCCTCCCCAATCCGATGCGTTTTGTTTCGCGCTGTTCCGGCGCCGGCAGCGATCAACCCTATCCGCTGTCGCGCCGAGCGTTGGCAAAATCTTGCCTGGGCATCGGAACTTGTCAACAATACCACGCATGGAGGAACAATCAGCCCCCGTGCCGAACACCGCCGCGTCCGAAAATTGATCAACCGGAAAAATGCCCGGTCGCGACCGCCGCCACTTCGGCGGCGTCTTCCGGCGCCGCTTGACCGCGCCAAACCACATGCATGTCGGGCCGCAGCAGAATGAGATCGTAGCCGTAGATTTCGCGTGCGATCCGGTCCGGCACATCGAGCGTGGTCACCGGCGCGCCGTGGGAGCGGATGGCCTCTTGAAGCCCGCCAGCCTCCGCTTTGGTGCGCCCGAGCTTGAGAATCGTATAGCCGTCGGGGATGCGGTCCTGCATCGGCGTGCCATCGTCGAGCCAGACATGCGGCAGCCGCGCCCCCGGCCAGGTGGTCGGCTGATATTCGCGAAACAGATGCTCGGGACCGCCGGGCACATTGCGGATGATGGGCGAGTCGACATAGCGATAGCCGAGTTCGGCTCCGATCATCTCGTTGCTCTTGCGCTGTTCGATGTCGGCCGCGGCACTGAGAACGTTGCGCGTCTGTTCGCCGGCCGGCGTATTGTCCCGGATGTTCGGCCGCCACAGCGAGCGCCACTTGCGCCGGCCGAGCGTCGCGTAGCGCGAGGCGCCGACATTTCTCTCGCCGACCTGGCGCCGCTCGACCTCATAGGAGCGAAGCAGTTCCGGACCGCCCCAGCCGCGCAGCGTCGCCGCGAGCTTCCACGACAGATCGATCGCGTCGCCGATGCCCGAATTCATGCCGAGGCCGCCGGTCGGGATGACGAGATGCACGGCGTCGCCGGCCAGGAACACGCGGCCATTGCCGTAACGATCTGCGAGCAGCAGATTCTGCCGCCACGGGTCGCACGACAGCATCTCATATTTGATCGGCACTCCGATGGTCTTCTCGAAGGCGGCGTTCATCTCCTCGTTGCTGTCGACGATGGAGTGCAGCGTCCAGTGCCTGGTGGAATCCTGCATGATCAATTGCGTCGCCTTGTCGTCGGCGACGTGATAGTGCCGTCCCTTGGCCGGCCCGTTGCCGATCGGCAGCCGGTCGAATAGACCGTCGCAGCGGTAGAGCGCCTGACGAAGGGAAAGCATATTGCCCTCCCCGCGCAGCGCGATACCGAGCTCCTTGCGCACGGGGCTTGTGCCGCCATCACAGCCGACGAGATAGGACGCGCGAAGCTCCCGTGTGCCGCCATCGCTCATGCGCACGCGCGCGGTGACGCCTTCGCCGTCCTGCCGCAATGACAAAAATTCGCAGCCGAACCGCACCGCGACGGCGCCAATCGATTCGACGACGGATTTCAGAAGCGGTTCCAGCGTGTATTGCGAAATGAGCTGATAGGGTTCAAGCGGCATGCTGCCGTCATTGGTGGCGCGGGTTTCGGTTTGCGCCTGCGCGACCGACGGATACGGCAGCCGCAACAGCGGCGGCTCGTTCATCGCCAGCACGATATAAACGTCCATGGGACAATCGGGCCGCAGCCCGGCGGCTCGGATTTGCTGGGCCAGTCCCATACGGCGGTAGATTTCCATGGTGCGCGCGTTGATGCGCTCCATCTTCGGCAAAAGAGCCGGCTGTTCTTTCTGTTCGATCAAAATGCTGCGCACGCCGCGTTTGGCCAAATCGATAGCAAGCGTGAGCCCGGTGGGGCCCGCACCCACGATCAGAATTTCGCTGTCCATCGCGACTGTTCTCTTGTCATCGCGCGCAAGCAATTGGTTATTTCGGGACGATACCGGCTAGCTCGGTAAATGGCTGATACTGCGCGTCGCCGCATAGGTCCGGCGTCGCATCAATGTACTGCTGAAGCGCGCCGGCAAAATAAATAAACATTTTCTCCTTCGCCGGAATATGGCCGTTGTAACGAATGCACACGACATAGCGCTGGCTGTCCCCGATCGGCTTGAGCGCAGGCGCGGAGATCACGGCGTTGTAGAAATCGGCACGATCTTTCAATTCCGTCACAAGGTATCCGGCGATCTGTTTTCGGTAATTTGCCGGATAGGCGTTCGGATCGGGAGCCTGTGTGGGTTGCTTCTTGCCGAAACTGCTGCAGCCGGCGAGCACGAGGGCCGCCGCCAATAGAACCGAGCCTGTCCGCCAACGCTTCATTGTCATGCTCAATCGCGGTGCTTCCTCATGCCGCTGAGAGTTTCATCATCGCCAGCGCCGCGCGGCCGTTCGGGCCATACGGATTCCCGATCGATTCCATCATGTCGAAGTGGCCATAGTTTGCCGCCACAATCAGCGCGACCGGCTTGCCGGCTGCTTTGACGGCTGCGGCAAAGTCGCGATTCTGCCGCTGAAATTCCGGCGTCTCATTGGTGCCGTAGGTGACGACGACTGGCGCGTGAAGCAGATCGAGGTGGCGTTGCGAGCTCATCGCGTCTTCCATCGCGTCGGTGAAGTGGACGTATTTGCCGCGCTTGGAAAGCCGCACCGGCTTCAGGTCGTACATGCCGCTCATGCAGGCACCGCCTTTGACGATCGTGGGTGGCAGGCCGAAATCCTTCTGCCAATCGGTGACCAGGGCAACTCCGCACAGGTGGCCGCCCGAAGAATGGCCGCCAATGTAGAGCCGTTCCGGATCACCGCCGAAGCTGGCGGCGTTTTTGTACGTCCAGGCGATGGCGCGGCGCACCTGCGCCGCCATCACCCGCAAGTCCCCATTGGCCTTGTCGACCGAAATAAAGTCCGGCACGACGTAATGCGCTCCGGCATTGACGTAAGTCTCGGCCGGGTAAGCGTAGTTCTTGGCGCTGCCGCGCAGCCACGCGCCGCCGTGAATAAAGAGAAAGATCGGCGCATTTGGCCGCTTGGTGCGGAAGATATCGAGTTTTTCGATCTCGGTTGGACCATAGGCCAGGCGCTGCGGCAGTCCGAGCCGCTGACGGACCAATTCGCTGTTGCTCGCCGCTCTGGCGATAATCTGCCGGGCAAGCGGTGCGTAGGACAATTGATCGTAGGCGGCATCGAGCTCGACCTGATCCATATTCATCCAGACGCTCGGACCCTGCGTGTGCGCCGGCGGGCCGATATGGCACTCTTCGGCGAGCGCCGGCGTCGTGGCCACCGCAGCCGCGGCGCCCAACACGGCCCGGCGCGAAACCGATTTGGCGATGCGAGGCCGAGAAAAGCCGGCGTCTGACGGCATAAGAGTGCTCCCCAGGTCGATTTGCGGATTGTCGGCACATAGTACACGGCGAGCCTCTGGAAGTTAACGATCAATCCTCCGGCGAAGGGCCGCACCAGCCGGGCAAATAATCGGCGTCCTTGCTTTTGGCCAATTCCAGCGCCTTCGCGACGGCGCGGTCGAAATCGCGCTCGACCAGCTTGCGTTTCATGCGGCGGCGCAGGAAATCCGCCCAGAGGAATTCGGAAAACGGCGTCGTCTCCTTGGCGAAACCGCCGGCGCGACGTAACTCGCCGGCGAGCGAGCGGAATGGATCGTCGACCATGTCCATCAGCGATTTGGGAATGTCCCGATAGTCGCGGCGGCGGCCCTTGGCGTCGAACGGATGCATCCAACTGCGGTCGTCCATGACCGTCCAAAAGGCGTCGCCGTCGAGTTTGCTCAGATTGGCGATAACCGTCACGGCAACTTCCTTGACGTTTTCGTCATGAAGCGCACGCGCAAGATGATGGTGATCGATGACGTAATGGCGCTGTTTCGGGCCAAGGATCACCGGGATCATGTGCTTGCCAAGAAATTTACCGCCTTGCTTCTTCGCCATCTCGCGCCAGTGCTTGCGCTTGGCCATAACCTCTCGCATGCCGACCGTAATCTGGGTCGGACGAAGTTCGGAAATAGCGACTGTGGTCAATATCGGCTCACGAACCGTGGTCATGTGCGGCTCCTCCAACAGCGCCCGGACTTGATCATAGCGGCGCAGCGGTGCCGCCAAAAGCAAACCGCCCGGCGCCATTCGGCACCGGGCGGTCCTTTGTCGCACTTGCGGCTTGCTTCAATCCGCCAACGGATTGGGACGGACCTGGATGTGGACCACGATCGGCCGATCGCCCTTGCCGCCTTCCTTGAGCCAAGGTGTGCGATCGCCTTCCGCCGACCACAGGCCTCTGCCCTTCCAACCGGCCTTCGGATCGTCGATGCGGGCATCGAGCCCCTTGGCATAGAAGCCCATCGGGTACGGGATGCGCAGGACAATCATCTTGCCGTCGACCAGGGCGTCGAAACCGTCGTTCAGGTTGCCCGTGGAGATCGGCACGTCCTTGCCGAGGCCGACCGCATTGTGCTGGTCGACCCAGGTGTAGTAGCTCGCCTCGGCGCTGTTGTCGCCGATGCCGCGGAAGCCGGGACCTGGATATTTGTAGAATGTCCAGCCCTCGCGGCATTGATCGCCGGTCGCTGTCGGGCCGTTGAGCGGACCCTTGCACTTTGACCGATCGAAGCTGCCGAGATCGCCGCTGCCAAGCGACACCCAGACCACGCCCTTGCTGTCGATGTCGCCGCCGCGCGGGCCGAAGCCCGGCATCGGGACTTTGTAGAACTCCGACAGCTTGGTCTTCGGATCGAAGCGCATGATGCCGCCGGCGCCGGCAAACACGTTGACCGTGTACCAGACCGAGCCGTCGACCGGATTGGGCATCACCGCGTAGGTGCCCGAACCGGCGATCAGCGTGTCCTTGTTCGGATCCATCGGCTGGCCCGGCTTGTTGAACTCGGCAGTGATCTTGCCGGTGCCGGTGGTGTCGAGCACGAACGGTGCCCAGCCTTCCGACTTCTGCACGTCGCCGGT
>JASHQI010000260.1 GCA_030037645.1 Xanthobacteraceae bacterium
GGTTGTCGAGATCGGCGTTGTAATGATGCACGGTAATGAGGCCGACCGCGTTGTCGCCCATGCCCTGCAGCATGTTGTCCGGGACGATGTCGCCAGTACCGATCAGCTGCGTGCCGGCGGCTTTCATCCCCAAGGCGGCGTAGGTCTTGACCACCGCGGTCGCCTGGTCGCCGGCGGGCACGAACACGAACAGCACATCCGGGTGCTTGTCCTTGGCGCGCTGGAAGAACGGAGTGAAGTCGGGGGTAGCCTCCGGCCCGCCGGCCGGGATGGTGTCAATCACCTTGCCGCCGTTGTGCTCGAAGGCATACTTGAACGCGTTCAGCGCGTCCTTTCCCGGCGGGTAATCGGTGTAGGCCACGACGGCGGTCTTGGCGTGCAGATATTTTGCCGCCTGCTCGCCCATGACGTAGCTTGACTGCCATAGGGTGAACGAGGTGCGCACGTAATAGGGCGACAGGTTGGTGATGAACGCGGTGCCGGCATTCATGATCACGCCAAGCCGTTTGCCGGCGGTGACCACCGGCGCCGAGGCGATGGCGTCGGGCGAATAGATCCAGCCCGCAAGCACGTCGACCTTTTGCTGCGTCAGCAATTCCTGGGCATCGATCTTCGCGGCGGCGCCATTAGGAGCCTTCGAGTCCCGCTTGATGATGGTAAACTTGTAAGGCTTTATCCGCGCCGCATTGAGCTTCTGATACAGATCGATGGCCTTATCCATCTGCGGGGACAGCTCGGCGCCGGGGCCGGTATACGGCAGGATCAGCCCGATCTTCACATCCTGCGCCGACGCACCGCTGGTCGTAGCGGTCACGGCGGCGATTGCGGCGATGGCCGCGAGCATTCGTTTGCACATCAGAACCCCTCCCAATTTATCCGATCCGTCGGTTTCAACGCGGTTCTAGAGCACGATCCGGAAAAGCCTGCCTCGGACTTGATCCGAGGGTAAATACCGGTTTTTCGAAAGATCATGCTCCATCAAAATAAACACGATACTAGGGCGAAAGCGCGAAACGGCGCAAGCGAACGCCGATGCCGGCAGTGTGCGCCTTCGTCGCGCCGCGGGCTGTTACGCCCAGCTCGCGAAGCTCAGGCCGGTGCCGGTTCCGGCCGGCGTGCGGTAGCCGGGCACATATTCGAACCAATTCAGGTCGAGATGATCGACGGCGCCAGCGACGCCGACCCAGTTGAGAATTTCCGAACTGCCGGAGTGCAGCTTGTTGCGCGGCAGGTTCTGCAAGAACTTGGCGTCCTTGTCGGCACAGGCTTTCAGGATGGCGCGGTCGAAATCCTCGTCGACCAAAAAGTGGCTCAAGCCGCCCGAGGCGATGATGCCGACGCGGGCGTCGCCCGGGTAGGCTTCGACTGCTTTGCGCAGCGCCTCGCCAAGCGCGTAGCAGCGCTTTGGCCGCGGCTGGTTCGGCGCAAAGTAGGTATTGAGAAACACCGGCACGATGGGAATGGGGTTGTTTGCGTCCATCAGACGCCGATGCACATAGGCCATGCCATGGCCTTCGCCTTCACCCTCGCGCATGCGCTTCGAAGACGCCGGGTCGAAACCGTTCTCCATCAGCCAGTCGATCAGATGCAGCGCAAGCTTGGCATCGACCGGGTAGGCGCGTGGCGTCTTGTCCTCGAAAAATCCTTGGCGGTTCTTGACGTACCATTCCGGGAAACGCCGATGGTACTGTTCGTGCTGCTCGTTGCTGTTGAGGATCGTATCGCCGTAATAAATCGCAAAAGTCGGCCGGGCGTCCTCCAGATACGCCTCGTCCTGGTCGTCGCTCATGATGATGAGCGCGTCCAGCTTGGCGGAGTTGAGCGTCTTGCTTAGACGCGCGCCCGCGGCGCGTACCTTGTTCTGCCGGGCGACGAGTTCAGCGGGCGCGACCATGGCGGCCATGCGGGGATCGGCGATTTCAAGGAGTTCGGCATAGGTCGTGGGCCGTCCCTCCTTGTCGCGGTGTTTGATCTTTTGATCGGTCTCTTGAAAGCGTGGCAGCGTCTCGTCGGAGGCGAGCAGCATCGGCGTATGGGAGCTTCCAAGCCCGATCACGATCTTGGCCATGTGTGTCTCCCGAACGGCAAGCTTTGCTGTGTTGCCCGATGCTACCACATTCTCTGCGGGCGGCGGCAGGTGTGGCAACCGGTTGCTGGACAAGGCTATGCCGGAATGTTGGTATGCGCGAAGCAGAAATGATCCGCCTCTCCCCAGCGTGGGGACGAGGTCGAGCGAGCGGCGCGAGCGAGGGTGAGGGGGCCTCCTCGCGATTCTGATCGTGGCGGCGGCGTCCCCTCCTCCTACTCTCTTCCCGGCAGCGGGGAGAGCGAGATTGGCCGATCATGCTAACCATCCTGTTCGACGGAATTGCGTATGGCATGCTGTTGTTCGTGCTGGCATGCGGCTTGTCGGTCACGCTCGGGCTGATGAATTTCATCAACCTCGCCCACGGCGCTTTCGCCATGGCCGGCGGCTATTGCACTGTTGTGCTGGTCAATCGCCTGGGCGTTCCGTTCGCGCTCGGACTGCCGATCGCATTTGTGGTGACGGCGGTGCTCGGCGGATTGCTCGAGCGTACGCTCTATGTTCACGTCTACGCCAAGCCCCATCTCGACCAGGTGCTTTTCACCATCGGGCTCGTGTTCATGTCGGTGGCTGCCACCGACTACGTCATGGGCTCCTCGCAGCAATTCGTGCAAATCCCGGATGCGTTGCAAGGCCAATTCGATGTGTTCGGCATCGGAATGGGCAAATACCGCCTGCTCATCATCGTCATATGCGGTCTGCTGACGCTGGCGCTGCAACTGATACTCAGCAAGACTCGCTTTGGCAGCCGGTTGCGCGCTGCGGTCGACGATCAACGCGTGGCGCGCGGGCTCGGCATCAATGTCGGCGCCGTTTTCGGCATCACGTTTGCGGTCGGCTCCGGCCTTGCCGGACTTGGCGGCGCGCTCGGCGCTGAAATTCTCGGCCTCGATCCGACCTTCCCGCTGCAATACATGATCTATTTCCTGATCGTGGTGACAGTCGGCGGCACCTCGAGCATCACTGGGCCGTTCCTCGCCTCGATTCTGCTCGGTGTCGGCGATGTCGCAGGCAAATACTACGTGCCGACGCTCGGCGCTTTCGCCATCTATGCCATCATGATCGCAGTCTTGATCTGGCGGCCACAGGGCTTGTTCGCCCGCAGTACGGCGCGGTGAACGCGATGGCCCCGCTCGCCGATGACGTCGCCGGTTATCTGAAACGTCGCGCCCGCTGGTCAGCGGTGGAGATCGCGTTCTGGGTGTTCGCTTTCGCAACCATCTGGCTGCTTCCAAGCAAGCATTTGATTCTGACCGAGACCGCGATTCTTGCACTGTTTGCGCTGTCGCTTGATCTTATCCTCGGCTATGCCGGCATCATCTCGCTCGGCCAAGCGGCGTTCTTCGGCGTCGCCGGATATTTTTCCGGCCTGGTCGCCAAGTACGGCATCATCAACGAGCCGGTCGTCGCGCTTTTGTGCTCGGGCCTTGTTGCGGCTGCGCTCGGCTTTGTCACCAGCTTTCTGGTGTTGCGCGGCTCCGACCTGACGCGGCTCATGGTGACGCTCGGCATTTCGCTGATGCTGGGCGAACTCGCCAATCGCTATTCGAACATTACCGGCGGCGCCGACGGTCTGCAGGGCGTCACGATTGCGCCGATATTCGGCAAGTTCCAATTCGACCTGTACGGCCATACCGGCTACGTCTATTGCCTGACTGTGCTGTTTATTTGCTTCGTGATTGCACGTCGCATTGTCTATTCGCCGTTCGGTCTGTCGTTGCGCGCGGTGAAGGGTAATGCGCTGCGCGGCGACGCCATCGGCATTCCGGTCAAGTGGCGGTTGGTTGCGATGTACACCGTGTCCGCCGGGTTTGCCGGCATCGCCGGCGCACTGCTCACCCAGACCACGGCGTTCTGCTCGCTCGATGTGCTGTCGCTCAATCGCTCGGCCGATCTGCTGCTCGTGCTCATCATCGGCGGCACCGGGTATCTCTATGGCGGCCTGATCGGCGCGGTGATCTACAAATTCATGCAGGATTGGATCTCCACCATGACGCCGCAGTACTGGCAGTTTTGGATCGGCCTCATCCTGGTGGTGATCGTGCTGGTCGGGCGCGAGCGCATCGGCGCGTGGAACGAGGGAGTGCGCGCCGCGCTGGCCAGGCTCGTCGCGCATCTCGTGGCGCGGCCGGCCGTGCTCGGCAGCGCCGCGCCGGATCGAAACTGAGGATGAACGCCATGCCGATCCTCGAAACGATCGGGTTGGAAAAACGCTTCGGCGGCATCATCGCGGCGCAGGACGTGACGCTCGCGGTCGAAAAGGGTGCGCGCCACGCGCTGATCGGGCCGAACGGCGCCGGCAAAACGACTGTCATCAATCTCCTAAGCGGCGTGCTCAAGCCGACCGCCGGCCGCATCGTGCTCGAAGGCCGGGACATTACGTCGCTCGAGCCGCATGAGCGCGTGCGCCTCGGCATGGCGCGCACCTTCCAGATCAACCAGTTGTTCCTCGACTTGACGCCGCTGGAGACCATAGGCCTCGCGGTCGCCGAGCGCCTGGGCGCCGGCGTAGACTGGTGGCGGCCGGTCGGCAGCCGGTCCGCCGTGACCGACGAAGTCGTCGAGATCGTCGAGCGTTTTCACCTCGCCGACGTGATGCATGAGCGCACCGCGATCCTGCCTTATGGCAAGCAGCGGCTCCTTGAAATCGCGCTGGCCTTCGCCTGCCGGCCGCACGTGCTGCTGCTCGACGAGCCGGCTGCCGGCGTGCCTGAAGCCGAGCGGCACGAGCTTTTGGCGACCATTGCGGCGTTGCCCGCCGAGGTCACCGTGCTGCTGATCGAGCACGACATGGATCTCGTATTCTCGTTTGCCGACCGCATTTCGGTTCTGGTCAACGGCGGGCTATTCGTCGACGGCGCGCCCGAGGAGGTTGCCCGCGATCCGCGCGTGAAGGCGGTCTATCTCGGCGAGGAGCTAGTGGAGCGGATTTGACATTCGCTACCCACCTAGCCGGGAGCTCCGGGAGCGAATGTCCAATCCAAAGCTCCAGTGTCTCTTACGCTTGCTAGTGGTCCTTTGATTCTAACATTCGCATGATAGGGTGTCGAAACGGGGTGCGAATGTTAGAATCGGACCACTAGATGCCTGACCTTCTGACCATCGAGCACTTGTCGGCGGGCTACGGCGAGGCGGTGGTGCTGTCGAACGTCTCGCTCTCGCTGGTCGAGGGCCAGGCGCTGGCGTTGCTTGGCCGCAATGGCATGGGCAAGACCACGCTGATCAACACCATTGTTGGCGTCACCCACTATTTCGGCGGCACCATTGCGCTTGATGGCACCGATATCACGCCGCTACGGCCTGATCGGCGCGCACAGATCGGCATCGGTTGGGTGCCCCAGGAACGCAATATCTTCAAGTCGCTCACCGTGCACGAAAATCTGACGGCCGTCGCGCAACCGGGGCCCTGGACCGCCGAAAAAGTCTACGAGCTGTTTCCGCGATTGAAGGAGCGGCGGCAAAACCTCGGCAATCAGCTCTCTGGCGGCGAGCAGCAGATGCTCGCGGTCGGCCGCGCCCTGGTGCTCAATCCGCGCGTCATGCTGCTCGACGAGCCGCTCGAAGGGCTGGCGCCGATCATCGTCGAGGAATTGCTCGCAGCTCTGCGCCGTGTCATCCACGGCGGCGGCATGTCGGCGATCCTGGTGGAGCAGAATGCCAAGAAAATTCTCGGCGTCACCGACCGCGCCATCATCCTCGAGCGCGGCTCCATCGTGCATACCGCCGACAGTGCGGCGCTGATGACCGATCGCGCCGCGCTGGAGACCCATCTCGGTGTCACCGATCACGGCCCGCGCCGCATGGGACGCAACACGCGCTGACCCAGCGTCAATGCCCCAATGATTGCTGTAGCCCCGGCGAATGTGTGGGTCGCGCTTTGCCCCAAGGCACCCAGGCCCAGATTCGCTCGTGGCAATAGTAGATGAGAACCTTGGTCATGATCTCGGTTACGGCGACCGATCCGGCGAGCTTGGTGCTGCCGGTGATCACGAACGTCACGACGAAAGTATCCAGACTGCCGGTGGCGCGCCAGCTCATTGCTTTCGCCAATGATCGGAAATGCGTTTCACTCCGACGGGTCGGCTTGGCTGCGTCCGGATTCTTTCGCTTGAGCCGCCAACTTGCCGGCCACGACCACCGCCACCATCGCGGCCGCGGCGCGCAAGTCCGTTCGACGCAGCCCATTCCCACCGTATCGAAGGTTTCCGGGTCTATGAGAATGAAGCTGCCGGTGTCCTTGCAGTCGGCGTAGCGGTCGACGGCAATCGGCCGGTCGAGCTTGAACGTGCAGGTTCCGATCTCATTTCGCGCCATCGAAGCGGCTTCGGCAAGCTGCCGCGTATCGAGGTCGATGACGCTCAAGTTCGGCTCGACGCTTGCTGTCGCGGTGCTCGTCGCCAGCTTGAGCAGATAGTTCTGGCCGGGCCGAAGCGGCGCGTCACTCATCCAGAACACGCGCGTCAATATTTCGTCGGCGATTTCAGGCGCCTGCTCGATGCCGGCCACCAAGTCGCCGCGCGAGGCGTCGACCGGGTCGGCAAGTGTCAGCGTGACGGAACGGCCCGCCGCGGCGTCGACCAGATCGCCGTCGAAGGTGACGATGCGGGCGACGCGCGACGATCGGCCGGATGGATAGATTTTCACCGGCATGCCGACTTGGACCTTGCCGCTCGTGATCAGGCCGCTGTAGCCGCGAAAATCCGGACTGGGCCGATTGACCCATTGAATGGACATGCGGAACGGCCCGGGCCGGGAGCCGCGCGTCGGCTCGGCCTGTTCGAGATATTCAAGCAGTGTCGGCCCGTTATACCAAGGCATGGATTGCGAGCGGCCGACGACGTTGTCGCCGCTATTCGCCGCGATCGGAATGCACACGATAGCGTCGATGCCGAGAGCAGTCGCAAATTCACGAAATTCCGCTTCGATGGTGCGGTACGTCTCGGCCGACCAGCCGACGCGGTCCATTTTGTTGACGGCAAGCACGACGCTGCGGATGCCGAGCAGCGACAGGATGACAAGGTGGCGCTTCAACTGCCGCGTCAGGCCGCCGTCCGCGGCGACGAGCACCAGGCCAAGGTCGGCGACGGAGGCTCCGGTCGCCATGTTCGCCGTGTATTCCTCATGCCCCGGCGCGTCGATGACGATGAATTTCCGTTGCGCCGTCGCGAAAAATCGATAGGCGACGTCGATGGTGATATTCTGTTCGCGTTCGGCGGCAAGGCCGTCGAGCAGCAATGAGAAATCAAGTTTCTCGCCTTGTGTGCCGAACTTGCGAGAATCGACGGCAAGGGCGTCGATTTGATCGTCGAATAGCTGCTTCGAATCGTAGAGAAGGCAACCGATCAGCGTCGACTTGCCGTGATCGACGGAGCCGCAGGCCACGAAACGCAGCAACGGCTTTTCCTGCTGTGCAGTGATGAGCGCGGCGCCAGTCAGCGCCGCCGAGGGCTGCGAACGGACGTTCATCAGAAATAGCCCTCTTGCTTTTTCCGCTCCATCGATGCGGCGCCGTCGCCATCAATTACACGGCCGCGTCGCTCGGAATAGCGGCTGGCGAGCGTTTCCTGGATAATCTCAGCGACCGTGCGCGCGTTGCTCTCGATGGCGCCGGTCAGCGGATAGCAGCCGAGCGTGCGAAAGCGTACCGACTTGATGACTGGCAGCTCGCCCGGCGCCAGCGGCAGGCGGTCGTCGTCGACAACGATGAGTTCGCCATCGCGCACGACCACCGGACGCGGTGCAGCGAAATACAGCGACACCAGCGGAATCTGCTCCTGATCGATGTAGCGCCAGATGTCGAGCTCGGTCCAATTCGACAGCGGGAACACGCGGATGCTTTCGCCGCGTCGCTTTCGACCGTTGTAGATGCGCCATGGCTCCGGGCGCTGCCGCTTGGGATCCCAGAGATGACGGGCGCTGCGGAACGAAAAAACCCGTTCCTTGGCGCGCGATTTCTCCTCGTCCCGCCGCGCGCCGCCGAGCGCTATGTCGAAGCGGTGCTGATCCAGCGCCTGCCGTAGAGCCTGCGTCTTCATCACGTCGGTGTGCAGCTTCGAGCCGCTGGTGATCGGATTAATGCCGCGTGCGAGCCCATCGCGATTGGTGTGCGCAATCAATCTGAGGCCGAGTTCGCAGGTGCGCACATTGCGGAACGCGATCATTTCGCGGAATTTCCATGTCGTGTCGATGTGTAGCAGCGGAAAAGGCGGCGGCGCCGGATAGAATGCCTTTAGCGCGAGATGAAGCAGGACCGAGGAATCCTTGCCGATCGAGTAGAGCAGCACGGGATTGTCCGACTCGGCGACCGCCTCGCGGATAATGTGGATGCTCTCGGCCTCGAGCTGCTCCAAATGCGTAGAGGATCGGGCAATCGATTCGCGCGCCGTCGCGACAGTGGGCGAGTCTTCCAAACCGTCGATAAAACGAGAATGTGCGTCCATGATGTGTCCAGCGACGAATTTCCGTTACTCAAGTCAGCGGCGGCCTGCGCGCATCACGCCATGGACGTGTGCAGACCGCATTCCTTCTTTTGCGATTGCTCCCACCACCAGCGGCCGGCCCGCTCCGGCTCGCCGGGCGCCACCGCGCGCGTGCATGGCGCGCAGCCGATCGACAGAAAGCCTCGATCGTGCAGTTCGTTGTAGGGAATCTCGTTGGCGCGCACGAAGGCGTAAGTTTGTTTCCGCGTCCAGTCAAACAGCGGATTGACCTTGATCAGCCGGCGCCGCTCGTCGAACGAGACCGGGGCCAGAACGGCGCGCTCGGCGGATTGCTCGGCGCGCATGCCCGTGATCCAGGCCGCACAGCCATCAAGCGCGCGCGCCAACGGCTCGACCTTGCGAACCGCGCAACATTCCAGCCGCGCCGCAATCGAAGCACGCATGCCATTGCCGCCCTGGCGGGCGAGCAGGGACTCGACGCTGGCACGCTTGGGAAAGAGCGCGGCGACACGGATGCCATAGCGGCGCTCGGTTGCCGCCCACACATCGTGCGTTTCAGGGAATAGGCGACCGGTGTCGAGGGTCATAACCTCGATCGGCAGCGCCTGCGAAAAAATCGCATGCGCGATGGCTTGATCTTCCAAACCGAAGCTGGTGGTGAATGCGATGCGACCAGAGATTTTTGCGCGGATTGTCATTAGCCGCTGAAACAAGTCCAGCCTGCACAAGCGTTCCGCAAGCATTGCGGCGCGCGCCGGACCATTTTCTTCGTTTGCGCCGGCCGTCGCGTCAGCACCTGGCCGATCGCCGCCGACGAATAAGACTTCGGACATACAGCAAAACCCTTCAGAACCCTGCCTGTCCTGCGAAATAGAATGAAATTTCTTGTAAGCCAAGAGCTTGCGGCAAAAAAAGAAAAATTGGCTATCGAGTGGTGAAATTGCAGATTTGCGTTTCAAGCGCGGACCTTGGGACAGGAGCCGACAGGGTTGGCAGGGCGTTGGTAAATTGGCTACAGAGTCCGCGTCGCAGACGCTTACGGTCACGGATCGGTCGGCGACGGTTTCGCGATTTTCCGAACATGAGCGTGTGTCGAGGGGGATCATGAGCGAATTTGGCATCGGCGCACGGTTGCCGCGGCTGGAGGATGCTCGCTTCCTCCTGGGCCGCGGCCAGTTTTGTGCGGATATTGTTTTGCCGGGCACGCTGCACGCCGCGTTCGTCCGCAGCCCGCATGCCCACGCCCGCATCGTCGCGGTGCGCAAGCCGCAACGGCACGAGAAACAGGTTTTCTGCGCCGACGATCTCCGCGGCGTCAGCAAGATGTGCTCAACCGCCAAGCTGCCGGGCTATAAGCCCTCCGATTGGCCGATCCTGGCCGCCGGCAAAGCGCGACACGTCGGCGAACCAATCGCAATGGCGATCGGATCGACCCGCGCCGAAGCTGAAGACCTCGCCGCGCTGGTCGAAGTGGATTTTGAAACGCTGCCGCCGGTGGTGACCATGGCGGATGCGCTGAAGAAGGTCGCGCCTTTCGTACACGACGAATGGGGCGATAACGTTCTCGTCGATGTCAAACTCGATGGCGGCGATCTGAACGCCGCGAAGGCCGCGGCGGTCCATGTCGTCGAGCGCCGCTTCCGGATGAACCGGATGCACCCGTTGCCGCTCGAAGGGCGCGCTTGTGTCGCCTGCTACGATAGCCGGCTCGACGAACTCATCATCTATGTCGCCCATCAACTGCCGGTGCCGCTGCAGATCGGATTGGCGCAGGTGCTCGGCATCAGCCAGCGCCGGCTGCGCGTGATTGCACCCGACGTCGGCGCGTCGTTCGGCCTGAAAACCTACGTCGAGAGCGAAACCGTGTGCATCGCCTTTGCGGCGATGCGGCTTCGGCGTCCGGTGCGATGGATTCAGGATCGTCAGGAGTCGCTGATCTGCGACGCCACCTGCCGCGACTACGAATGCAAAGCGACCGCCTACGCTGACGCGCAGGGGCGCGTGCTTGGCCTCGACTGCGAGGTGATCGTGGATTCCGGGGCCTATTCGCCCTGGCCATGGCCCGCCGGAATCGAAGGCGGCCTTGCCCTGGTGAACATGCAGGGCTGCTACGACATTCGCGCGTTTCACGGCCGTGCGATCAACATTGTCAGCAACAAGCCTGCCGGCCAGCCGTTCCGCGGCGTCGCTCGTCCGCTGTCGTGCGTCGGCCACGAGATCGTCATGGACGGCATCGCCGAGGCCGTGGGAATCGATCCGGTCGAAGTTCGGTTGCGCAATTTCGTCAAGCCGGCGCAAATGCCCTATGTTTCCATCACCAAGAAGACGCTCGACAGCGGCGACTATGCTGCGGCGCTCAAGCGAGCCGCGGACCAGATCGATCTTGCGGCTGTGCGGGTGCGCCAAAGCAAAGGTGAGCCGGACGGCCGATTGATCGGCGTCGGCTTCGCATCGTTCTACGAGCAAACCGCCTATGGCACGGGACCGTTCGGTTATGCCATGTGGGGCATCGAGCTGGTTCCGGGAATGGAGCCCGCCGTCGCGCGTCTGACCGGCGACGGCGAACTCGTTCTCAAAGTCGGCTCGCATTCGCACGGCCAAGGCCATGAGACGGCGTTCGCTCAAGTCGCGCACGAGGTTTTGGGCATCGACCCGCGCAAGGTCTCAGTGCGTTACGGCGACACGTCGGTGTCGCCCGCCGGCACCGGCACCTATACGTCCCGTTCGATGGTGACGACCGGCGGCGCGATCGCCGAGGCCTGCAAGTTGCTGATGGCGCCGATCGCCAAGATCGGCGCGCATCTTCTGCAATGCAAAGAGGGCGAGGTCGCAGTCAGGAACGGCCGCGTCGAGGGTCCGCGTGGCAGCGTGGAATTCGCCGAGATCGGCCGCGCCTGGTACCATCATCCCGAAGAGCTGCCGGCCGACATGGGCCCCGGCGGCCTCACTGTCACTGCCGGCCACAAGCCTCATGATCCGGGCGTGTTTTCATATTCCGCCCACGCCGCCGTCGTTGCCGTCGATCCGGAGATCGGCAGCGTCGAACTCCTTGATTACGCGATCGTGGCCGATTGCGGAACGCGCGTAAATCCGTTGCTGGTCGAGGGCCAACTGCTCGGTGGATTTTCCAACGGGCTTGGCAACGCGCTTTATGAAGAGTCCAGCTACGATGCAACCGGCCAGCCGACGGCGACAACCCTGGCCGACTACACGGCTCCGAACGCGGCATCGATGCCGATCGTCAAGCTCGATTTTCTCGAGACGCCGTCGCCGTTCTCGGCGTTCGGCATCAAGGGAATTGGAGAAAACGGCGCCATCGGGCCGCCGGCGGCGATCGTCAATGCGGTCAACGACGCGCTGCGCCCGCTCGGCGTCTCGATTTTCGAAACGCCGGTCACGGCGGCCCGCGTGCGCGCGGCGATCGCGCGGGCGCAGTCCGGCGAAGTCGCCCGAGCTTAGCGCAGCAGCGTCGATGTTTGATCGGACTTTCCTTCGGTTGCGATGTTGACAGATGCAACCCGCCGCTCGCAGTCGATGAGTTCGTGGCCTGATCGTGGTCCAGCGCGAAACTCAAACTTGTACAACGCTAGAGCGCCATTTCTTTAAGTTGAATCACCCCGGCGCCCTAGGATTTTGATGGAGCATGATCTTTTCGGAAAACCGGTGTCCACCCTCGGATCAAGTCCGAGGGCAGGCTTTTTCCGGATCATGCTCTAGCGACCGCGAAGCTGAACTTCCGACGCCCAAGAATGGGACGGCGCCGGTTGATGTTTAAGGCGGAACGTACATCGCTTTGGTAGACAGCGTCCAGAATGCTGATTAGGTGCCCGCCGCAAGTGTGTAGCGCAATAGCGTGACCGGGTCATCGGCGCGGATGGCCCAGATCGAGTCGCCCGCGAAATGCAGCGGCTCGATGTCGAGCGAGCATAGGGGTGTCATCTCGCTCGCTCCGAACTTCCACAGCCCCCACCCGATCTTGGTTTTGACCAGCATCTCGCGCCGGTGGCGGTGTGGGATCGACTGTCTGAACCAGGCGTAAGAGTGCGGCGGACTTTCAGGCATATCAGGGCATTCGAATGTGGTGCCCGCCGCCACATCCAGAACCTTGAGACCCGACCCCCCACCATGATCAAGCGCGACGAAGGGATACCTGTTTCCGGGGGAGACCTGCACCGGATCATAAATAATATCTTCGTAGATGATGCGCGGTTCAGCGACGAGCGTAAGCCTACCTGAGCGATCACGGCCAACCGTATAGTCGACGACGAATCCAAAGTGACCCACGACAAAATGAAAGGCGCCTTGACCTTGCGGCACGGTCACATGAGCGACCTCGTGTGGACTGTAATCGTCGATTGCTGGCGCATGGAACAGCGTCGTGGTCTGCGGCGCGCCTGGACCTTCGTCTAACCGCCATATCTCCGTTATTTCATCCTTGAACCTTACCAGGTGACGACCATCCGGCGTCAGGCACGCTTCGTTGAGGGACGCGTCACAGCGCAACAGAAGCCGTCCATCCGACAGATCGAAGACATTCAGGCGTTCGCGGAGCTCCTGATCGGCATACACGATGGCGACGCGATCGGCCGCATAGTCGGCCGACCAAGCACCGAATGCCGGGAGCTTGATTCCGGTCGCACGCACTTGGGGCCGAGCAGTCGCGGAGAAATCGAGTTGCCAAAGCTGCCCGGACGTGCCGCAGACGAGGACTTTTTTCCAACCCTCGCAGGGGGCTACCACGTACTTTGAGCGCAACACGATATTGACGTCTTTGTCATCGTGCCGAACCGGCTCCGGCAGCGACATTCGGTCAACCGGAGTGGACTGATCATTCACGATCATCAATTTGACCCAATGGCGCTCAAGGTTGATCCGTCACGGCGACAGCAACAGCGTGCCGGGATCGTCCGCGCGAATGATCCAAATCGTATTCAGGACCGCAAAAATTTCCGGGCCAGTCAGTCCGAGCGATCAAATCAGGAAATTGCAGCGAGCGGAATAGGTCTCCCGAGGTCGCGTTGCGGTGCAGCCCATGATGGGAAGGGCCGGTCGAAACGGGTCATTTTCGACGTTTCGGGCGCTCTGGCCGGATGTCGGCTCCGCCCCGGATAGCGACACACATTATTATTTCAGCTTTCTCACCGTTCGCCGTGCTGCGTTTGTGAGTACATGCTAGTGCGCGTCCAGTTTTAGCAACCGATCGGCGTTGCCGTGGGCGAACTTTTCCAGATCATCGCCGGCAAGCGGCACATTGTCCAAGAATTTACGGCCGTCCGCATTGCTGTCATACGGATAGTCGACCGAGAACATCAGCCGGTCGATGCCGAATGTCTGCAGCGCCGCCAGGAAAGGCGGAGTGGTGAAGAACCCGGATGACGTGACATACACCTGATCGGTGATGGTCTTCGCCAGCGGGCGTTGCAAATGCGGTAAGTCTGGGCCGAGTTGATGCTCGCAACGCGCCAGCATTACCGGTAAAGCCTCTCCCATATGTCCGATGATCACGTTGAGCCGCGGATATTTATCAAGTGTGCCCGATACCGCGAGCCGCATGATGTGCAAGGCGGTCTCGTAGTGCCAGCCCCAGGCAAAGGTCGCGAGTCCAAGGCTTATTTTTTGCGAAAACGCGCCTTCGTAATACGCGTTGCGGACGTCGGCCGGCGGCGCCCCGGGATGGATATAGAGCGGCACGTCGAGACGTTCCGCGCGCGCCAACAGCGGCGCGAATTTGCCATCGTCGAGAAACCGGCCGCGGACCATGCCGCTGATCAGCGCGCCCTTGAAGCCGTATTCGACGACGGTGCGCTCCAATTCGTCCGCCGCGGCTTCGGGGATGCTCGCAGGCAGATGGGCGAAGCCGGCAAACCGGTCCGGCCGCGCGGCGATTTTGCGCGCGAACTGGTCGTTGAATCTGCGCGCGAACGCGACCGCCTCGTCGCCTTCGAACATGTCGGCGCTCGGCCCCATGTGAATGCCGGCTTTCGACAACACCTGCACGGTGACGCCGTGGCGGTCCATGTCGGCGATGCGCCCGGCATCGAGGTCGGTGATTTTGTCGCCTACGTTCCTGATAACGGCCGGCATATTCTCGGCATTGACGACGGCTGGCGCGGGCGCCGCCGCGATGCCGCCGACGTCAAGCAGGCTGAAATGCTCTTCAAGCGTGACAATGCGCATCGAATGGTCCGTTTCCAAAGTGGTTAGCGAATGTCAAACTCCACGAGCATCACGGAGTTGCTAGTGGTCCTTCGATTCCAACATTCGCTCAACGCGGGCCGAAACAGGAAGCGAATGTTGGAATCGGACCACTCGCCGCCGAGGCCGTGGTGCCGGCTCGCGTCGCCATGGTATGACAAGCGCGGTGGCGTTGTTAGGAGGTGTCGATGAAACGACGGGCGCTCGCCTTGATCTGTGCGGCGACATTGCTGTCGGTCGCGAATGTCCGCGCGCAAGAGCAATTTCCATCTCGCCCGGTTCAGGTGATCGTGCCGGCGACCGCCGGCGGCCCCGTCGATACCGCGGCGCGCATGATCGGACCGGAATTGTCGTCCGCGCTCGGCCAATCCGTCGTTCTTATCAATCGGCCCGGTGCCAGCGGCACGTTGGGAATGCACGACGTCGCGACCGCGGCGCCCGACGGTTACACCATCGGGCAGGGCGTCAATTCGATATTCACGATCACCCGCATTTCGGGGACAACGGTGCCGTTCAAGCTCGATGACTTTACGCTGCTCGGCAATTATGCGACCGACGTCAGCGTGCTGGCCGTCACAGCCGATGCGCCATGGCGGACGCTCGACGATCTCATCGCCTATGCGCAGGCCAATCCCGGCAAGCTGACCTATGCTTCCGCCGGTGTCGGTACGGTGTCGGCGCTCAGCATGCAGGCGCTGGCGCATCACTTCAAACTGAAGATGGTCGCCGTTCCGTTTGCCGGCGGCGCGCAGCTCACCGCCGCCATTCTGGGCAAGCAGGTCGACATTGGCATGGTGCCCTACACCACGGGCGCCGCGATGTTCCGGGCGAAAAAGCTGCGCGGTCTGGTCACCACCGCCGCCAATCGGCTGCCGTCATTGTCCGACGTGCCGACGTTCGCCGAGAAGGGCATCGTCGTGAACGGCCTGAACCTCATCATGGGCCTTTACGCGCCGCGAGGCTTGCCGGATGGCGTGAGGAGCAAATTGGTCGATGCCGTTGCAACAGCGGTGAAGAGCCCATCGTTCGTTTCCAAGATCGAAAAGATCGGGCTGTTTTCACAATATGAAGATCCAGCCTCGGCTCGAAAACGCCTGGAGGCCGAGTATGACGACATTGTCGAGCTGAGCCGCCAACTGCACAAGTGATGCCGTTGCACGCCCGGCGACAATTGTGCGGCACTGGCAACACGACGGACAACGTGGATGACATTGGCGGGCTTGCTCGACGCGATTGCCGGGCGAGCAGGTGCCGTGCAAGATTAGCAGTCGTTGCGGCACCTTGTGGCTGAGGTGGGGCCATGTCTTGCAAATGGATCATGAAATTCCCGGCGGTCGCGACATTGTTTGCCGCGGCGGCCTTTTCGGCGGGCGCCGCGGAGCGCGGCGCCGCGGCTATCGACCTTGCTCCGCCGTCTGGGCATGGTCGAGTGGTAATCATGATATCGGGGAGCGAGGGGCCGGGCGCGTTGAAGGGTTATGCCGAAAAGATCGCCAAGCTCGGCTACTACGCGGTTGTTTTGGATGGTCGGGAAATCTCGCCGGCGGATCGGCAGGGAAGGGTACGGTTGCAGGAGGCGATCGCGACAGCGCGGCATTCGTCCCATGCGGTTCCCGGCAAGATTGCCGTGATCGGTTTTGCCCTGGGCGGCGGCGGCGCGCTTGCCTATGCGGCGCGGCAGCCCGCTGCGGTTTCAATTGTCATCGCCTATGATCCGGTGACTGCCTTCATCGCGCGCTCGAGGCATGTGAAATCTTTCGTCGGCGGATTACAGGTCCCGCTTGTGGTGTTTGCCGCCGGCAAGGACAAGTTCAAGAATTGCTGCCTGTTGCGGACCGTAACGGCGATGGATGCTGCCGCGAACGAGCTCGGCAAGCCGATGGAACTCGTCGTTTACCCGCATGCCGATCACAACTTCATTGCCGGTCCCAATTTCCGCGCCAGGGAAGCGGCTGACGCATGGCGACGCACCGCCGCTGCGCTGCGAGACTATGTCAATGCAGCGTCCGCTCACTGAGGCGGTCGATCATGGCGCACCCCACTTGGACATGCTTGGGCTGCGCCGCCTCACATTGCACGCCTAGCAGAAATCCCTTAAACGACAACGCGAAGCGCCGCTGCGGTGCGTTTCCCAAGCAGCATGGAGGGCGGCCTGCGTGCACTGGGAACGCGACAAAATAGAATTGGGAGCGCGCAATGACGGGAATGCTCGAACACGAACTGCCTGGGCTCGGCCACAACCGACCGTCTCAGGAAGACGCCGACGCCATCAAACACGCCAAATGGGAACGCTGGTCGAAAAAGCGCACTTTCGTGCGTGCGTTGGAAGGCACCTACAGCCATCTCTACAAAAAGCTGCTCGAGGAGCCGCGGGTCTATTCGTCCAAGGATCATCCCTGGAAAGGCGGCCCGGCGATGTACGGCAAGCACATCATCAGCCCGCAATCCGTCAACATCGTCCAGTCCATCGAGTCCCATATCGAATGCTACGCGCCGCTCAATGCCGGTCAGAAGCACGGCCACCTCAACAGCGCGGTATTCTACGTGCTCAAGGGTCACGGCCATGACGTTCACGACGGCCGCTACATGAAATGGAAGGCCGGCGACGTGATGCTGGTCGAGAACGCGAGCGTCCACCAGCATTTCAACGACGACGACAAGGAATCCGCCATCCTCCTGGTGTTCAAGGCCAAGCCGCTGTTTTTGTTCATGCACCTTCTGTTTCAGAAGATGGTGGAGTGGCCGACTGACAAGCTGCCGCCCGGCGTCAAGGAATTCAATCCGCCAACGGAAATCTGACCCCGGAGAGCATCATGCCGTTGTTCGAGGACAAAGAGCCGTCGCTGTCCGGCCTGAATCAAAGCAGTTTTCTTGCTGAAGCGCTTGCCGAATCGGAAAAATTCCGCGCCGACTACGCCACGCTGCCGAACGTCATCAAGGCCGAGGACATGCCGTGGGAGCGCTCGCCCGACGGCCTGATCAAGCATCTGGTGCACCAGAAGATGCACACGCGCGAGTGCTGCATGGAAGCCTATATGCAGTTCCTCAAGGACGGCGAGCGCTCCGGCAAGCACCGCCACATGTGGGAGGAATTGTTCTTCGTGGTCGAAGGCTCGGGCTACGACCTGCATTGGGACCTGAAGTGGGACTGCCTGGAAGCGTTCCAGTGGGAATGGGCCGACGCACCCAAGAAGTTCGAATGGACGGTCGGCGATTATGTCTATATCCCGCCGTTCACCATGCACCAGCACTTCGCCAAGCCGGGCGAGGAATGCCGCATCATCGTCATGTCGAACCGCATCGTCAAAGACATGGGCTTCGACTGGTACGACCAGGTCGAACACGCGCCGGGGTTTTAGTCTATCATTCCGGAAGCCGCGCAGCAGCTATCCGGAATCCATAGTCGATACCGGGGCAGAACTTACCCAACAGGGGTTATGGAATCCGGGTTCGTGGTTCGCGCGCCCCGGGATGACGCCGAAGAGGATCACGGCACCAGCAGAAGCTTTCCGATCACCGCACCACTTTCGAGCATTTCGTGCGCGCGTGCGGCTTGCGCGAGCGGCAGGCGGGCGTGAATGCGTGGATGCAGCTTGCCGGCGGCGAGCATATCGATGAGTGCGCGCATGCCGGCGCGGCGCTCCTCGACCAA
>JASHQI010000261.1 GCA_030037645.1 Xanthobacteraceae bacterium
GTCGGCGACGTCGTCGGCCGCTCCGGGCGGACCGTGTTCTACGAGCGGCTGCCCGGCCTCATCCGCGACTGGAAGCTCGACCTGGTCGTGGTCAACGGCGAGAACGCGGCGGGCGGCTTCGGCATCACCGAAGCGATCTATCATGAATTCATCGACGCCGGCGCCGACGCCATCACCGGCGGCAATCATTCGTGGGACCAGAAGGAGGCGCTGGTCTTCATCGAGCGCGCGCCGAAACTGCTTCGCCCCATCAATTATCCGGCCGGCGCGCCGGGTCGCGGCGCGACCATGATCGAGGCCAAGAACGGGGCGCGCGCGCTCGTCGTCAACGCCATGGGTCGCATCTTCATGGACCCGCTCGACGATCCGTTCGCCGCCGTGGAGCGCGAGCTTGCCGCCTGTCCGCTGCGCCGCGCAGCCGACGCCATCATCGTCGATTTCCACGGCGAGGCGACCAGCGAGAAGCAGGCGATGGGCTATTTCTGCGACGGCCGCGCCAGCCTCGTGATCGGCACCCATACCCACACGCCGACCGCCGATTTGCGTATCCTTGCCGGCGGCACCGCGTTCATGAGCGACGTCGGCATGACCGGCGACTACGATTCGGTGATCGGCATGGCGAAGGATGAGCCGTTGCAGCGGTTCGTGACTCGCGTCTCGTCGGCGCGGTTCGAGCCGGCAACGGGGGCGGCGACGCTGTGCGCCGTCGCCGTCGAGACCGATCCGGCAAGCGGCCTGGCCGTGCGCGTTGCCGCGGTGCGGCTCGGCGGCTGCCTGGAACAGGCGACGCCCGGCTTCTGGGCTTGAGTTTCCGGCTGCGGCATATTTATTTCTGCAAGAGACGCCCGAGCGGACATCGACCCATGGCTGGACATTCGCAATTCAAGAACATCATGCACCGCAAGGGGCGGCAGGATGCGGCCAAATCCAAGCTGTTCGGCAAGCTGGCGCGCGAAATCACGGTATCAGCCAAGCTCGGCCTGCCCGATCCGACGATGAATGCGCGCCTGCGTGCCGCGATCATTGCCGCCCGCGCGGAAAACATGCCCAAGGACAATATCGAGCGCGCCATCAAGAAGGCCTCCGGCGGCGAGGGCGAGAACTACGAGGAGATCCGCTACGAGGGCTATGGTCCGGGCGGCGTCGCGCTGATCGTCGAGGTCTTGACCGACAACCGCAACCGCACCGCGGGCGAAGTGCGCTCGACCTTCACCAAGAGCGGCGGCAATCTTGCCGAGACCGGCGCGGTCTCATTCATGTTCGATCATGTCGGCGTCGTCGAATACGACGCCAAGGCCGCCGGCGGCGAGGCGATGTTCGAAGCCGCGCTGGAGGCCGGCGCCGACGACGTGGTGTCGAGCGAGCACGGCCACGAAGTTTATGCCGCCCAGGATCACTTCGGCTCGGTCGCCAAGGCGCTGGAAGGAAAATTCGGCGAGCCGCGCAAGGCCTCATTGGTATGGCGGCCGCAGAACACCGTGGCGCTCGACGACGAGCAGGGCGAAAAGCTCTTGAAGTTGATCGAGAACTTGAACGAGCACGACGACGTGCAGAACGTCTATGCCAATTTCGAGGTTTCGGACGCGCTGGTGAACAGGCTGACCGGGTGACGCCGGCACCGTCGGGATGGATCGAAGCTCGCACGTCCAGGAGAATCGAGTTTCGGTGAGCCGCCTGGCAAGGCGTGCCCGCTAATCACCTTCAGGTATGGTGTCAAGATGGCGGCTCGGCTCCATACGCTCATGCAATACACGGACGATTTCGATTAGGTCGGATGCGACCGCGCGATAATAAAGAACGTGTACCGGCCGCCTCACCTTTGTCTGCGGGTCATTCCCGTGTGTATGTTGAATGTGAAAGCTGCGAATGCCGGCCAGCAATTCGGCGCGATCGCGAGTTGTTGGTCCGTCCGGGTCAGCCGCGATCTTGCGCATCGCCGCGGCAAGGACTGCCGCGTAACGGCGTCTACCTTCGGTTCCCCACCGTTCCGCACTGAACGCCAGAATGTACTCAAGATCGGAGGCCGCCAGCCGCGATACGCGAAAGCGGGCCACCGCTTCAGCGCGCCCGCTTGCCCGGAGCGGCCGTCAGACCTTCGAGATAGCGCTCGACTTCAGCCTCAGCAACGTCCGTGAACTCGCCATTTTCCAGCGCCGCAACGCCCGCCCTGATTTGCCTCCGCAGCGCCTTGAGCTTGAGCGAATCCTCTCTTCTGCGCTGTTGCAACGCACGTAATGCATCGCGCACGGCTTCGCTCGCGTTCTGGTAGTCGCCGGATTTGACCGTCTTCTCGATGAAAGCGTCCTGCTCAGGGGTAATGCTGATATTGCGGGTCGGCATACGCGGTTCTCCCCAACTCGATTGTCAAAGTAGCAATTATGGCAAACTTTGCCAATCCTTGCTTTTGCACATGAGACCGGATTCGTTAGGTGTATGCTTCCCGCGGGGTTATCAAGCGGACATGACGCGCCCGATTCGCATTCTCGGCATCGATCCGGGGCTCCGCCGCACCGGCTGGGGCATCGTCGAGATTGCCGGCAACCGGCTCGGCTTCCTCGGCTGCGGTTCGGTCACGACCGACGAGCGCGATGCATTGGCGGCGCGGCTGCTTGCCATTCATGACGGGTTGATGCGCATTCTCGACCAGTTCCGTCCCGACGAAGCCGCGGTCGAGGCCACTTTCGTCAACAAGGACGCCAAGGCGACGCTCAAGCTCGGCCAGGCGCGCGGCATCGCCATGGTGGTGCCGGCCAGGGCCGGCGTGCCGGTCGCCGAATACGCGCCGAACCTGATCAAGAAAAGCATCGTCGGCGCCGGCCACGGCGACAAAGCGCAGGTGCGTATGATGATCGGCGTTCTGTTACCGAAGTCCGATCCACAATCCGACGACGCCGCCGATGCGCTGGCCATTGCCGTCACGCATGCGCATCATCGGCAGAGTGTCATCCTCAAGGTGGCGGCGCGATGAGGAATTCGACAACGCAAATCCCTCCCCCTGCAAGGGGGAGAGCAGGGTGGGGGTCCATTGCCGTAACGCTCGCGTGGGCGAAAATAGCGGCCCCCACCGGCGAGCTTCGCTCGCCACCTCCCCCTTTTAGGGGGAGGTGAGAGAGAGCTGACATGATCGGCAAGCTCAAGGGCGTGATCGACTCCTACGGCGAGGACGCCGTCATCCTCGACGTCAACGGCGTCGGCTATCTCGTGCACTGCTCGGCGCGCACGCTGCAGGAATTGCCGCGCGTCGGCGAGCCGGCGACGCTGTCGATCGAGACCCATGTGCGCGAGGACCAAATTCGCTTGTTCGGCTTTCTCAGCGACGTCGAGCGTGAATGGTTTCGGCTTTTGCAGACCGTGCAAGGCGTCGGCACCAAGGTGGCGCTCGCCGTGCTCGGCACGCTCAAACCCGCCGAGCTCGCTTCCGCCATCGCGATGCGCGACAAGGCGATGGTAGCGCGCACGCCCGGCGTCGGGCCGAAAGTCGCCGAGCGCATCGTCACCGAGCTGAAAGACAAGGCGCCGGCTTATACTCAAATCGATCCGGCGCTGGTGCGCCTGTCCGGCGCGCTCGACGACAAGCGGGCGCCGCAGCCGATCGCCGACGCGGTCTCGGCACTCGTCAACCTGGGCTACGCGCAGCCGCAGGCGGCGGCCGCCATCGCCGCCGCGACGCGCAGCGCGGGCGATGGCGCGGAGACGGCGACGCTGATCCGGCTTGGCTTGCGGGAGCTGGCGAAGTGAAACGGTCGCGGACAAAACTCGGCAAGGCGGATCTGGAGTTGATTGCCGCTGCGCGCTCGGCGATCAAACAGCGCTATCGCGACGACTGGCAGGAGGTCGGCGCCGCGTTGCGCACCCGCTCGGGCAAAATCTTCACCGGCGTCAACCTCGATGCTTATCTCGGCCGAATGGCGGTCTGCGCCGAGGCGATCGCGCTTGGGCGCGCCTTCGTCGATCTCGGCGATGACGGTATCGACATGATCGTGGCCGTGCGCCATCCCCCGCCCGCGGACAGGGATCGATCCATCGTCGTGGTATCGCCATGCGGCGCCTGCCGCGAACTCATCTATGATTATGATCCGAAGGCGCGCGTGATCGTGCCGAATGGCAGATCGCCGGCGGTGGTGCCGATCGGCGATCTGTTGCCCAACAAATACAGCCGGGGGCCGGAACGGTGAGCACGAGCCCGGGACGCAAGCTGATAACCGGCGAGCGCCGCGAGGAAGATGCGGCGGAAGCATCGTTGCGGCCGCAGCGGCTTGTCGAATTCATCGGTCAGGAGCAGGCGCGCAAAAATCTCGGCGTGTTCATCGAGGCGGCTCGCGCCCGGCGCGAAGCGCTCGATCATGTCCTGTTCGTCGGCCCGCCGGGGCTCGGCAAGACCACGCTGGCGCAGATCGTGGCGCGCGAGCTTGCCGTCAATTTTCGCGCCACCTCGGGTCCGGTCATCGCCAAGGCCGGCGATCTGGCGGCCTTGCTCACCAATCTCGAAGACCGCGACGTGCTGTTCATCGACGAGATTCATCGCCTCAATCCCGCGGTCGAGGAAATCCTCTATCCGGCCATGGAAGATTTTCAGCTCGACCTCATCATCGGCGAGGGGCCGGCGGCGCGCTCGGTGAAGATCGACCTCGCCAAGTTCACGCTGATCGGCGCCACCACCCGCGCCGGGCTTTTGACCAATCCGCTGCGCGACCGCTTCGGCATTCCGATGCGGCTCAATTTTTACTCCGAGGCCGAGCTTGAGCAGATCGTCAATCGCGGCGCCCGCGTGCTCGGCATCGGCGTGACGCCGGACGGCGCCAACGAGATTGCGCGGCGCGCCCGCGGCACCCCGCGCATCGCCGGACGGCTGCTGCGCCGCCTGCGCGACTTTGCCGATGTCTCCGGCGCCGCGGCGATCGATCGCGCCGTCGCCGACAAGGCGCTCAAGGCGCTCGAAGTCGACGGCGCGGGCCTCGATGCGATGGACCGGCGTTATCTCAATACCATCGCGGTGAATTACGGCGGCGGCCCGGTCGGCGTCGAGACGCTTGCCGCCGCGCTGTCGGAGCCGCGCGACGCCATCGAGGACATCATCGAGCCTTATCTGATTCAGTGCGGACTCTTGCAGCGCACCCCGCGCGGACGGCTGATCACCGGCCACGCGTTCCGCCATCTCGGCCTGCCCGAGCCGGCGCGCGATCCGGCGCAGTTCGGGCTGTTCGGCCCGGGCGAGGATGATTGAAGCATGGCACACATATACGAAGGCGGCTGCCATTGCGGCCGCGTGCGTTTCCGCGTGACGGCGGATTTGTCGCGCGTCACCGAATGCAATTGCTCGATCTGCACCAAGAAGGGCTTTTTGCATCTCATCGTGGCGCCGGACGCGTTCGAACTGTTGAGCGGCAAGGACGCGCTGACGACCTATCGGTTCAATACCGGCGTGGCGGCGCATACCTTCTGCGCCCACTGCGGCATTCATCCGTTCTACATCCCGCGCTCGGACCCCGATAAGATCGACGTCAACGTGCGCTGCCTCGACGGCGTCGATGTCGCAACCCTCAAACTCAGCTTCTTCGACGGCAAGAATTGGGAGCACGCGATGACGGAAAAGGTGCCGTGGCGATAGGGAGCATGGTTCCGCTGCGTCATGCCCGGCCTTGGTCCGGCCATGACGGGACACGCAAGTCGTTAGGGAAGCTGTTTCTCCGATGAAGGATATGAGCGCGATTCCGCTGGACGGCGAAATGCGCGACGGCCGGCACATCCTGACCGTGCGCGTCTATTACGAGGACACCGACTTCACCGGCATCGTCTATCACGCCAATTATCTGCGCTATATGGAGCGCGGGCGCACCAATTATCTGCGCCTCATCGGCATCGACCACCGCGCCTTGTTCGAGGAAACCGAGAAGGAGGCGCCCGGCTTCGCCTTCGTCGTGCGTTCCATGAGCATCGAATTCCTGAAAGCCGCGCGCATGGACGACGTGCTCGACATCGTCACCGAGCCGCAGGAGATAAAGGGCGCGTCCGCCACGGTGCGACAACGCATCATGCGCGGGGAGGAATTGCTGGTCGAAGCGCAGGTGCGCGTCGCCTTTGTCTGCGGCGGGCGGGCGCGGCCGATCCCGAAACCGCTGCGCGTCGCGATGCGGGCCGACCACGATCTGCTGGGGTCGGTGGCGCGGGACGGGGGAGAAAAATGAGGTTCCCCAGGCTTGCCGGCGATGATGCGGAACCGAATTGCCCCGTGTCGAACACCTCGGCAATGGCCCGCAACGACCTGTCGCGGCCCGAGATCGGCCGGTCTTAACGACCCATTAAGCACAGCTAGGGCTTCGTTGGTCGAACGACCGGGGTTGCGCCCTAGTTTGGACAAGTTTCGCGATGATTTCGGTTGAGCCGGTGGTGGGTCCGGCTCGGGTCCTCGTGAAATTTCGGGTCTTGGTTGGCGCGCGCAGGGCGCCTGCCGTGATGTCCCCTTTGGTCCCGGCGCCAGGAGCGCCACTCCGGTCATGGCCCGGATTTGGCACGGGTCGGACCGCTGAAAGGACGCCCCAATGAACCCCACCGACATTGCGCAGTCGGTCGCGCCATTGACCTCCGCCAATCTGTCGCTTTTCCACATGTTCTGGCACGCCCACTGGATCGTCGAGGCGGTGATGGTTGGCCTGATGGTGTGCTCGGTCTGGGTGTGGGCGATTGCGATCGACAAGACGCTTTTGTTTTCGCGGATTCGCAAGGCCGGCGACCATTTCGACCAGGCGTTCTGGTCGGGTCAGTCGCTCGAGGAGCTCTATAAATCGCTCGCCGCCAATCCCGAGCACTCGACCGGCGTCCTGTTCGTCGCCGCCATGCGCGAATGGAAGCGCAGCTTCGAAGGTCATGTCCGTTCATTCGCCGGCTTGCAGATGCGTATCGAGAAAGTCATGGATGTCGCGATCGCGCGCGAAGTCGAGCACATGGAGCGGCGGCTCTTGGTACTGGCGACCGTCGGTTCGGCCGGGCCCTTCATCGGGTTGTTCGGCACGGTCGCCGGCATCATGACCAGTTTCCAGTCCATCGCGGCCTCGCAGAACACCTCGCTCGCCGTGGTCGCTCCCGGCATTGCGGAGGCGTTGTTCGCGACGGCGATCGGCCTCGTTGCCGCCATCCCGGCGACGATTTTCTATAATAAGTTCGTGACCGAGGTGAATCGCCAAGCCCAGCGGCTGGAAGGCTTCGCCGACGAGTTCACAGCGATTCTGTCGCGGCAGATCGACGAGCGCGTGTGAGGGGGAACGGATATGGCTGCAAGCGTCGCAGAAGCATCCTCCTCCGGCACACACCGGCGTCGTCGTCGGGCGGTCATGAGCGAGATCAACGTCACGCCGTTCGTCGACGTGATGCTCGTGTTGCTCATTATTTTTATGGTATCGGCGCCGTTGCTTACCGTCGGGGTGCCCGTCAACCTGCCGCAGAGCCAAGCCAAGTCACTCAGTCAAAGCCCAGACCCGGTTACCGTCACCATCAATGCGCAAGGCGAGATCTATCTGCAGGATGCCAAAGTCTCGGTGGATGAACTGCTGCAGAAATTGAAGGCCGTGACCAACGCACGCGGCGGCCTTCATGCACACATCTACTTCAAAGGGGATCGCGACCTGAAATACGGTATGGTCATGCGGCTGTTGGGTCGATTAAATGCCGCAGGCTACACCAGCGTCGAGCTGGTGACGGACCTCGATCAAGAATCCTGAAGAACGAAGGGGACATGAGGCGCAGCCTTACCATATCGGCGATTGCACACGCTGTGTTGCTGCTGTGTTGCCTGGTGGCGTTCTCCACCGCCCCGCTGGAGGTGCCGCAGGTTCAAACTTTGTCCGTCGGTACGATTTCCGAGAAGGACTTCACGCAGCTCACCCAGGGCGTCAAGAACGCCCCGAAACTGAAGCTTGACGACAGCAAACCGCTCGTCGACGAGCTGGGAGCGCCAAAGCCGATCGATCGGCTCGCCGATAAGGTCGCGAACAAGCCGGAAATCACGCCCGATACGTCAGCATCCAAGCCGCAGCCCAAGCCAGACACAAAACCGGCGCACAAGCCGCAGCAGGCCAAGGCAGCGCCTGCCTACAAGCCCGATCAGATCGCCGATCTTCTGAAGAAGGACGACGCCAAGGAGCCGCCCAAGCAGGACGACAAGCAGGCGTCGGACAAGACGGCGCACGACGCACCCCAATTCAGTGCCGAACAGGTCTCTGAATTGCTCGATCACCGCGATCCGCGGCGCGAGGAAGCCACCGGCGCGGCACTCAACAACAACGCCAATCTCGGCGCTGCGACCGGCGCGCAGGACGCCCAACTGTCGCAAAGCGAGATCGACGCTTTGCGGGCGCGCATCAGCCAGTGCTGGAACCCTCCAGCCGGCGTCGACTCCACGACCAAGGTTTACATCGTGCTCCGGGCCTTGTTTAAGCCCGACGGTTCGCTGGTGCAGGATCCGATCGTGGTCGAGGGCTCGGCCTCGGCATTGGGGCCCGCGCTCGCCGAGAGCGCCAAGCGTGCGCTGCTGATGTGCCAGCCGTTCACGATGCTCAAGCCCGAGCATTACGATCAGTGGAAAGACCTTGAACTCAAATTCGATCCGCAACAACTCCTCGGGGGCTGACAAGGCGAATGCAAACATCATGAAGCCCTCGCAAATGCCCCGTTCTCCCATGTCGCGTCGGCGCGTGCTGGCGCTCGGTGCGGCCGCCGGCAGCCTGGCGCTGTCGTCGCGCGCCGGCGCGGTCGTGCGTCTCGACATTACCCAAGGCAACATCCAGCCGCTGCCGATTGCGATTCCCAATTTCATTGGCGGCACCCAGGACGATGACGAGACCGCGATCAGCGTCACGCAGGTCATCTCGGCGGACCTTCAGCGCAGCGGGCTCTTCGCCCCGATCGATCCGGCCGCTTTTCTCGAGAAGATCGCGACCGTCGACACGGTGCCGAATTTTCCCGATTGGCGCACGATCAACGCGCAAGCGTTGGTCACCGGCCGCCTCACGCGCCAGGGCGACGGGCGTCTCAAGGCCGAGTTCCGGCTGTGGGACGTCGTCGCCGGCCAGCAGCTCGCCGGCCAGCAATACTTCACGACGCCCGATAATTGGCGTCGCATCGCCCACATCATCGCCGACGCCATCTACGAGCGGATCACCGGCGAAGGCGGTTATTTCGATTCCCGCGTCGTATTCGTCGACGAGACCGGACCGAAAATACGACGAGTCAAGCGTCTCGCCATCATGGATCAAGACGGCGCCAACGTGCGTTACCTGACGCGCGGCGACGAGCTGGTGCTGACGCCGCGCTTCTCGCCGTCGACCCAGGAAATCACCTATATGGCTTATGGCGAGGGCGATCCGCGCGTCTATCTGCTCAATATCGAGACCGGCCAGCGCGAAATCGTCGGCAACTTTCCCGGCATGAGCTTTGCACCGCGCTTCTCTCCGGACGGCCAGCGCGTCATCATGAGCTTGCAGGAGAACAGCAACTCCAATCTCTTCGTCATGGATTTGCGCTCGAAGGCGACGACGCGGCTGACCAACACGCAAGCGATCGATACCGCGCCCTGCTATTCGCCTGACGGCACGCAAATCTGTTTCGAGTCCGATCGCGGCGGCCAGCCGCAAATCTACGTCATGCCCGCGGTCGGCGGCCCGGCGCAGCGCATCAGCTTCGGCGACGGCATTTATTCGACGCCGGTCTGGTCGCCGAGCGGCGATTACATCGCTTTCACCAGGCAGTACGAAAACAAGTTCGCGATCGGCGTGATGAAACCTGACGGCTCCGGCGAGCGTATCCTCACGGAAGGATTTCACAACGAGGGCCCGACCTTCGCGCCCAACGGGCGCGTGATCATGTTCTTCCGCGATGAGGAGGGCGGTCCCGGGCCTTCGCTGTTCACGATCGACATTGCCGGACGCAACGACCAGAAGGTTCCAACCCCCAGTTTCGCGTCCGATCCGGCGTGGTCACCGCTATTGTCGTGAGCCGGCGCGCCGCGCAGTTCGCTCGACCACGCACTCTGCAGGAAGCTGCGAATTTCGCTATCGGACCGCGATTGCGGCCGTCCATACCCTCGCCGCATTCATGCCGCATTAACCACTGCAAGAGCTTTCCGGGGGACGGGCGGGTTCAACGCTTTTTTGCAAGGCCGCATCAAGGTTGACGGAACCTTCGCTTAACGAAGGCGCTGCTAGACCGCCTGAGACCCTCTTCCCTCCCTCCCCCGGCTTGCGGGGAGGGTGGGGATGGGGCTCGACGGAAGCAATGGAGGCACCGGAATGAACGGGATGAGCATCGTCCGTGGCGCCAAATTCGCAGCCATTATCGTTGCAGGGCTCATGATTGCAGGCTGCGCCAAGCAGCAAGACACCACCGGGATGACCGCGGCTGCGGTTCCCGGAAGTCCGCAGGACTTCCTCGTCAATGTCGGCGACCGCGTCTTCTTCGATACCGATTCCTCGGACCTGTCCGATCAGGCGCGAGCAACGCTCGACAAACAGTCGGAGTGGCTCAATCACTACAACCGCTATAATTTCACCATCGAGGGCCACGCCGACGAGCGCGGCACGCGTGAATACAACCTCGCGCTCGGCGCCCGGCGCGCGGAGACGGTGCGCGAATATCTGGTCTCGCGCGGTGTGTCGGCGCAACGCATGCGCACTATTTCGTACGGCAAGGAACGGCCCGTGGCGACGTGCGACGATATCTCCTGCTGGTCGCAGAACCGCCGCGCTGTGATCGTGCTCGATCAGAGCTCATGACGGGCTAAGCCGCGCCTGCCGCATGGCAGCTTGCTTTTGCTCGGCGCCGTCATGGCGCCGAGCTTGTTTTTTCACGCTATGGCCTTGCCAAGGCCAATCTGAAGTCGGATCGTAGTCCCACCGAGACTTCGTGATATTGCTTTGCTTGCGCTTCGGCATTCTTAAAAAATTTGACGAGGTGTCGCCATGGCTCCGGCTGCATTCGTCCGCGCAACGCTCGTCGTGATCGTTTTTGCGTCCACGGCGGCCGGTTGCGGCCAAAGCAATCAATATTCCGCGCCGCCGCCGCCGAAGGTGGCCGTCGCCTTGCCTGTGGAGCAAGATGTTACGAATTATTTCGAGGCGACCGGCAATACCGCAGCGGTCAATTCAGTCGATCTCGTTGCGCGCGTGCAGGGCTTCGTGCAGGCAATCGGCTACAAGGACGGCGACTTCGTGAAGAAGGGCACGTCGCTGTTCACGATTGAACCGGAGCCTTACAAGCTCAAGCTCGAAAGCGCACAGGCCTCGGTTACCAGTGCCCAGGCGACGCTGACGCAAGACCAGGCCGAGTACCAGCGTCAGGCCGATTTGGTCAAAAGACAGGTCGCCACGCAGACAAATTACGACAAGGCTTTGGCGGACCGCGATACGGCACAAGCCAACTTGCAGACGGCGCAGGCCAACGAAAAGCAGGCTGAAATCGATCTGGGATATACGAACGTGACGGCGCCGTTCGACGGCGTCGTCAGCGCGCGCCAGGTCTCGATCGGCGAGTATGTCGGCGGCGGCACGACGCCGACGGTGCTCGCCACCATCGTGCAGCTCGATCCGATCTATGTGAATTTCAATGCCAGCGAGCGCGACGTGTTGCGGGTGCGCGCCAACCTGGCGCGCACCGGCCGCACCACGGCCGATCTCATCGGTATTCCCGTCGAAGTCGGCCTGCAAACCGAAAGCAACTATCCGCACGAAGGCAAGCTCGATTACGTGGCGCCGACGGTCAATCCGTCGACCGGCACGCTTGCCGGGCGCGCCAGCCTGCCGAACGGCGACGAGTCGCTGCTGCCGGGTTACTTCGTTCGCGTGCGCGTTCCCTCAAAACCACAGCCGGCGCTGCTCGTGCCCGACACGGCAATCGGCAGCGACCAGAGCGGCCGTTATGTCCTCGTCGTCAACGAGAACAATGTCGTCGAGCAGCGCACCGTCGATCCGGGCCAATTGGTCGGCGACCTGCGCGTGATCGAAAAGGGCTTGAGCAAAAACGACAGGGTGGTGGTGGGCGGTATCATGCGCGCGATTCCGGGCCAGAAGGTCGACGTCGAGCAACGCGCGGCGGCGGCGACGAACTAACGATGCATCCGTTATTGCGAGCGAAGCGAAGCAATCCAGAATCGGCCGCCAAGCTTCAGCGGCGGCATGGGTCGCTTCGTCGCTTCGCTCCCCGCTCCTCGCAATGACGCGACAGGGTCCATTCGATGATCTCGAAATTTTTCATCGAGCGCCCGGTTCTCGCGAATGTCCTCGCGATCCTGATGATTCTGGTCGGCGCGGTCGCACTCTACGGTCTGCCGATCTCACAATATCCCGATGTAGTGCCGCCGACGGTGCAGGTGACGACGCGCTATCCCGGCGCCAGCGCGCGCACGCTCATGGATACCGTTGCGCTGCCGATTGAGCAGCAGGTCAACGGCGTCGAGAACATGCTTTACATGCAATCGACGAGCGCGAGCGACGGCAGCTACACGCTCACGGTCACCTTCAAGATCGGCACCAATCTCGATAACGCGCAAATCCTGGTACAGAACCGCGTGGCGAGCGCGCTGTCTTCGCTGCCGCAGGCGGTGCAAGCGCAAGGCGTCACCGTGCAGAAGCGCTCGACGGCGATCCTGCTCTTCGTCACGTTGACGTCGCCCGACAATCGCTACAACAGCCTCTATCTTGCCAACTACGCCACCATAAACCTCAAGGACGAATTGGCGCGCCTGCCCGGCGTCGGTAACGTCAATGTGTTCGGCGCCGGCCAGTATTCCATGCGCATCTGGCTCGATCCCGACAAGCTGAAGGCGCGCAGCCTCGATGCGCAGGATGTCGTGCAGGCGTTGCAGCAGCAAAGCCAGGACGTCACCGCCGGTCAGGTCGGCATGCCGCCGACGCCGTCCGGCGCCGACTTCCAGTACACCATCGAGATCGCGGGCCGTTTCGCCGACGTCGGCCAATTTGAGAATGTCATCGTTAAGACGGGCGATAACGGCGAGGTCACGCGCTTGCGTGACGTCGGCCGCGTCGAACTCGGCGCTCAGACCTATGGGCAGATTTTCGACCTCGACGGCAAGCAGGCCGCGGGCATCGGCATCTACCTGTCGCCCGGGGCGAACGCGCTCCAAGTGGAGCAGGCGATAAAACAGAAGATGGCGCAGTTGGCGCGCAGCTTCCCGCAAGGACTCGTTTACGGCGTGCCGTTCGACACCACGGTCTTCGTCAATGCCTCAATCGACGAGGTCTACAAGACATTGATCGAGGCGGCGGTGCTGGTGCTCATCGTCATCCTCGTCTTCCTCCAGGACTGGCGCGCCATGTTGGTGCCGGCGACGACGGTGCCGGTAACGATCATCGGCGCATTCGCCGCCATGTGGGCGCTGGGCTTCACGGTGAATTTCTCCACGCTGTTTGCGATCGTGCTTTCGATCGGCATCGTCGTCGACGATGCCATCGTGGTGGTGGAAGGCGCCGCGCACAATGTCGAGCAGGGCATGAGCGGCCACGATGCCGCGATCCGCGCCATGAACGAGCTTATTGGTCCCATCATCGGCATCACGCTCGTCTTGATGTCGGTGTTTCTGCCGGCCGCGTTCCTGCCGGGGCTCACCGGCCGCATGTATGCGCAGTTTGCCCTGGTGATTGCGGCGACCGCTCTGCTGTCCGCCATCAATGCAGTGACGCTTAAGCCGACGCAATCGGCCTTGTGGCTGCGCCCAGCGGGACCGGCGGAACGCCGCAACGCCTTCTATCGCGGGTTCAATGCCGTCTATGCCCGGCTTGAGCGTGGCTACGCGCGATTGGTCGGCGGCATGGTGGCCCATGCCGCGGCGATGGTGGTCATCGCTCTCGCCATTATCGCCGTCGCGCTCTGGGGCCTCTCCCGGGTGCCGACCGGATTTCTGCCGATCGAGGATCAAGGTTATCTGATCGTCTCCGTTCAGCTTCCCGACGGCGCCGCACTGGCCCGCACGCAAAAGGCGCTCGACCAGGTCTCCACGATCGCGCGCGCCGACCCGGCCGTCGAACAAGTGATCACCATCGCCGGCGTTTCCGCCCTCGACAACAATGCGAGCCTTGCCAATGCCGGCGTCGCCTATGTGGTGCTCAAGGACTGGAGCAAGCGCGGCAATCTCATTCAGGTCTTCGGCCGGCTGTCGCAGGCGCTCAACGCGGTAGACGCGCGCGTCATCACGCTGCCACCGCCGCCGATTCAGGGTATCGGCAACGCCGGCGGCTTCACCATGCAGGTGGAATTGCGCGACGGCAGCTCGGATTTTGCCAAGTTGCAGAGTATCACCAACGCAATCGTCGCCAATGCGCAGTCGCAAAGTGCGCTGCAGCGGGTCTCGACATCGTTCCGGGCCCTGGCGCCGGAATTGCGCGTCGATGTCGATCGTGTGAAGGCCCAGACCTTGCACGTTTCGGTCGATCAGGTGTTCGCGACGCTGTCGACATATCTCGGCTCGACCTATGTCGTGCAGTTCAACAAATTCGGCCGTGTATTCCAGGTCTATGCACAGGCCGACGCCCCATACCGGCTGCGACCCCGCGATATCGAGAACCTCTCCGTGCGCAATCAGCAGGGCGACATGATTCCGCTCGGCACGTTGGTGTCGATTTCGCCGGCGGTCGGCGCGCCGCTGATCAGCCTTTACAATCTATACCCGTCATCGAGCATCATCGGTCTTCCCGCCGCCGGCTTCAGTTCCGGCGAGGCCATACGGTTGATGGAGCAGAATGCCGCGCGAACACTGCCGCCAGGCACCGGCTACGAATGGACCGCGATGTCCTATCAGGAGAAGGTCGTCGGCAATCAGATGTATTTCGTATTCGCGATGGCATTGCTGCTCGTCTATCTGGTGCTCGCCGGACAATATGAGAGCTGGTTGGCACCGATATCGGTCATCTTCTCGGTGCCGCTTGCGCTTGTCGGGCCGGTTTTGGTGCTCACGCTTCTTCGTGTCGACAACAATCTTTATACGCAGATCGGTCTGATCCTGCTCATCGCATTGTCGGCCAAGAACGCCATCTTGATCGTCGAAGTTGCGCGCGAACGTCGCCTGCGCGAAGGCAAATCGTTGCTCGAAGCGGCCGTCGCGGGCGCGATCGCCCGATTTCGGCCGATCCTCATGACGTCGTTTGCTTTCATCCTTGGCGTCGCGCCGCTGGTGATCGCCAGCGGCGCCGGCGCCAGCGCGCGCAAGTCGATCGGCATCACCGTGTTCAGCGGCATGATCGCTTCGACCTGCCTTGCGGTCCTGTTCGTGCCGTCGCTGTTCGTCGTGGTGCAGCGTTTCGAGGAGCGGCGCGCCGCCCGCAAGCAGCGGCGCGCGCAGCCGGTGCGATGAGCGAGAGCATGATTCGGAAAACTCCAAGACGGGATTTCCGAGAAGCTATGGTCAATAAAGCGTCAATGAACTGCGGCCCAGGGTCACAATGCCGGCGATCAGAAGGCGAACAGTCACAATTTGGACGCAGGGAATGCTATGCTGAATCCGGCAAATTCACCGAAAATGTGGCCCGCGATGATTCGCTTCGCCTCGATCCTCATGATTACGCTTGGCTGCGCGCTGTGGATTCATCAAGCCCGCGCGCAGGACCAGAGCACGCCTTCCGATCTTGTCGCACGCGTCGATCGCCTCGAAGAGACGATTCGCAATCTCACCGGCTCGGTGCAAGAGCTGCAGTACCACAATCAGCAGCTCGAGCAACAAGTGCAGAGTCTGCAAGCCGCCCTGCAGTCCCGCGGCGTCAATGTCGGGACTGCGGCGCGACCGTCTTACGCGGCGCCGCAACAGCCGGCAGCCCAATACTCACCACCGTCGCCGCAATA
>JASHQI010000262.1 GCA_030037645.1 Xanthobacteraceae bacterium
TTCCCGTTGATCCACGCCGTCGGCCGCGCCGCCGCAGCGACGGCAGCGCCGCGGCTGATCGATATGATCTGGGGTGAGCCCTCTCACCCACGCGTCACGCTGGTCGGCAAGGGCGTCTGTTTCGACACTGGCGGCCTCGATATCAAGCCGGACTCCGGCATGCTGAACATGAAGAAAGACATGGGCGGAGCGGCGACGGCGCTGGCGCTGGCACATATGATCATGTCACGCCGGCTGCCGTTGCGGCTGCGCGTGCTGATCCCGGCGGTTGAGAATTCCATCGCTGGAGCAAGCTTTCGCCCGCGCGATATCTACACATCGCGCAAGGGCATTACGGTCGAGGTTGGCAATACCGACGCCGAAGGCCGGCTCATCCTCGCCGATGCATTGGCACTGGCCGATGGCGACAAGCCGGAATTGATCGTCGACTTCGCGACGTTGACCGGCGCCGCCCGCGTCGCGCTCGGCCCGGACCTGCCGGCCTTTTTCACCGATGACGATGTGCTTGCGGGCGAACTCATGGACTGCGGCATGGCCGAGAACGACCCGGTGTGGCGACTGCCGTTATGGCGGCCCTACGAGGCGATGCTGGAGTCCAAGGTCGCCGACATCAACAATGTCGGAGGTAGCCAAGGCGGCGCCATCACCGCGGCGCTGTTCATGCGGCATTTTGTGGCCGCCAAATCTTGGCTGCATTTCGACCTGTTCGCATGGACGGCGTCGGCGAAGCCCGGGCGGCCCGAGGGTGGTGAATGCCAGACCGCGCGCGCGCTTTACGCGTTGCTCGGTTCTCGCTACGGCTGAGCGGGGTCTGCGGAAAGCAAGATGCGCGCTTTCGATCCTCGCGTCACGCCGGCACGCGCCGATCTCGCGGCCAAGCATCTCGAAGGCAAAGTCGCGGCCGCTCGATTTGTCGAGGGCCGGCTACGCGAAGTCATCGAGCCGCAAGCGCCGTTGCGCCATGAGCCACGGTCCGACGCGCCGTTGTGCACCGAAGCGCTCAAGGGGGAGCGTGTCACCGTTTACGACAGCAACGGCGAAGGTTGGGCCTGGGGCCAGCTCGCGACGGACGGCTATGTCGGCTGGCTGCCGGAGAATGCACTTGGAGCGCCCGGCACGCTAGCCAGCCACAAGGTTGCAGTGCTGCGGACATTTGCTTTTCCCGGACCGTCGATCAAGATGCCGCCGGTCGAGGCGCTGCCGCTCGGCGCGAGGCTTGCCATCGCACGCAGCCAAGATCGTATGGCGGTGACCCAATCCGGCGGTTTTATCCCGGCAGCGCATCTTGCCCCGATCGAGGTCAACGAATCGGATTTCGTCGCCGTTGCCGAGCGCTTTCTCGGCGTGCCCTATTTGTGGGGCGGCAAGACCGTGCTCGGACTAGACTGTTCGGGACTGGTCCAGATCGCGCTGTCGGCCTGCGGCATCCCTTGCCCGCGCGATAGCGATATGCAGGAAGAGTCTGTCGGCGCGCCCGTTGCCACGGTCGGCGAGCTGTCCCACCTCAAGCGCGGCGATTTCGTGTTTTGGAAAGGTCATGTCGCCATCGTGCGCGACGGTACGAGCCTCGTGCACGCCAATGCGTTCCACATGGCGGTGGCGATCGAGTCGATCGCCGATGTGGTCAAGCGCAGCCGTGCAGCGGGGAGTGAGCTTACAAGCGTGCGGCGGATCACCCCTTAGGACACGAGAGGTGGTCTTGCCGCCCGAGGTGATCTACTCTCCGGTCAGAAAGAAATTTTTCGCCAAAGGACTTCAGGGCAGCCGCGATGACATCCTCGGTTCCACCAATAGGCGACCCGCACGCCGGCACGTTGCGCCATCTATTGCATCCAAACTTTTGGATCCGAGAGCTGCCCTTCAGCCTGGTGCTGATCCTAACGATGATCGGCGTCGCCTATACCAGCTTCTCGAAGAAGCCAATTACGGGCTACTGGGAGATTCTGGCACCGCTGATCGCCTTGGTCTGCGTTGGTGCCGGCTGGTCGAGCGCCCATGACAGGGCTGCGCGAGTGCGACTGATCGCCACCCAGGTGCTGCACTGGATCGCGTTTCTCCTGGTCATGAACATGCTGCTGTTGACCAGCGTTCAGCGGGTATTCACCGCCAGCGCCACCGGACTTGCGATCTTTACGCTGCTTGCGCTTGGCACCTTTTCTGCCGGTGTGCACGTTCTATCTTGGCAGGTTTGCCTGCTGGGCTTGATCATGGCGCTCGGCATTCCGGCGATCGCGTGGGTCGAAAACTCGGCCCTGATCGTTTTGCTGATCGTCGGCGTGGTGATTGGAATTGGTGCGGTTTTCTGGTGGCATTGGCACGACTGGCGCACGGGCAGCGCATGACAGCGCTCGACAAGGCCGTCGGGCTGGATGAGCGTGCGCGCCGCTTGCCCACCTTACGGCGCCGTTTCAGCTTGCCCCGGATGCCGGCCAGCGCGCTGCGGCAGGATGAAGATGCAGGCGATAATGAAGATCGCGATCACGGCCGAGGCGATCGGGCGGCTCAACGCGAGTCCGCCATCGTTGACCGGCTTGTCGAGGAAATCTCCCACAGTGGCGCCGAGCGGACGTGTCAGGATGAAGGCGGCCCAAAACAGAAAAACGCGTGAGACGTTGGTGAAGAAATAGGCTGCCGCCAGCACCGTCAGCGCGGCGGCGAACAACAGCGCGCCGCCGTCATAGCCGAGGCCGGTATCGTCCGCTGTCCAATCACCCAGCGCCGTTCCCAGCGTTTGCGAAAAGGTGATGGCAATCCAATAAAACGTTTCCACCTTTGGCGCGGCGACGGTTGCAACGGAGATTGAGCCGAGCGACCAGTACCAGGCGCCAAGCGTAGCCATGAGGCAGACGAACAAAACCGACGATCCTCCGGCATAGCCGATGCCCAAGGAACGATCGGCAAAGTCGGCCATGGTGGTGCCGGCCGTTGTGGAAGCGATGATCGTCGCCCAATAGAGAAACGGATGAAACTTGTTCGCAGAGATTTGCAGGATGACGAGGATGACCAGAAGCGAAAGAAATAGTGCGGTGCCGGCGAGGTAGCCCCAGTTCAACGTCATGGTGACGGTGTCGCCGCCCGTCTCGCCGAGTGTCGTTGCGGCGATCTTGATGATCCAGAAGAGGACAGTGACTTCCGGGATTTTTGTTGCGTATCGCTCAACGATAGCTGTCATCCTGCCTCCGATTCCGCATGCCATTCGTCGGCTTGTAGGTCAGGGGTGAGCGCCGGCGAATTCCTATCGATTGATCCACGAGAGTGCGGCACAATTTGGCTGCTTCGCTTCTATGGAGAGCGTTGAGAGGTCAAGAGTCTTGCGCAATACAGTTCAATTGGCACTTTGCTCGCCCTTGCTGCTGGGAACGATTTCCTCGGCGGTGGCAGGGCCGCCTTACATGACGGACGATCCCGAACCGACCGATTACCGGCATTTCGAAATCTACACGTTCACGGACGGCATGGCGGCGCAAGATGGCGCGAATGGAGAAGCGGGCATCGATTTCAACTATGGCGCTGCACCGAATCTTCAACTCACGGCGACGGTGCCCGAGGGGTACGATTTTCCATCTTCCGGCTCCGCAGCGAGCGGCCTCGGCAATGTGGAACTGGCCGCGAAGTATCGCTTCCTCACTCAGCAGAATTTCG
>JASHQI010000041.1 GCA_030037645.1 Xanthobacteraceae bacterium
TCCGTGAAATGACCGCCCTGTTCATAGCCAATGGTTCCGCGAAAAGGCAGTATCATTGTCGGCTTTCTCCGCCCGTTCGCGGGTGCTATAGGGCGCGCGCCGAACTCCCGTCAGTCGAATTCTCGGTTGGCGATGTCCGCGCCCGAGAACAATTCCTTTGAGGGCGCGCGGAAGAATCCATTCCACCGCGCCCGACAGTGTTCTGTTTCCGGTCGGCCCAAACAAGCACGGACCAGAGATCCTAGAGCATGACTGTTTTATTCTGAAGCGTATCCTGCATTGGCAAGGTAGTTGGCGCATTCTTGCGGGGTGAAGCATTCGAGCAGGGCGCCGATGCGTTGCCATGTGGCTTCGACGGTGCGCTCGGCGGCTTTGCGCAGGAGCGTCTTGAGCTTGGCGAAGACCTGTTCGATCGGGTTGAGGTCGGGACTGTAGGGCGGCAGGAAGAACAGCTTAGCGCCGGCGGAGCGGATGGCGCGGCGCACGGCTTTTCCCTTGTGGCTGCCCAGATTGTCGATGATGACGATGTCGCCGGGCTTAAGCGCCGGCACCAGGACCTGCTCGATATAGGCGAGGAAGCTTTCGCCATTGATCGGGCCGTCGATGACGCAGGGTGCATCGATGCGGTCGCGGCGCAGTGCGGCCAAGAAAGTCAGTGTCCGCCAGCGGCCATAGGGTGCTTTGGCGACCAGCCGCTGACCGCGCGCCGCTCGGCCATGGCTGCGGGTCATGTTGGTCTTGGCCCAGGTCTCGTCGATGAAGACCAGGCGGGAAGGATCAAGCCGCCCTTGGTATTTTCTCCACTGTGCCCGCCGCCGCGCCACGTCGGGTCGATCCTGCTCGCTGGCGTGCAGACTTTTTTTTGAAGCTGATGCCCTCGTGCTCGAAGAAGTGCCAGACCGCGAAGTGGCTCACCTTGATGCCGCGCACCGCGAGCTCGGCGCCGAGCGCCCGCAACGTGATGTCCGGCTTCTCGGCAAGCCGAGCCAAAAGCCACGCCCGCTCGCCCGCTAACGCAAACGGCCGGCGGCCACCCACCTTGTAGGCCGCAGCGCTGCCGGTCGCGCGGAACCGCTGCGACCACTTCACCACGCTGGCAACGCTGACCTTGAACGTCGCCGCCACCGCCCGGCAGCTCTCACCAGCCGCAACCGCCGCAACAACTCGCTCACGCAGATCAAGCGAATAGGCTCGGGCCATCGGATGCTGGCCTCCTGTCCAGCCAGCATCTTGAATCATATTCGCGCCCAGGCGGGAATCCCCACGATTCAGAAAAAATCAGCCACGCTCTAGAGCCCGGTTTTGACTCCATCAAAACCGAAAAGGCTCTGGAGCGTGATCCGGACAAAGCCTGCCCTCGGACTTGATCCGAGGGTGGACACCGGGTTTTCGAGAAGATCACGCTCAAACAACAGACCCAAACGGGGCGACGATTCGAGATCGATCAAGCGCTCGTGCGGTGAGCGCTACGATTTGACCATATGGAACAACACGCCGAGCACGGATTGATCGGCGCCGGACGTGGGCGTCGTTTGGCTGATGAAGTCAAAAATCTTGCCGTCCTTCAGTCCGTATTCGGCGAGTTTCCGGACCCTTCGATTCTTGTCGAAATAAACGGCGATCACGCGTTGATCGGTGATTCGGGTCGGCATGAAGGAGATCGGCCGTTCGGCGCGCTCCGAGATGTAATAAAACGCCTCACCGCTGACCGTGGCGACCGTTGACGGGGTGCCGAGCACGATGAGCACCTGTTCCTGAGATGCGCCAAGCGGGATTTGCTCGAGCGCGCCATCAGGCAACACATATCCGCGCTGAAATGTCTCTTCGAAACAGCCGCCGAGGCTGAGGCCGAGCAACAGAATCGCCACGCAGGCTGCTGCGCGACTCCTGCCAGCGCTTTGGCCGCCTATGCCCCACATCCCTTGCACCGCCTTGCGTCCACGCGCCGCCTGCCGTACCCCCAAAACTGACGATAGGCAATTCGCCATCGACCGACCGAATTCAGGGACTTTATCAGGGACTTGTGCTATCCCTATGATCCTAACGATGTTTCGGCGCAACTCTCATAATCGCACAATCGGCGCGCTCTATGGCGCTATCGTGGCGCAGGCTCGGTCGGCCGCTTTTTACGCGGACTACGGGGTGCCCGATACTGTGGAGGGTCGATTTGACCTGATTGTCCTTCACCTCGTGCTGGTGTTGCATCGGCTGGGGCGAGACGACGATGCCGGCCGAAGCTTCGGTCAGAGTCTGTTCGACGCATTTTGCCGCGATCTTGATGACAACCTCAGGGAGATGGGCGTGGGGGACCTCGCCGTACCGAAGAAGATGCGGCAATTCGCGGAGGCCTTTTACGGTCGGCAGACCGTCTATCTTGCCGCTCTTGCTGCGTCGGACCGGCGGGACTTTGAGAAGGCGCTCGCGCGCAATATCTTTGAGCCTGCAGGTGTCGAAATGGGAGCGGCCGCGCTAGCGCGTTATGCGCGCACTGCTTTGCAGAGGCTCGATGCCCAGGAGGACGGCGCCCTCATACGCGGCGAGGTCGTCTTTCCCAATCCCAAAGAAGCCTATGACAATGCGGCAGCGTAGATCAGATAAAACCATTCCAACGCCTTGGCACGCTCCGGTGGCGCTTGCGGATATTGTCGAGGCCGGTCAGCACTTCGATCTGGTCGCTGACGGGGACGTGCGCACCGCTGTGAGCCGGCTGGCGGGCTTGCGTGATCTGCCTCGGCTCGAGGCGAATTTTGACGTGACGCGACACGGCGCGGAGGGGCTCCATGTCGTCGGTCGGGTATCGGCGACAGTGGGGCAAAATTGCGTGGTCACGCTGGAACCGCTCACCAATGACGTCGAAGAGGAGGTGGACCTGCTGTTTATGCCGCAGCAACCGGCGCACGCGAAATTGAATCCGTTGGAGGATTCGGAGGAGAGGACGCGAAAAGCACCGTCCGAGGCAAACTGGGGCGGACCGGAACCCCTGATCGACGGGGTCGTCGACCTCGGCGCAGTTGCCACCGAGTTTCTTATCCTCGGGCTTGATCCATACCCGCGTAAGCCGGGAGCAGTTTTCGAGCTACCACAGGACTTCAACACGAGGGAGGGACCATTCGCGGTCCTTGCAGAATTGACGAAGGGTCGCAATGGTCATTGATCGCAGCCGTGTCGGGTCGCTGAACCGCTGTCTTGCCTTGCTGCCTCGCCCGCAGATTGCTCGGGCCTAGGACCAAACGGTCATTCGATGGCACACAAGGTCCGCTTTGCGCTCGATGCGATGGGAGGAGACCATGGTCCGGCCGTGGTCGTCGCCGGTGCCAATCTGGCGTTAGCCGCACATCCGGAAAGCGAGTTTCTCTTTTTCGGAAATAAGATGCTCATTGGCCCACTTGTTGACGCGCGCGCCGCGCTCAAGCAGGTCTCGCGGATCATCCATACCGACATCGCCGTCCGGATGGAGGACAAGCCGAGTCAAGCCTTGCGTTACGGGCGCTGGAAATCCTCGATGTGGCTTGCGATCGACGCGGTCAAGAAAGGCGAGGCCGACGTCGTCGTGTCGGGAGGCAATACCGGCGCACTCATGGCCATGGCGAAGTTCGCGCTCAAAACGCTTCCCGGTATCGAGCGGCCTGCGATTGCTGCTTTGTGGCCGACATTGCGCGGCGAGTCGATCGTGCTTGATCTCGGTGCCTCAATCGGCGCCGATGCCGAGCACCTCGTGAATCTCGCCGTGATGGGCGCCGCAATGGCGCGCATCCTGCTCAGTCTCGAGCGACCGACGGTCGGCCTGCTCAATATCGGGGTGGAGGAGGTCAAGGGTCTTGAACCGGTGCGCGAGGCTGGTCGAATCCTGCGTGAGGAGAAAATGCCCGGTCTCGACTATCGGGGCTTCGTCGAAGGCGATGACATCGGCAGGGGTAAAGTCGACGTGGTCGTCACGGAAGGCTTTGCCGGCAACATTGCGCTCAAGACGGCCGAGGGCACAGCGCGCCAAATCGGCGAATACTTGAAGGGCGCCATGACTCGCTCGCTGGGCGCAAAGATCGGTTACTTGTTCGCGCGCTCGGCGTTTCGCCAATTGAAGGAACGCATGGACCCGCGCCGCGCCAATGGCGGCGTGTTTCTCGGTCTCAACGGTATCGTCCTCAAAAGCCATGGCGCTGCAGACGCTGAAGGCTGCGCGGCCGCCATTGGGCTTGGATACGGCGTCGTGCGCGATGAGCTGCTGGCCAAGATAACGGCAGCAATCGGACGCCCCGGCAAGGCGCAACGACAGGCGCTGGGCGGAGCTGCCTCGTGAGCGTTCGCCGCTCGGTCATCGTGGGCTGCGGCAGCTATCTGCCCAGTCGGGTCCTCACCAACGACGAACTCGCGAGCAAAGTCGATACGTCCGACGAATGGATCGTGCAGCGAACCGGCATCCACGAGCGTCGTATCGCCGCTCCGGGCGAATTAACGTCGCACATGGCCACCCAGGCAGCGCGTGCCGCGCTCGCTCATGCCACAGTCGACGCGCAATCCATCGATCTCATCGTTCTCGCAACGTCGACGCCGGACAATACATTTCCCGCGAGCGCCGTTTCGGTACAAGCCGAACTCGGCATCGTCCATGGTGCCGCCTTCGATCTGCAGGCTGTGTGCTCCGGCTTCGTCTATGGGTTGGCGACGGCGGATGGGCTGATCAAGTCCGGTGCATTTTCCCGCGCGCTGGTGATCGGCGCGGAAACCTTCTCGCGCATTCTGGATTGGACCGATCGCAGCACCTGCGTGCTGTTTGGGGACGGCGCAGGTGCCGTTGTGCTCGAGGGGCAAATGGAGCCGGACAACCGCGAGGGGCGCGGCATCCTGACTGTCCGTTTGCGCTCCGATGGCCGGTACAAATCGAAGCTTTATGTGGACGGTGGACCGTCCTCGACCGGAACTGTCGGTCATTTGCGCATGGAGGGTCGCGAAGTATTTCGCCACGCCGTGGCGATGATCAGCGATGTGGTCGAGGAAGCCTTCACGACCACCGGCTACACGGCAAAAGACGTCGATTGGTTCATTCCGCATCAGGCCAATAAGCGCATCATCGATGGGTCCGCGCATAAGCTCGGCATTTCGCCGGAGAAGATCGTCATGACCGTTGACCGGCACGGCAACACTTCTGCGGCTTCGATTCCACTCGCAATCGCCGACGCGGTTGCCGACCGCCGTATCAAGCGTGGCGATCTGCTCTTGCTCGAAGCCATGGGCGGAGGCTTCACCTGGGGCGCCGCCTTGGTGCGCTGGTGAGCCCAGGGGGCCGTTGCGAAGCCTGGTTGACCCCGCTTGAACAAGCTAATATCCTTGATAATTCAGTACGATATCTTGATCGACAGCGGATCGACCACCGCGCGCGGGGCTGACGATGACGGGAAAGACTGTTACACGTGCGGATCTGTGCGAGGCGGTCTATCAGAAAGTCGGGCTGTCGCGTACCGAATCCGCCACACTCGTAGAACTGGTGCTTAAGGAAATTACCGATTGCCTGGAGCGAGGCGAAACGGTCAAACTCTCGTCGTTCGGTTCGTTCGTCGTGCGCAAGAAAGGCCAGCGAATCGGCCGAAATCCCAAGACCGGCAAGGAAGTGCCGATCTCGCCGCGACGCGTCATGGTGTTCAAGCCTTCCGCCATCCTTAAGCAGCGTATTAATTCTGGGCCAGACGGCGGCAAGTAGCGACGCCCCGCGGGGAGTTGGGCATTGGAAAAGGCTCCGGACGCATTCCGTACCATCAGCGAGGTTGCCGACGAAATCGATGTTCCGCAGCACGTATTGCGGTTCTGGGAGAGCCGCTTTGTTCAGATCCGGCCAATGAAGCGCGGTGGCGGCCGGCGCTACTATAGGCCGGACGACGTGGATTTGCTGCGCGGCGTGCGCCATCTACTTTACGGCGAGGGTTACACCATTCGCGGCGTCCAGCGCATTCTGCGCGATGAGGGCGCGGCCTTTGTGCAAAATGTCTGGCGTGTCGGCGCCGTGCAGCCATCCCCTCAGTCGGAGGACGATCGCGACGATTCTGGCGAGGCCGCTGAGCCGAATCTGTCGGTATTTGATTTTTCGTCGTCTTCCGGTCGGGGACGCACGGTCGCCGAGCACCAAGTTGACCGTCGTGAGCCGACCATTGCGCCGCCGGTGGCCATCGAGCAGTCAACACGGCATAGCTTGGCGGCCGACGACAGGTATAAATTGCAGACGACGCTCAACGAGCTGGTCGAATGCCGGCGACTTATCGAGACCGTGCTTCGGCAAAGTTGAATATCGGCTTGCCGTCCGGGTTCAGGCACATGGATATATCGCCATGATCGAGCACCCGCACTGCATCAGGGAAGCATTGCATCTGAGAAGAAGAATCGCAGCCGCGACGAGGGTCTGTCTACTCTGGAGCGCAATCGTTTCAACTTGAATCGATTTGGCGCGCAGGCGTTTTGATGGAGCATGATCTTTTCGGAAAACCGGTGTCCACCCTCGGATCAAGTCCGAGGGCAAGCTTTGTCCGGATCATGCTCTAATCGAGCGCGATGGGAATCCTCAGTTGCGGTCTGTTTGGGCTGCGCTTCGCTCTCTCAAGTGAGACACTTCAAGTCCATTGCGTGACACGGCGGCGCATCCCCAGGTTTCGGCGATTTTCTTCGATGATTCTACTGGACGGCGAATGAGCCGCCATTTACACTCAGGGCGCGATCTTTCCCGATCGGCGGCGTTAGGACCGATTGATCATGGACAGTATCGTGACGCTACCGCTCCAGCCCCGCGATGAGACATTCGGCTATCTGTGTCGCCGGTGCCTGAAGTGTTGCCATCACAAAAGCATCCAACTCAATCCTTATGAGGTCGCGCGGCTTGCGCGCAATCGCGGGCTGACCACGAGCGCATTTCGCGCCGCCTGTACCAAGGATGGCGCCGGATTAGCGCTGCGACAAACAGAAAGCGGAGCGTGCGTGTTTCTGGGCAGTGAAGGCTGCACCGTGCATCCGGATCGTCCCCTGGTATGTAGGCTCTATCCGCTGGGGCGTATTGTCGACGCCGACGGCACGGAAAAATTCTGTCACGTCGAGCCACATCCACAATCGCGCGGAGAATTTACTGGTGACGGCACGATCGCCGACTTTCTCGTACAGCAGGATGCCCATCCTTTCATGCGGGCGGCTGATGACTATTACTTCTGGCTATGCGCGGCCCTCGACTGCATCGACGAGGCGGGGTACGGCGAGTCAGCAAATATTCCCGCCGACGCCGAGGACGTCGCCCACGACCTGCTCGATATGGATGCCGCTATCGCAAGGCATTGTGGAGAGGCCAAAGTCGCGGAACCAACGGATATCGAAGCGCGCAGAGAACTGCACGTGACGATTCTTTACCAACAGCTGGGGGCGGACCACAGGAGGACGCCATGAGTGAACGTGACAAGAGTGATCGAAAGACGCCGGACACAGGGCCAGCGGGTCAGCAAGCGACGACGACCGTGCTGCTCGCTGCGGCCTCTCTGCTCAGTACGTCGCTTGGAGTGGCGGCTGCGACGCCCGTCGCGCCGTCGGGACCGGGCACTGAGGCTTCAAGCGGTCAGAATGCCGGCGCAATCAGACCCGGCGGGCAAGACATTTTGCTGGCATTGGATGTCAAGACCAATGTTCCACCTCCCCATGTCCACGTCCATGTTTCACCTCCCCACGGCAACGCGGTTGTGCCGCCCGATGGGCTCGATTACGGCCATACCAAGCCAACCGAGAGCTATCGCTATCTGGGAAATAAACAAATTCAAAAAGTTCGGGAATCCCAGCACACTAGACGCAATCCAAGCGCCCAATTGAAGCTTGGCGACATCAATGAAAAGTCCAACAAATCCAATGTTAGTTTTAGTTTTGGCAAGACCAAGCAGCCCAACAAAGCAAGTCTCATCGGCGACGGCGGCAATGGCGGCGACGGTAAGTGAACTAGGTATCTTCGGCAACCAAGGCGACGGTGGCTTCGGCCGCACTGACGGCCATTAGAAAACTGAGAAGCATCGCAATGGGGCGGCCGATGTTAGTTGAAGTTGGGCAAGACGCGGAGCGCAGAGTTCGGAACGATATCGCAATGGGGCGGCCGATGTTAGTTGAAGTTGGGGTAAGACCAAACAAAAATAGGGGTGAAACTGCGCGCTGCGGCGCGGCGCGCCGTGCCTTCAGCTCACTATCCGCAGTCGCGTGAGACGGCTGGCAAAAAAAATCATGCGGCTTGTACAATTCGGAGCGACGTTGCGTCGGGGCGATCAGTCGGGGGATCGTATGCGCACAACACGCATTTGGCATCTGCTGCTGGCGCTGGCAGCGGGAGGGGCGATCTGGGCAATCTCCACTCCAGCCCAAGCACAGCTTGTGGCAGGTTGTTCGTGTCCCGCCGGCTTCGATCCGGTTTCGGGCACGACCTGCATGAAGGGACCGGTGACGACGCCGGCAATCTGTCCATTCAACAACATTGGTCACATTGCCGCCGCCCAGCAGCAACAGTCATTTTGGGGCATCGAAACAATCCTCCAGCAAAGGCGTGACCAAATCCAAGCGACGCCGGTTCCCGGCGCAATGAGTTCGAGGGTTTCAGGCTATTCATCGTCGAGCTTGGACGAAGATACGGGCGCTCTCGGATATTCCGGTCAATCCCAGAAGACCAACCCGTTGGCCTCCAGCCTTTACGATGTGGCGCCATCGTCGGAGACGGCCAACCCGGTTTGGGGCGCCTGGGTTCAGGGCTTGGGGGAGTGGGAGCACGACGATCCGCTGTCGGAATCCGATATCGGACACTTCAACACGACCTATACCGCGCAAGGTGGAGTCGATCATACACAGCAAGGTGTGATCTCCGCCGACGACGCCTTGGTGCTCGGCGTCGTCTCAAGCTGGACAAGCACGCACGTCAGCTACGACAACACGCCGACCACGATGGATTTAGTGGGTCCGGGGGTCGGCGTTTATAGCGAATATGTAAAGGGCGGATTTTCCACTGACCTGACGGCGAAACTCGACTTCCTGCAAATGGGCCAGGATTTCGGCGGTGCGGCTCCCAACGTGTCGATCGGCATCACGAATGCCGGCGTAAGCGGAAATGCGCAATACAAGTTCACGGGGACGGGCAACGACTTTGTGGAGCCCACGATGGGTTTCACGCTCACACATACCGGTTTTGCCAGCGGGGCCGCTGCGCTCGGTTTGGAAGACGCCTACACCGTTCGGCTCCAGGCCGGCGTGCGCCTGGGTACGACGTGGGACGCGGGTAACAATATCAGCGTGGACGCAAGCCTGAAGGGCCTCGTTTACGGCGATGCGATCGCGCAGGGAACGAGCATCACCGGCGCTCCTGCGACGACGCTCACTTCGTCGATCTCGCCATCGGATGAAGGGTTGGTTCGCGGCGAACTTGACCCCGAGCTCTGCTTCAATCTGGCAGACGGCTACAGCGTCTCGCTCTCGGGCCAACTCCAGTTTGGCGAAGCGATAATGGCCGGATCGGCCGGATTCAATCTGCGAAGGCAGTTTTAAGGCAATCGTTCTGTGCGCCCTATTTGATGTTTTTGGGCGGCGTTTTGCGCGCTTCCGCCGAGCCTCCCGGAGCCGATTTCTGGGAAGATTTTGCCGGCCATGCAGCTATTGGCTTTGTGATTTTATTTTTATTGGTCGGAGCGGCGAGATTTGAACTCGCGACCCCCAGTCCCCCAGACTGGTGCGCTAACCGGGCTGCGCTACGCTCCGAAGTCGGGAAAGTTCCGAAATTTCCTTCCATTTACGCTTTTTCAGCCGGTTGGCAAATCGGGTCGTGCGTCGGAGTCCAAAGCCAACAGCCTTCATTTGCGCGTCACAGATAAATTTCTGTATATCTTTCGTGTAAATCTATCCGTCATCTATCTATTCCAGCTGAACTTGTATACATCTCATATCTTTTATCATCGTTTTATGTATTCGTGCGAAGTATTTATGGGTCGAACACTATATTCCTCGTGTCGCCAACGCTACTCCGTTGCGACTACGCGCGTTTGCGACCCGTCCCGGGTGCGCGCCGCCGCAGCCTCAATTGGAGGAAACGATGAGCAAACAGACTTTTGCTATTGCCGCACTGGCCCTCGGCGCCGTTCTGGCCTCTGTTCCAGCCATGGCGCAAAGCGCTGCCCGTAGCCCGGACGACGGTGGTCTCGTCCAAGCGCAGCAAGGCGACTATTACGCACCGCAGACGTCGACGACCCGCTCGTCGAGCGCCCCAGCATACTACGGTCGTCCACTCAATGATGGCGGCATGGTTCCGGAACCGTCCGGCCAGCGTCTGTACAACTCGGCCCCAGATCGCATGTCGAATGCTCCTGGGCATCTGGGTCGGCCGCTCAACGACGGCGGTTTCTGAACGGCGATTAGCTCGGCAGGTTGCCCGGAGTGGATTGAGCTTTGAAGGGGCCCGGCTCTGATGCCGACAGAGCCGGGCTCTGATGTTCGGGCAAGAACCGTCCGGAAATGGCCGACTGCTCCCGCGGCGCGGCCGTGCCCGTGCCCTGATGAGCGAGATGGATTGGTCCTCGCAGCGCCGCCACGCTGTAACAGATAGCGCCGGCCGCATAAACGCCCGCGTAGACGGCAAGAAATCCGACAATGTCGAACTTGGCCATGACCGCCAGCGCGGTCGCCGCGATCATCGCAACGGCGACAACGATGCCGATGCGCGCGATCTCGCGGAAATAGCCCGTGTGCAGCAGGAGTGACTGCGACACCATGTGCACAAGGCTGGCGAGTAGCAGGACGATGAGAATAGTTGCAACCGGCGGCGGAACCGTCGCCGCTGACCGCAGCAGAAACATGAACAATGGTTGCGCGGCGAAGATCAGCAAACCGCAGGCGAATGCGGCCGGAATGAAACAAAGCGCCGCCGCAAGCAATGTCGTCCTGACCAGCCGCGATGCATCCCGGGCGGCGAGGGCACGCGTCTGACCGGGCACCGCGAGATCACAAGCAGCAATGTAAATCATGCTTGCGCCGCGAAAGATGCGAAACGTGGCCTCGAGTATGATCACCGGCGCGCCGAGGCCGAATGCCACCGGCACGACGTAATATGGGAACATGTAGGTGAAGAGGTCGCTCAAAGCGGACGTGCCGCTGCGCGTGATCGCCTTCTTGTGGGAGCGAAAGAAATCCGCAAGCTCGCGTGCGAAGCCGCGAGCGGGCAATGCCAGCGCACCGTGCCGCAGCAGCTTTGCGGTCGCTGCCGCCAGCAAAGCGATCCACAGCACGTTCGAAACGACCAAGAATGCGGTGAACGGAAGCCCGACCAGCATCGCAAGCATGGTCGCTATGTTCATCGTGCGACGGCCAAGCTCCAGCTTCTCATAGAAAAGGTACTCGTCGACGGAGATGCTGATGCTGCGCAACGCGAACCAGGCGAGATTGGTCGCGACATAGAGAAAGTACAACGCAAAGTCCGTGGCATCGAAAATTGAAAATGACGGCCGTGAGACCATGATCGCAAAACACGCGAGCGATCCGGCTACCGCCAGCAGCACATAGAATAAGATGACCGCGCTTGCCTGGCTCGCGGCCTGCCTGTCAGTCTTGCCGGCAAGCCGGGCGGCGCGTAACTGCACGAACAAGACCTTGGCCAGTCCGAGGTCGCACAGCCAGAGCGAATAGCTGATGCCGCCGACGATAATGTATATCGAGAACCGATCCGGTGCGAGCACACGGGCGAAAACGAGAAGCTGCACCAGCCCCATGGCGAACGCGCCGGCGGCGGTCGAGGAACGAAGCAGCAGAAAGCCGATGGAGATGAGGCGGGTCGGTCGCCTCTCGGTCGGCGTCGCGTCGGCCGACAGCGCTGCAGCATCTGCGTGCATGAACCTGACCGGTCGGCCCCGGGGATGGCGTGGCAGGAAAACGAATGACGAGGCTGCCTCGAACGATTTTAACGGTCCAAGGCTAACCAAATCGTGAAGCAATCCACGCCACTTCGTCCGTGCCGGACACGCATGTCGGCTCGTCCGCTCATCTCAACCCAGCGGAAAGAACGGCCTGGGGCGTACGGGATTCATTTGCGGGCAACGATATACGCGAAGCTTGCCAGCATACGCCAATCCCGACGCCGCGCGATGCCGGTAAACCATCGATGGACGTCGCGAATGATCGGAAAGACTCCGTAATAGCTGTGGCCGTAGAACGGCAACACGGCGACCTCTCGATAGCCGATCGCCGATAGCATCGGCGTCATGCGGGCTTCGTCGGCAAAGCACCATGAATAGCGGGCGGGGAAAACCGGCTGACTGTCGTAGTTGCGGTCCGGTCGGATCGTCTTCACGATCGCGGCCGCAAGCTTATCCGGAAATATCCAGTTGAGCACGAAAGGCAGGGCGTAAAGCGTCGGGATGAAGGCAAGGGCGATGCCGCCAGGTGCAAGCAGCTCGTAAAGATTACTCCAGGCGCGCGGTCCGTCCGCAACGTGCTCAAACACCATGCGCGAGAACGCCAAATCGAAACTTCCGCGCAATTCCGCGACACGAGATAAATCGCCGACAACGTCGAAACATGCAGTTTCATAGCCCGGCGGCAAAAGTGCAAGTTCGCCGGGCGCAATATCGTTCACCGTCAATTCGACACCAAGATCGTTGAGCTCGGCCGGATTGAAGAGCGGTCCTCGGCCGCCGCCGATTTCAATCAGCCGCCGCGCGGCAATACGCTTGCTGAGCTCCTGCACCGTGCGCTTATAGTTTTCCCAGGCCCAAAGCCAGTCGCTTTCGACGCCGAGCGAGGCGATGGTATTGGCAAGATCGTCGCGGTCGAACCCCGGCGCGGCGGGTTGACGTTGGACGGTCGGTGATGCCGTTGCAACCGCATCTGAAGCCAACATGTGACGACCTTATCGCTCTAACAGACCGCCCAGCTTGAATAGCCGTCGGCACATTAAAATGATATTAACCTCCCAATTTGCGCGCGGGCTTGCCAGAACGGATCGTATGACAGATCTTTTGCTCATGATGAATGGCACCTCACAATGAGCTGTTGTGCCAGTAACTTGATCTTAATGGGGCCGCGTTAACCAAATCGTGAGCCATCCATACAACTTCGCGCTTTTGCAGCGGACCCGCGGACGCAGAATGCAATCAAACGGTTTCGAGGCTGCGCCGTCACAGTCCGGCTCCGTTGCCATCTTGCTCTGCACCTTCAATGGCGAGCGCTATCTTCCGTTCCAGCTCGCCTCATTTGACGCACAGGACTTTCCTGATTGGCGCTTATATGCGTCCGACGACGGGTCCACAGACGGCACCTTGGCTTTGCTTGCGGAATTCCAAGGCAGACATGAGCCGGGCAGAGTGCAAATTCGTCGTGGTCCGGGCAAAGGATCGGTGGCCAATTTCCTGTCGTTGGTTTGCGATCCGGCGCTACAAGCCGACTATTACGCGCTGTCGGATCAGGATGACGTGTGGGCAGCCGATAAGTTGTCACGCGCGCGGGCGTGCCTCATGGAAGCTTCCGAAAATTTGCCGGCTGTTTACTGCTCGCGCGTTCGCATAATCGACGATGCAGGCGTTATGATCGGGTTGACACCGCTTTGCAGGAAGCCGCCGACTTTCCGCAACGCGCTGGTCCAAAACATTGCCATTGGAAACACGACAGTCTTCAATGAAAGGACACGAAATATACTCGTGCAGGCCGGGCCGGACGTCCATGCCGCCGTCCACGATTGGTGGATTTATCTGGTCGCCACGGCCAGCGGCGGCAAAATCTTTTACGATTCGTATCCCTCCGTCGATTATCGTGTACACTCGGGCAATCAGATCGGAGCCAACATCAGCCGGTTGCACAGAGGCTGGATGCTTTTGAACCGCTTCAAGGCCTGGAACGATTCGAATATGCATGCCCTGGAAAGCATTCACAAGTCGATGCTTCCCGAAAACCGTGAGACCTTCGAGCTGTTCCGGCGGTCCAGACAGCAAAAACTTCTGCCGCGCCTTTACGGCCTTTTCCGCGCCGGAGTCCATCGGGAAACGGTGTTGGACAACTTCGGTTTGATATTAGCGGCGCTGGTCGGGCGGATATGAGCTGATGTCCGGTGACGGGATCATTTAGGCGTATGAACATGGCTGGTCGTTTGATCGTGACGGGAGGCGCCGGGTTTATTGGCTCGGCGGTCGTTCGCCATGCCATCGGCGAGTGCGGCCATACCGTTCTGGTTGTCGACAAGCTCACTTATGCCGGCGATCTCGAGTCGCTGGCGCCGGTCGCGCGCGACACGCGCTACGCCTTCGTGCGCGCCGACATCGCCGATGCCGCAAAAATGCACGAGGTGATCGAAAGCTTTGCACCCGATGCAATCATGAATCTGGCAGCGGAAAGCCATGTCGATCGTTCGATCGACGGGCCGGCGCCATTCATCCAGACCAACATTGTCGGCACCTTCACGTTGTTGCAGGCGTCGTTTGACTATTGGCGGAAGTTGCCGGCCGGCAAGCGCGATGCATTCAGGTTCCATCATGTTTCGACGGACGAGGTGTTCGGATCGCTCGATGATGGATCGCCTTGTTTCGTCGAGACCACGCCCTATCGGCCGAATTCGCCCTATTCAGCCTCCAAAGCATCCGCCGATCACTTGGTTCGCGCCTGGCACCACACCTATGGTCTGCCGACGATCGTGAGCAACTGCTCGAATAATTACGGCCCCTATCACTTCCCCGAAAAACTTATTCCGCTGACGATCATCAAGGCGCTCGCGGGCGAGAAGTTGCCGGTCTACGGCAATGGCATGAATGTCCGCGACTGGCTTTATGTCGAGGATCATGCCCGCGCCCTCGTCAGGGTGGCGCTCACAGGCAAAATCGGCGAGACCTATTGCATCGGCGGTCGCAGCGAGCGCAACAACCTCGCCGTGGTGCAGTCGATCTGCGCCATCATGGACGAGCTTGTGCCGCGCACCGCGTCGCGACCACACGCCGAGCTCATCAGTTTTGTGACCGATCGGCCGGGGCACGATTTCCGCTATGCCATCGATCCGAGCAAGATCGACGGTGAGCTTGGTTGGCAGCCGCTTGAAACGTTCGAGAGCGGCCTGCGCAAGACGGTGGAATGGTATCTTGCCAATCGCGCGTGGTGGGAACGCATACGGACCAAAGGCTATCGCGGCGAGCGCCTCGGAGTGGTGGCGTGATATTGGTGTTCGGCGGCAATGGCCAACTCGGTCAGGAGCTCGCAAGAACAGCAGCAAGTCAAAGCAAACCGCTGGTCGGACTGAGCCGGAGCCAAGCCGATATAACCAACGCGGCCGCAGTCGCGGCAGCTCTGGCAACGCACCGGCCGTCATTCGTCGTCAATGCAGCGGCCTACACCAAGGTCGACGGTGCCGAAACCGATGCCGCCGCCGCGACTGCCGTCAACGCCGACGGGGCGGCCATCATCGCCCGAGCCTGCGCCGAAGCCGGCGTTCCGCTGCTGCACATCTCGACCGACTACGTCTTCGACGGTAAAAAGCCTACGCCGTATTTGGAAAGCGATTTGACCGAGCCGTTGAGCGTGTATGGGCGGACCAAGGCGGCTGGCGAAGCGGCGGTGCGCGCCATCTTGCCCCGGCACGTTATTTTGCGCACTGCGTGGGTCTATGGCGAGTTTGGACATAATTTTCTCAAGACCATCGTGCGCTTGGCCAAGGAGCGCGATGAATTGCGTATCGTTGCCGATCAGCACGGCTCACCCACTTCGACGCGCGAACTCGCAACCGCGATATCAGATATCGGATCGCGGCTGGCGACCGGCGCAGATCTTTGGGGCACCTATCACTTCACCGCCGCGGGTACGACGACCTGGCATGGATTTGCCACCGCCATCGTTGCCGCGCAGGCGCCGCTGACCGGCCGCGTGCCGAAAGTAACGGCCATCACCACCGCGGAGTACCCTTTGCCTGCGCCCCGTCCGGCCAATTCAGCGCTCGATTGTAGCCGGTTCGAACGCGTCTTCGCATTCCGTAGACGGGCTTGGGACGATGAAGCCGCCGATATCACGCGCGCGGTTGTCCGCGCGCAACAGGGCAGGCCGGCTCACATCGCATGACGGTATCGTTGTTGGGAGTGCCTCGGTCTCGGCGTCCATCCGAGTTTGCGGCTTGTCCGATTGCGGCCAAGTGCGGCGCCGATGCAGTCTCGCATACAATTCATTGAACAGCCGGTCCGGGAGTGCTAGCGCAAGCACGCAGCCCATCAGCCCTTTCCATAATGCAATTCGACCGGTTCCGTCACGGGTTGTCCACCACAATCGCACCATCGCCAAAGGCCGGTAGCTTTGCGCGTGCCTCTTGCGGATTTCGCGCCACAACTTCGCATATAGGCGCTTGGCGTGAATGCTGGACGAAATGCTGGACGTTTCGTCGTCACTCGCGACACGGTAGAGGTACAGCGGCTTCGCAACGGCGATGCCGCGAAAGCCCGCCCGCGCAAGCCGCAAACTGAATTCCCAGTCCTCGTAGCCCTCGCGCATTGTCTCATCATAGCCGCCGGCGGCGCGCCAGCAGTCCTTGCGGAGCACAAGGGCGGTGGACACGATGTTGCTGAACAAAAGATCGAAGCGATTGAAATATCTCGGCAGAACGCCAGCTTCCGCGCCCGTCAACCGGGCGTAGGTAAAGGCCATGCCGACTTCGCAAGGAGCGGCCTTCAATGCGCCGACTGTTTCAGCGAGGAATGTCGGCTCGATCGAGTCGTCGCAGTCGAATGTAAACACGATCTCGGCGCGGGCTTCGCGGATTCCGGTGTTGCGCGCGGCGGCCGCCCCCTTGTTGTTTTGCCGGACAATGCGCGCCTGACCGTCCAGTTGCGCAAGCTTGCGAACGGTCAGCTCATCGGTCGAGCCGTCATCGACAATAATCACCTCGAAATCGCGAAAGGTCTGGCGCGCGAGCGCTGCCATCGTTCGGTCGAGAAAACAGCCGCCGTTGAAGCAAGGCACCACAATGCTGACGGCGGGCACAGTTTCTGCCGAACCAATGGGTTCCATGGAGATCATCGTCGCAAGAGTTTCAGCATTCAGCTAATTTTTTCTAACCGGTTTTCTCCCGCTGGCGGAGAACGCCGGCCTCGCCGAGAGGGTTTATTCACCATTATCGTTAAGCCATAAAAGCCTTCTTACGGTTAGTTTGCGCGCCATGAGCACTCAAGCGCCCGTGGTGGACGGCATTTCCGGCGTTCGCCGGGCACTCGGGCCGCTCTCCGGCCTGCTTTCGCTGCGTTATCTGGTGCTGCGTTCATTTACCGCGATGGCGGCGGTGGCGAACGGGCTGGTCCAGACTTTTATCTTCGCACGCGTGCTGTCACCGAGAGATTTTTCGATCTTCATTCTGATCGGCAGCCTTGCCTTGACATTGTGGATGTTGGAGCTCGGTGCGGCGAAAATCCTGTTCGTGCAGCAGCGGCAGCGTCATCTCAAGCGACAAGCGGACGATGCAATCGCTGTACAATCGAATGCGCTGATACTGCTCTACGCGTTCATTGTGCTGTGCGGCAGCGGGCTATGCTTCGCCGTCATGGCCAGCCGTCCATCCGTGACACCGTTGCAGGCCGCGCAATTCGCGGCGTTCTTCGGTTTCATCGCTCTCAATCTGGTTTGGTTTCCGCTGCGGAATGTCAGCATTGCGGTGGATGATTTCATCATATTCGAAACGCTCGAGGCGATCAGGCGGGTCGGCCATCTGGCACTCATGCTGGCCATGTTGATTGGATTGTCGCTTTCGGCGTTCCTTGTGCTTGCCAATCTTCTTTGGGTTGTTTTGTTTGCGGCGTGCATCTGGCGTCTGCTTGGTAAAAGGGCGTTGGCTTGCCGACTGCGTGGTTGCTTCGACGCCTTGGCGACGTTCTGGCGGCGTCATCGTGCGGAACTCCTGCGCACCGGCAATTATGCGGTCGGCGAGCTCGCGATCTATTATTTTCCGTATTTGGTCGTGCCGATGGCGTTCGGCCTTGGCGCTCCGACCATCATTCTCGACACCGTGTTCAAGGTATTCCGCGGCGCTACGCTGATCTATGCAGCGGGACTCGACCCGCTGGTCCCGCAGCAGACTAGAGCATTCGCAGAGAATGACGTAGCGACTTTGAAAAAAGCAACCTGGGCCGCGGCGATGCTCTGCGCGGTTCCGACGATCGCGTTATGTGCAGTCGTGCTCTTGGCCGGCGATCGCGTGTTCGCACTGCTGCTTGGGCACGCCGCAACTATCCCCCATATGGCAATGGCGATCCTCGTCGTCCTGTTGCTCGCCAATCTGGCTCAGAATGTCGCAAGTAACTTGCTGCTGCATACCGGTTTTTTCCGGGAATTGGCGAGGGTCGCGAGCATGATGGTCGCGGCAATGGCGCTCATGAGTGCGATCGTCATTGCGTGTGGCGCAGATGTCTTGGGCTTTCTTGCTGGATATGCCGTCGTCTACGTCGTTGGTGCGACGCTATACATTTCCTACGTGATCAAAAGGGTTCTCGTCGAGCGCGGCGGCAAAGCAATGCCGGGCCTGCCGCGTTCATAAGCGGAGCCGGCGATGGTAGTTGATGGTCGCCACTGTGAGTCCCCAAATCATGCCGAGCATGAGAAAGAAGTGACGCCAATGGTCGGTGTCAACGATGGTGCCCTCACCGACCTCGCCGACGAAAACCGCATAGGCAGCGATGAGATAGTGTTGCCACGGCGCAGGTATGCGTGCATATCGAAGTCCGACGACCAGCGTGATCGCAACGAGCGCTAGATAAGTCGCGCCGCCGAGCCAACCGTAGACGAGAAACGCCTGCAAATACTGGTTGTGCTGCTGGATTCCAAACATACGGGCGAATTCAAAGGGACCCAAGCCGTTGGGGTGATCCATGACCATGCCCAGCGCGAGCCGTTGCAGGGTGAATCGACCGCCGGGGCCGACGTCATAGGGTTGAAACAGCTTGGCGCGGTCGATGAACATGTCGCGTATGGAATCGATCGAGAGCATCGCAATCAAGAACAGCACCATCGCGATAGCGGCGGCGGCAACAAGTATGATCACACGGGTCCGTTCCGCCGGCTGGCGGATGGATGCGAACAACAAAATGATGCAGACCGCGCTCGAGACCAAAAAATGAATCCAGGCCCCGCGTGAGAAGCTCAAGAACAGACCGCCGAGCAGGACGGCTGTCACCGCCACGCTGAGCAATCTTACGCCGCGGGTGAGGAAGCCGATCATGAGCATGAGTAATGGAAAGATCAAAAACGGTCCATAAACATTGGGATCCTTGAAAGTTGCGCTGACGCGCGCCATGATCGTTCCACCAAGGTCCGTCACGTCCAAGAAGATCTCCGAACCCGGGAGGAGATGAAAATAGCCGATATATCCGGTCGCCGTTGCGATCAGTGCCGAGAGAAGATACGCGCGGCGCACGATGGCAAGCCGGACTAAATTTCCATCGCTGAACAGGCAAGCGAAAGTCAATGACGCGACACACAGATATAACGACGTTCCAAGATACTGAATATCCTTCACTTCATTGCCAACTTGTATCAGCGAAAGGCCGCCGCCGATCACGTATACGGTCAGCAGCAGCAGAAGCGGAACGAGCTTGCGGTCGAAACGGATGTGCGCCGTAACGCATGCAAGCAAAAGTACCAACATCAGTGCGTCGTGCGGCGAGGGTTCGACAAAAACGAATGAGTTCGCCAGAACAGCGACAAACAGGATGAAATTCAATAGGCGATCGGTGAGGGCTGCGGAGCTGCCGATGCTTTTCTCAGCAGTCAGCGCCGATATGCTGTTAGCGCCGATCAATAGGCACTCTCCGTCCGAGCGAGCGCGACCGGTGTTTTCGCCAGGATGTACACATCGAGCGCCAACGACCAGTTTTCGATGTAATAGAGGTCGTGTTCGACGCGGCGCTGAATTTTTTCTTGGCTGTCAGTCTCGCCGCGCCAGCCGTTGATTTGCGCCCAGCCGGTGATGCCGGGCTTGACCCGGTGGCGGGCGAAATAACCGTCTACCGCCTCTTCGTACCGTCGGTTCTCAGCTTTGGCGTGCAGCGCGTGCGGCCGTGGACCGACCAGTGACAGGTTGCCGATGAGAACGACATTGAAAAGCTGCGGCAGCTCGTCGAGGCTCGTCTTGCGGATGAAGCGGCCAACGCGGGTCACGCGCGGATCGTTTTTCGTGACGAGCTTGTTCGCGCCGGGATCGGATTGATCGGCATACATCGAGCGAAACTTGTAGACTTCAATCATTTCATTGTTGAAGCCGTAACGTTTTTGCTTGAACAGAACAGGCCCTCTGCTGTCGAGCTTGATTGCCAACGCGACAAGCAACATGATCGGAGAAAGACAGATCAACGCAAGCGATCCGACGATCTTGTCGAACAGCCATTTCATGACCACGTCCCAGTCCGCAATCGGCCTGTCGAAAATATCGAGCACCGGGATGTTACCGATGTAGGAATACGAGCGCGGCCTGTATCGCAACTTGTTGCTGTGGGCGGACAGCCGAATATCCACCGGCAACACCCACAGCTTCTTGAGCATGTGCAGGATGCGTGTTTCCGCCGAGATCGGCAGTGTAAAGATCACCAGGTCGACGCGCGTGTGGCGCGCGAACTCGACCAGGTCTTCGACCGTGCCAAGCTTGGGAATGCCGTTGCATGATGGGGAGCTGCGATCGTCGCTGCGATCGTCGAACACGCCAATGACGCGTGCATCGGAGTCGCGCTGTGCAGCAAGCGATCTGATCAGCGATTCGCCGTTTGCATCTGCGCCCACAATGACGGTGCGACGATCAAGTCGACCTTGCCGTGTCCATCGACGCACCAGAAGAAACAAGCCGCGGCGAAAGGCCATCAGCGTGAATAGGCCGAGCACATAGAAAGAGGCAAGCCAGACTCGGGAAAACTGTTCGTTAGCTTTGGCGAAGAATGTTACGCTCACGGCGAGCAGAAAAACTACCGACCAGGCCGATGCGAGCCGCATATATTGCTTTTCATGCCCGCGGAATGCCTGGACTTGATAGATGTCGGCCGCTTGGAACGCCAGCATGGAGAGAAGAGCAATGCCGCCGATGTCGGCGAGGTAGTACCAGGATATGCCGGTGGTTGGCTCGACGTACCACAAGTACACAACGAGGCCGTTGGTCGCGACCAATGCAACCTCGATCAGGCGAACGATGCCGGCGAGCACAACGGGCGAATAGGCCGGCATAGAATGCTGGGTGGCAATTTCGCGTGCGGCTGGGGAGAGTGGGTGTACGATCGGCGTTGAATGGACGCGCGGCATCGCTTTGACGGCTGAAGAAACCGTCGACGCCGTCTCAAAAACAGTGCTTTGATCGAGCTGTGTCATGGTTTGCGCAGATTCTCCGGCCCCGCTGCAACGCCCTCTCCAGGCGAGGACGTCGTTGCTTGCAAGATAGTGAGCAACATTCGGAACTTGATCATGTGAATTGAGCGGGGCCTCGCGTTGCAATCGCTTCGCGGTAGGCGGCGAGTCCACCTTCCACCGTGACGTCGACCGAGAAGTGGCTGTGTAGCCGGGTTCTCACCGCCTGTGCGATCCGACGCGCGTGTGCCAGATCGTCAAGGGTGGCGATGATTGCGCTGGTCAGCGCATGAAGATCGTCAGGCGGAATTAAATATTGAGCTTGCGACCCGAAAACGTCAGGCACGTCGCCGACCGCTGTCGCAACGGTCGGCATTCCGGCCGCCAAAGCCTCCAGAACCACATATGGCAACGATTCAGCGCGAGAGGGAATTACGAATATTCTTCCCAACGCAAAAGCTTCGCGAGCCGGACAATGGCCGATGAATCGAACGCGGTCGGAGATGCCATGCCGTTCAGTTTGCGCCTTGAGTCTCACGGCTTCCGGCCCGTCTCCGGCGATTGTCGCGCTGATACGCCGGCCGCTTCGGTTGAGGCTTGCCAAGGCGTCGATGAGCAGATCGATCGATTTGACCGGCCGCAATTCGCCCACGCAGACTATATCCGTTGCGTCTGGTCGCGGCGTGACGAGTTCGAATTCGGCGTTGCTAATGCCATTGCGCACGATGCGAACCATCGCGCGCGGTTGATCGATCTCGGAGCTGAAGAGGTCGGCGATGTACCCGCTCTCGAACAGAAAAAGGTCGGTACGACGGTTCAGGATCCACTCCAGAGACCGATAGACCCTGCTGCCAAGCGTTCCGGGGCGATGAGTCAGCGAGCCGCCGTGCGGCGTGTAGACGCGAAGGGCGTTTCTGCGGCGCGGCACAAGCCGCGCCAAAGCTCCGCCCTTGGCGCCATGGCCATGAAGCACGTCGGGCGCAAGTTCATTGATGATGTGCGATACCTGACGCAATGCTTCGATGTCGAGCGGGCTGATTTGGCGGGGAATGACGATGCGCCTGAAGCCGAGCGCGAGGTACGGCGCAAGTTCCGCAAGAGTCGCATCGGCGCGCGGGCCGCCGGTTCTGCTGTCGAGGATGAGCCCCACCCGATGACCGCGATCCGATTGGCCTTTCACCAGATCAATCACATGGCGAAACAATCCGCCGAGCGGCGCCCGGAAAATGTGCAATATTTTCAGGCTCGGCCATGGCGGCGCGGATCGGGCGACGTCCAGAACGGTTGGACGTGGCGCCGTGACAACCGGTGCATTCGCGGCTGCGAGAGCAGAAGGAATGGGCCGCAGGTCGCCCATGAAGCGAATCCTTGCACGCGTGGCAAACAGTTAAAGACAGATTGACACCAGTGGCAGTTAAAAAAGTCTCACGCAATACCAAGGCAATTGATGGACGGCCTTAACCGGATAGCAACCTTAATAGTTTGTGATCATTGTCTGTGTTGCATTCAGTTGGGTAGGACTATCAAATGAGCGTAGCGTCTCAGCCCCCTCAATTGCCGGGCGGAGGGCAGGCCGTCGATACCGAACTGGACTTATCGGGCCTTGGCGCGGCGCTCTGGCGTAACAAGCGAAAAATCCTGATCCCGACGATTCTGGTCGGGCTTTTTGCGGTCGTTGCCGTCCAACTGGTAACGCCAAGATACGTTTCGGAATCACGAGTTCTCATCGAGGGGCGCGACAACATTTACCTGCGTCCGGACGCCGATAAGGATATCAGCGACCGCACTGACGTCGATGACGAAGCGGTAACGAGTCAGGCTCAGATCATCCTGTCGCGCGATCTCGCCCGGGAGGTGATCAACAAGCTCCAGCTTGGCCAGCGCCCCGAATTTGACCCCACTTTGGCCCGAACCTCGCCAGCACGAGCCATGCTCGTTCGCCTCGGCATCGTACGCAATCCCATGAGCATGACGGCGGAAGAGCGCGTGCTTCAAGCCTATTACGATCGCCTTACCGTATCTCCGATCGACAGATCGCGCGTCATCACCATCGATTTCGCATCCTCGGATCCCGAACTTGCCGCACGCGTCGCCAACGCCATCGCTGAATCCTATCTGAAGCGCCAGCGGCAGGCCAAGCAAGATCAGGCCAAGATGGCGGCAGATTATCTTTCGGGCGAAATCGAGACTATGCGCAAGAAGGTTGGCGATGCCAACGCCAAAGTCGAGGCGTATCGCTCAAAGACCAATCTCCTCATTGGCACCAACAACACGACAATTTCAGCGCAGCAACTCGGCGACTTCAACGGCCAGCTCGCCGCGGCGCGCGCACAGGAGGCCGATGCGGCGGCGAAGGCGAAGCTGATCCGTGAAATGCTGAGCTCGGGAAAGCCGATCGAAGCCTCCGATATTCTCAATTCGCCGCTCATCAGCCGCCTGTCCGAACAGCGCGTGACATTGCGCGCCCAGCTCGCGGAGCAATCCTCCACGTTGCTTGATCGGCATCCGCGCATCAAGGAGTTGAAAGCGCAGATTACCGATCTCGATCATCAAATCCACGAGGAGGCGGCAACCATCGCGCGCTCCTTCGAAAACGACGCCAAGCTCGCGGATGCGCGCGTTAAAGAATTGACCGCAAGCCTCGATCAGATCAAGAGCCAAGCGGCAGCCACGGACGAACAGGATGTGGAGTTGCGCGCTCTTGAGATGGATGCCAAATCGCAAGCCGATCTGTTGGAGTCTTATCTTGGCAAATATCGCGAGGCGATCGCGCGCGACACCATCGATTCGGCTCCCGCAGACGCCCGCGTCATTTCACGCGCCACGGTTTCGAATATTCCTGCTTACCCGAAGAAGCTTCCCACCGTATTGATCGCGACGTTAAGCACGTTCGTGCTGGCGGCTGGATTTGTGATGACCAAAGAATTGCTGGCGGCCCCGGGCAGCACTACGGCGGCGAGACTTCAGTATCGCCCGGCCAAAGCGGGTACGCTGATGTCCATGATTGCCGCTGCAGTCGCCAGGAAACCGCGTCATGCCGAGACCGCGGACGTCGTCGGTAGCTCAATCAGTACCATTGAGGATGTTGCGAATAATTTCCGCCATCCCGGCACCGCCAGCGGTCGAATCACAGTCGTTGGAGCTGCGGACGGATTGGACACCGGAAGGATCGCGCTCAAACTCGCGCGCACGCTTGCCGCGGATGCCCGGGTGGTGCTGGTCGGTCTCGACGCGGCAAACGATGCGATCAAGATTGCTTCGACCGATCCGTCCGCCAGCGGGCTTTCGGAACTCGCCGGCCGCACGGCATCTTTCCGCGACATCATCACCAGAGACAAGGAGTCCGGCCTGCATCTTATCTCGCCGGGACATGCCTCGACCGATCAGCGCGCGATTCTGTCGTCGCCGGGCATGACAACGAACTTCGACGCTTTAGCACGCAGCTACGACCATGTGGTTGTCGATGCAGGGACGATCGCCGGAGCGGCACTTGAGGCCGTTGGTGAAATTGCACCACACGCCGTCTTGGACGTTGGCACGCTGGAGAAGTCCGCTGCCGCGTCGGCATGCGAACGTCTGCTTGCCGCAGGTTTCGATGACGTTACGGCCGTTGCCGGCGTGCGTGCCGAAGACGTGCAAGATACCGCCGCGGCCGCTTGACCGGGGCAGGGCGGTATACGCGCCGTTGACGCTCGCACATCGTTGGCAAAGGATTGTCAAGGAACGGCTGCAATAAGGTTCCCTTCGAGCAGGGATTAGGTCGTGCCCGGCATCAGGCAGCAAATCATCCGCGGCGGATTGGAGTCGCTGTATTTCACCGGCGCGCATCGGGCCCTGCAGCCCTTTGTCGGCGGCGTCGGTGCTATCCTGACATTGCATCACGTGCGTCCGGCGCGGCCGGGTCGTTTCCAACCCAACCGCCTGCTTGAAGTTACGCCGGACTTCCTCGATCGCGTGGTGAAGGATTTGCGCCGTTCGGAAGTGGAATTTCTCAGCCTCGACGAAATGTACCGTCGCATGCGCGACGGCGATTTTTCTCGCCGCTTCGTCTGCCTGACCTTCGATGACGGCTACCGCGACGTGAAGCAATGGGCGTATCCGATCCTCAAGGAGGCCGGCGTGCCCTTTGCCGTCTACGTGCCCACGAGCTTCCCGGACGGATTAGGCGAATTGTGGTGGCTTGCGCTCGAAGCGGTCATCGCCCGCAACGATCATATCGGCCTGCAGATCGACGGCCGCAATCGCACATTCGACTGTGCCACGGTTGCAGATAAGCGCGCGCTGTATGACGAGCTCTATTGGTGGCTGCGCGCCCGCCCGACGGAAGCGGAAATGCGCAATGTGATCCATGATCTGGCCGCCTGCTATCACGTCGACATGGCGGCGAGTTGCAGGAACATGTGCATGAGCTGGCGGGAGCTAGCCGAACTCGCGGCCGATCCTTTGGTCACCATTGGCGCACACACGATAAATCATCCCATGCTGGCGAAGTTGCCGGTGGAAGTCGTGCGGTCCGAAATGGACCTCAGCCGGTCGATCATAGAAGCGGCACTCGCAGTGCGGCCGGAACATTTGTCCTATCCCGTTGGCGACCGCTCCGCGGCCAGCGCGCGTGAATTTGCCATCGCCGCGGAACTCGGCTTCAAGACCGCGGTAACGACCCGGCCTAGCGTGCTGTTTCCCGAGCACAGTCAGTGCTTGACGGCGCTGCCGCGGATTTCGCTCAATGGCGAATATCAGCGTTTGCGTTACGTGCGCGTCCTGCTATCCGGTTCCGCGACGGCGATGTGGAACGGCTTCCGCCGCCTCGACGCGGCCTGATCGGGGCCGCCGCTTGGCGGGCCGCCGTCAATCCGTCATGCGTTGTCTGTCCTCTTGCTCATCCACGCCATGATCGGCATCGCCGGCAGCACCCAGCCCAGCCCGGCAATGACATAATAGGCGATCGAAGCAATTGCATTGTTGTGGATGAGCGGCGCTTGTGCCAGCGCCATCGCGAGCAGCGCCCACACGATCACGAGCGCGAACAGCAATACAGTGCCAATGAATTTACGCAGCCGGATCGACATAAGGACTAGCTCCAGGAGCGACATAACGTCGGTTGCGGGGGCAGGGGGCAGCACTATATGGTCCGCGCGCCTGCGACAAGCGATCGGCGATGGTCAGTACATATTCAGTTAGACACTCGGGCGAGCCGCAACGGTCCGCTCACCTGCACGCAATCCGGCTGTGGCTCTACGTTGTCGCCGCGCTGGTGCTGGCGATGGTCCTGGTCGGAGGCGCGACCAGATTGACCGAGTCGGGTCTGTCGATCACCCAATGGCAGCCCGTCATGGGTGCTATACCGCCGCTGAGCGAGACCCAGTGGGAGAACGAGTTCCACAAATATCAGCAAATTCCGCAGTACCGCGAGCTCAACCGCGGCATGAGCTTGGATGCGTTCAAGCGGATCTATTGGTGGGAATGGACACATCGACTCCTCGGCCGTCTGATCGGTGCGGCTTTCCTGCTGCCGTTTTTATGGTTTCTGTGGCGCGGTTGGATTGGTCCCGGCTTGCGCGGACGCTTATGGTTCATCTTCGGCCTTGGCGCATTACAAGGCGCGGTCGGGTGGTGGATGGTTGCCTCAGGCTTGGCCAATCGTGTCGAGGTCTCGCAATACCGGCTGGCGGTCCATCTTCTCCTCGCTTGCGTGATCTATGTCGGCTTGATCTGGACTCCGCAGCGATTGGATGAGCATTCGTCTCAGCCTCCGTCTTATGTGGGACAGAGAGGAGCCGCGATCCGCATTCGCGTCAGCGCATTCGGATTGTTGATCCTCGTTCTTGCGCAAATCTATCTCGGTGCCTTGGTCGCCGGCTTGCGCGCCGGATATGTTTATAACACCTGGCCGCTGATCGACGGTTCGTTCGTGCCGAGTGCCGCGCGCCTATTCCTCGGCACGCCGCTTTGGCGGAATTTTTTCGAGAACACGCTCACGGTCCAATTTGACCATCGCATGCTCGCCTATACGATTTTCATCTGCGCGCTGCTGCACGCGCTCGATGTGGCAACAACCGTCAGGAAGGGATGGATCGTTACGAGCGCGGTTTCGCTCGCGGCCGCAGTGACGCTTCAAGCGGCCCTCGGCATCTCGACATTGCTGCTGCGGGTGCCGATGACTCTGGCGCTGATGCACCAGGCGATGGCGATGTTGTTGTTGACGGTGGCGACGACGCACGCCGCCGTCGCGACCCGCATCCGGCGTGAAGTTGTTCCGCTTGCACCGGCTTGACGCCGTTCGCAGGCAACCGAATTCAAAATCTAATCCGCGAGCCCCTGTTCGAGGTCGGCGATGATGTCTTCCTTGTCCTCGATCCCGATCGAGAGCCGCACCACGTCGGGGCCGGCGCCGGCCTGGATTTTTTGCGCATCGGTCAACTGACGATGCGTGGTCGACGCCGGATGGATGATCAGCGAGCGCGTATCGCCGATATTGGCGAGATGTGAAAACAACTTCACATTCGAGACGAGTTTGACGCCGGCGTCGTAGCCGCCCTTCAGCCCGAACGTGAACACCGCGCCGGCGCCGTTCGGGCAGTATTTCTTGGCCAGGTTGTGATAGCGGTCGCCCGGCAGTCCCGGATAGCTGACCCAGGCGACCTTGGGATGTGTTGAGATCCACTCGGCAACGGCCTGCGTGTTATCGCAATGCTTTTGCATGCGCAGGGGCAGTGTCTCGATGCCGGTGAGGACGAGGAAGGCGTTGAACGGCGACAGCGCCGAGCCGATGTCGCGCAACGCCAATACGCGGCAGGCGATGGCGAAGGCGAAATTGCCGAACGTCTCATGGAGGACGATGCCGTGATACTCCGGGCGCGGTTCGCAGAGCATCGGGTAGCGCCGCTCGCGGGACCAGTTGAAAGTACCGCCGTCGACAATCATGCCGGCGATGGAATTGCCGTGGCCGCCCAGGAATTTGGTCAGCGAATGCACCACAATGTCGGCGCCGTGGTCGAATGGCTTGCAGAGGTACGGTGTGGCCAGCGTGTTGTCGACGATATAAGGCACCCCCGCGCGCTTCGCGATTTGTGAAACCGCCGCCATGTCGGTGATGACGCCGCCCGGATTGGCGATCGATTCCGAGAAGATCGCCTTGGTTTTCGGACTGATGGCGCGCTCGAACGAGGCAATGTCGTCAGGATCCGCCCACACCACGTTCCAGCCGAAATTCTTGAACGCGTGATTGAACTGGTTGATCGAGCCGCCGTAGAGCTTTTTGGAGGCGACGAATTCGTCGCCCGGTTGTAGCAGGCAGTGAAACACCAGAACTTGCGCCGCGTGTCCTGACGCGACCGCGAGCCCGGCGGTGCCGCCCTCGAGAGCCGCGACGCGTTCTTCGAGCACTGCATTGGTCGGGTTGCCGATGCGAGTATAGATGTTGCCGAACGTCTGCAAGCCAAACAGCGAAGCGGCGTGATCGACACTTTCGAAAACGTACGACGTGGTCTGGTAGATCGGCGTGGCCCGCGCGCCAGTCGTGGGATCGGGCTGTGCACCGGCATGAACGGCTAGCGTGGCAAATCCAGGAATGCGTTCGCTCATCGACCGATCCTCGAGTGGAAAAGTGCTGGTTTCGGTTTATAGAACCGGCAGGGGTCGTCAAGGCGCCGGGAAGGCTTTTGCGTTGATGCCGATGCGTTAAACGGTCCTCAGTGTCCGCCTTCTTCGCGTTGTACGCGGTCCGCGGCTTCGGTGGCGCCGCCGGGCACGCTCATGCGGCTCAGCGACATGCGCTGAATTCCCCCGATGGTGGCCTTCTTCGAGCTGATGGTGCGCGTGTTGACGCCCATCCACGCAATCTCCGATGACAACCGGCCGTATTCGATTTTCGGGCAGCGGTTCATCACGACTTTGAGGCCATTGGCCTCGGCCAATGCGGCGGCTTCGTCGTTGCGGACTCCGAGCTGCATCCAGATGGCTTGCGGCCGCGGCTTGAGCTTCAGCGCCTCCTGAACAATCGGCAGCGCGTATTGCGAGCCGCGAAAAATATCGACCATGTCAACCGACTCGGCGATGTCGGTCAGGCGCGCATAGATTCTCTGGCCAAGCATCATTTCACCGGCATGGCCGGGATTCACCGGGATCATGTGGTAGCCGCGTTCGAGCAGGTACTTGAAGGCAAAGTAGCTCGGTCGGTTCTCCTTTTCCGAAGCGCCGACCATCGCAATCGATTTCACGGTATTGAGGATGCCGCGGATGTAGTTGTCAGGATAGGAATCGTGGTTCATTGCCGGCACCGATCTCAGCGGTTCTCCCATTTCGGCTCGCGTTTTTCAATGAACGCGCGGATGCCTTCTTCGGCGTCGCGCGCCATCATGTTTTCGACCATGACTTCTGAGGCGTAGTTATAGGCGTCGACAAGTGACATTTCGAGCTGCCGATAGAACGCCTCCTTGCCGATTTTGACGATCAGGGCCGACTTGGCGGTGATTTTTTTTGCCAGCTTGATCGCTTCCTCGCGAACCCTATCGGGCGCGACCACGTGATTGATCAAACCGATGCGCGCCGCATCTTCGGCCGTGGTCATTTCGCCGGTCAGCAGCATTTCCATGGCGTGCTTGCGGGCGACGTTGCGTGAGAGCGCGACCATTGGCGTCGAGCAGAACAAGCCGATATTGACTCCGGGGGTGGCAAATTTCGCCTCGCGCGAGGCGACCGCGAGATCGCAGCTCGCCACCAGTTGGCAGCCCGCGGCCGTGGCCGTGGCCTGAACTGCGGCAACGACCGGCTGCGGCAGCATGACGACCTGCTGCATGACGGTGCTGCATAGTCCCATGATGTGCTTGAAATAGCCGCGCCCCCGATCTTCGTCGGAGCGATGCCCGTTCATCTCCTTGAGGTCATGGCCGGCGGAAAACGCCGGGCCATTCGCGGCAAGGACCACCGCGCGAATGTTGCGCTCGTGCGCGATTGTGGTCAGCGCATCGCCGAGCGCCTCAAGCATCGCCTCCGACAGGCTGTTGCGCGCCTGCGGCCGATTGAGTGTCAGGACGGCGATCTCGGCGATGTCCTCACGTTGGAGGATGAGCGAGAAGGACGCGGCGGCGACAGCGGCGGCTCGGCTGGTCATGGCTTTGATCCGGATACCGTTCCACATATGGCAAGCACTTGCCGGGATTCTAGCCGATCCGCAAAAACCTCAGCAGGGGCAGTGAAGGAAAGTTGCACTGAAAAGGACCTGTATCATAGTACCTCTCAGTCAACCTTTTGATGATACTCCATAAAATGTGCAAATGATATTGACCCTTCGGGCTGGAGCGGTTACAAGCCTGCTCACGGCGCCGTCCCTCTAGACGGCTTCATCCCAAGCGGAAGCGGACATGAAAACCTTTTCGGCAAAGGCCGCCGAAGTCGACAAGAAATGGGTGATGATCGATGCCGACGGACTTGTGGTCGGCCGGCTTGCTTCGATCGTGGCGATGCGACTGCGCGGCAAGCACAAGCCGACCTTCACGCCCCATGTCGACTGCGGCGACAATGTCATCGTCATCAACGCCGCCAAGGTGGTGCTGACCGGCCGCAAGGTCGAACAAAAAGTTTATTACAAGCACACTGGTTACATCGGCGGCATCAAGGAGCGCAGCGCCAAGGCTATTCTGACGGGCCGCTTTCCGGAGCGGATCGTCGAGAAAGCGGTGGAGCGCATGCTGCCGCATGGTCCGCTGGGCCGTCGCCAACTCGGCAATTTGCGAGTCTATCCCGATGCCGAGCATCCCCACCAGGCGCAGCAGCCGGAGAAACTCGATGTCGCTGCGATGAACCGCAAGAACAAGAGGATCGCCTGATGGCCGAGACCATTCAGTCGCTTGACGAGCTGGCCACGCTTAAGCCGGCTGCAACTCCGCAGACGCCTACCTATGCGCAAAAGCTCGACAAGCAGGGCCGCGCCTATGCCACCGGCAAGCGCAAAGATGCCGTCGCGCGGGTTTGGATCAAGATGGGCGGCGGCAAAATCGTCATCAATGATCGGCCGGTGGAGACCTATTTCGCCCGCCCGGTCTTGCGCATGCTGATCCAGCAGCCGCTCGTCGCGTCCAACCGCCAGGGTCAATATGATGTGGTTTGCACGGTTTCCGGCGGCGGATTGTCGGGGCAGGCGGGCGCAGTGCGCCATGGCCTGTCTAAGGCGCTGATGCGCCATGAGCCGGAGCTCCGCCCAGTGCTCAAGCGCGGCGGCTTCCTCACCCGCGACCCGCGTGTGGTTGAACGCAAGAAGTACGGCAAGGCCAAAGCGCGAAGAAGCTTCCAGTTCTCCAAGCGGTAATTATCGTCATTACGGGCGCGACGCCTGCGCGCACCCAAAATCCATACTCCCTGTTTTGCGAGAATATTTCGGCGACGGTTCTAAAACTGTCGGGATGATGGATTCCGGGTTCCGCGCTTTCGCGCGGCCCCCGGAATGACGATCAGAAAAACGCCATCGTGCGGATTTCGATGCTCTCGCGTGGGCGAGCGTGCGGCGGCGTAGTTGGATCTTCGAATGCCGTATGCGCGGTCCAGCGCGCCCGGCCGTCCTTCAGCGAATCGTACACCTTGAAGACCAGCGCCTCCTCGCGCCGCATGCGCGGGAACCAGTACCATTTATGCGCCGGATTGTACCTGATCGCGTAGGTCTGGCCGATGCGGCCGGGAGCGCGCCGCTCCGAAACGATCATGTCGTTGGGCGACAGTGTCCGCGCGTCAGCCATGGCAAGCGGGTAGGTTTCCACGGGATGGCGGATCGGCCGCCAGACCTGGATGATGGCGAAGCGGCGCTGCAACAATTGCTCCGCTTCGTCCGGCAGGATATCGCGCACGCGCTGCGGAGCCGACCATTCGGTGTAGTCGTTGTGCACGCGGCGTACCACCTCGCGTATTTTCTTTGCCTCACGCAATTCGTCGTCGGCGGTGCGCAGTGTATGGTCGAATACGACGACACGCTTGCACCCGCTCTCGGCTTTGACCAGCGCCTCCATTTCCGGATAGTAGACGCGCCTGATCTCGTCCTCGTCATAAAAATCCACCATCTTGGTATCGTGACCAACGAAGCGAAAACCGTCGTTCTCCAACACAAACTCTTTTGCGTGAGGGCGGCCATTGTGGAGCACCATGCGGCGCGGATCGGGCGTGCCACCGGAGCGCCCATCGCGGGCGCCGGGAGTGGCGACGATCGTGAAGACCTTGGTGCCGTTATCCACGATGTAATTGAGCGTCGCCTCGATCGTATCGGGCGCAAGGTCAAGTTCGGCGGTCTGATCCATGAAACACTCCTTGCATTTTCATAAATCTAATCGCTCGCAGCCACGAGGTGAAGAGACATCGGAACGGGCTGTGAGGAACGGCCCGCCATGATTTGGGCCGTCAAACATCGCGCGCTGAGGGTTTATCGGGGCAACGTCGTTTGTCCAACTTTGCCTGTTCCTCAGGCGGTCTTTGCGACTACAAATTTTACCGTTTCAATTTTCACTTCTATTCGGGAAAAACCGCAGCTTGGGTCTCACAATCGGCAAAGGCTGAAACACGATCGTTCAGCACGGTGCGCCGGTCGGTGGTAGGTAATACTACTGATTGAGGGCAAGGAGCACCATCAATGTTGGCCCGTCTGGCGGAGGCGTCGATGTCACTCGACGTCGCAACATTGTTCGTTATCGCCATTTGTGTGGCGTCCCTGCTTGGCTTGTTTCTGCTGTTCGCGTGGATGCAGGACGGTATCCCCGCGCTGGCGTGGTGGGGTGCGGCCTATTTGATCGGTGGATTTTCCGGCACCATCTGGCGCTTGGGCGGTGCGATCTCGCCGCCGCTACCGGCGAATGTCGCCAATGTGCTCCTGTTCATCGCGCTAGGCATGATTTGGACCGCCGCTCGAGTGTTTCACGGCCGACCCGTGCTGTGGGGCACCATGTGTCTTGGCGCCATCGTCTGGCTTGCGTCGTCTTTTTCTCCCGCATTCACTCGTTCGGCGGCGTCGCACCTCGTGATGAGTTCGCTCATCGTTGCAACCTATACTTTCCTGACCGCGGCGGAGCTGTGGCGCGAGCGGCGTAAGGCGCTCATCTGCCGATGGCCGGCGATTTTCGTTCCAATGCTGCACGGCGCCATCTTCTTCTTTCCGGTCGCGTTGGCAGGCCTCGCGGCAAACAACGATGCGAGCCGTGGTCTCGGCACAGGCTGGGTGGCGGTCTACGCGATCGAGGTTGTACTCTACGTGGTCGGCGCCGCGTTCGTTGTGCTGGTCCTGGCGAAAGACCGCACCGTTCGCCAGTACAAAATGGCCGCTGCGACCGATTCATTGACCGATCTTCTCAACCGCCGCGGCTTCTTCGAGGCCGCGGCCGAAGTCATGACCCGCCAGCGGGCCAGCAACGATCCGGTCAGCGTACTGGCTTTCGATCTCGACAACTTCAAATCGATTAACGATCGGTTCGGGCACATGGCGGGCGATGCCGTATTGGAGTTGTTCGCCTCGGTGGTGCGGAGAACGATGCGCGCCGGCGACGTCATAGGCCGGCTGGGCGGCGAGGAGTTCGTTGCGTTATTGCCGAACAATCTGGCCGAGGCGACCGTCGCTGCCGAGCGCGTGCGTCGGGCCTTCACGACGACGTGCGCTGCCTCCCGCAACCGCGTCGCAGCGACTGTGAGCGTTGGTGTGGCCTGCGGTTCGGCCTTCGCCGAGATCGATATGCTCATCGCGCGCGCCGATGCTGCGCTCTATCGCGCCAAGATGAACGGGCGCGATCGAGTTGAGACCGCGGAGGAGGCGGTTGGCGGCGCCTCGGATGATTGCGCCGAGGGCGCGGTGCAAGAACAACCGGCTGCGTTGCCCTATCCGATTCCAGCGCTCGCAGTTCCGCTGGTCGGGCCGTTGCGGGCACCGTCGCAAAAGACGCTGCTCAGTCCCTAGATCGGGCAGGGTGCCCTGATGCGCAACAAAAAGAAGGCGCCGGGCAACGGCGCCTTTGAGTTGACATTGCAGATGCAATGCAGGGAGGAAACTCACGCGACCAGGAACGCCACGCTTACGCCGAGTAATACATTTCATACTCGACCGGATGCGGCGTGTGTTCGAAGCGAATGATCTCCTGCATCTTCAGCTCCATATAGGCGTCGATGAAATCGTCATCGAACACGCCGCCGGCCTTGAGGAAGTCGCGATCCCTGTCGAGATAGCCAAGCGCCTCGCGCAGGCTGCCGCACACGGTCGGGATTTTTTTCAGCTCCTTCGGCGGCAGATCGTAAAGGTCCTTGTCGGTCGGCTCTCCTGGATTGAGCTTGCTCTTGATGCCGTCGAGGCCGGCCATCAGCATGGCGGCGAATCCCAGATACGGATTGCACAAAGGATCCGGATAGCGCACCTCGACCCGTTTGCCCTTGGGCGACGAGGCGAGCGGAATGCGGCAGCTCGCCGATCGGTTTCTCACCGAGTAGGCAAGCAACACGGGTGCCTCGAAGCCTGGGACAAGCCGCTTATACGAATTCGTCGTCGGATTCGTGAAAGCGTTGATCGCGCGCGCATGCTTCAAGATTCCAGCGATATATTGCAGACAGGTATCCGAAAGGTCGGCGTATTTGTTGCCGGCAAATAGCGGCTTGTCGCCCTTCCAGATCGATTGATGACAATGCATGCCCGAGCCATTGTCGCCATAGATCGGCTTCGGCATGAACGTCGCGCTCTTACCGTAAACCTGCGCGACCTGCTGGATGCAATATTTGTAGATCTGCATCTGATCCGCCATGCGCACCATGGGCGCAAACTTCATTCCAAGTTCATGCTGCGCTGAGCCGACCTCATGATGATGCTTTTCGACCTTGACGCCCATTCTGGCCATGGCCGCGAGCATCTCCGAGCGCATGTCTTGCGCTGTGTCCAGCGGCGGCACGGGGAAGTATCCCTTCTTGAAGCCGATATGGTGGCCGAGATTGCCGCCTTCGTATTCGGTATCGGAGTTGGTCGGGAACTCGACGGAGTCGACGCGATAGCCGGTATTGTATGGCGTGGCGGAATATCTCACGTCATCGAAGATGAAGAATTCGGCTTCCGGTCCAAAGAACACAGTGTCGCCCACGCCCATCGATTTGACGAGGCCGGCGGCCTTCTTGCAGATCGATCGCGGATCGCGGTTGTAGGGCTCGCCTGTGAGCGGCTCGAGCGTGTCGCATACCAATACGAGCGTCGTCTCGGCGAAGAACGGATCGATGCAGGCGCTTTCAGGGTCGGGCATCAATTGCATGTCCGATTCATGGATCGCCTTCCAACCGGCGATCGATGAGCCGTCGAACATGATGCCGTCCGCAAACGTGTCCTCGTCGACGGTCGTTACGTCCGTCGTGACGTGCTGCCATTTGCCGCGCGGATCGGTGAACCGGAAATCGACGTATTTCACGTCGCTGTCCTTGATCATTTTCATGACATTCTTTGGCGTCGTCATGGGTACCCTTTCGTGGTGCTAGTGAATGCGTCGTGGCGCTGGTCGAATTCCACCGGCGCCGCTGGGGCAGCCGGACCAGCGGTTCAGATGGCGTCGAGTCCGGATTCCCCCGTCCTGATCCGGATGGCTTCTTCGATCGTTGAGACGAAGATTTTTCCATCGCCGATCCGCCCGGTCTGGGCAGCGCGACGGATCGCCTCGATCGCTTTCTCAACCATGTCGTCGCCAAGCACAATCTCGATTTTCACCTTGGGGAGAAAATCGACGACGTACTCGGCGCCGCGATAGAGCTCGGTGTGACCCTTTTGCCGCCCGAAGCCTTTAGCCTCGGTAACGGTGATGCCTTGCAGGCCTACTTCCTGGAGCGCCTCCTTCACCTCGTCCAGTTTGAACGGCTTGATGATTGCCTCGATTTTTTTCATCACGTTTGGTCTCCCGGCCCCAGGGTGGGCGGATCACCGTTGGAACCGAGCCCTTTGGTTAGCAGGTCCCGTGCCAAGGCGTTGTGGAAGCAAAAAGCGTAATCAGATCATCGAGGTAGGAGGGGATCGTCATCACGCAGCGAAGGTTCGGCGTGAGCCTTCGCTGATGAAATGAGCAGATTGCCTATAATCTCGTCAATGGTGCACAACGCTAATATCCATATGAAGGCGCGCCGTATTCGCAGGGTGCCGCTCTCGTTATTCTCAAGGCGACATGAATGAGCTTTTGACCAATGCCGAGATGGCTGAGGCAGACCGGCTGGCAATCGCCGGTGGCGTGCCCGGCATCGAGCTCATGGAGCAGGCGGGCAAGGCGGTCGCCGAAGCGGTGGCTGCAGGCCGTCTCCGCGGCAGTCGCGTCGTCGTAGTGGCGGGACCCGGGAACAATGGCGGCGACGGTTTTGTCGCCGCGCGACTTCTGGCCGACCAGGGCTATCGGGTCACGGTGATGCTCGTGGGCAAGCTTGCGCAGCTCAAGGGCGATGCTGCGCTCGCGGCAAGGAGGTGGCACGGCGGCGTCACCGATGATCCCGGCTTTCTCGCGACCGCCGAAGTCGTGATCGACGCGCTGTTCGGCGCCGGCCTCGATCGGCCGGTCGACGGACTGGCCCGAGCCTTGATCGAGACCATAAATACGCTGGCCACGCCCGTCATCGCTGTGGACCTGCCGAGCGGTATCAACGGCACGTCCGGCGCCGTGATGGGCGTTGCGATGAACGCTGCTCAGACCGTTACGTTCTTCCGCAAAAAACCCGGGCACGTTCTAATGCCCGGTCGCCTGCATTGCGGCATAACTTCCGTCATCGATATCGGCATCCCGGAGTCTGTGCTCGCACGAGTGGCTGCTAAGACTTTCGAGAACGCCCCCGCGCTTTGGCGCAGGAAGCTGCCCGTACCGCGCAGCGACGGGCACAAATATGACCGTGGGCACGCGGTGGTCGTTTCAGGTCCATCCTGGTCGACGGGCGCCGCCAGGTTAGCCGCGCGCGGCGCATTGCGGGCAGGGGCCGGGTTGGTCACTATCGCCAGCCCGCGCGAGGCGATTGCCGTCAACGCGACGGCAAACCTCGCGGTGATGGTGCGACCGGTCGATGGCGCGTCGGAGCTAACCGCCTTTCTGGGTGACCGCCGACTGAATGCCTTGGCCATCGGCCCAGGCATCGGCGTCGGAGAAGCCACCTGCGACCTCGTCCTTGCTGCCCTGTCGGGCGAGCGCGCCGTGGTCCTCGATGCCGACGCAATGACGAGTTTTGCGGCCAATCCGCAACGCCTTGCCGAGGCGCTTCGCGAACGGCATGCTTCGGCCACCATCGTGACGCCGCATGAGGGGGAATTTTCCCGATATTTCGGTATATTAGACAGCCGAACTAAAGCTGGATCGAAGCTCGATCGGGCACGGCTCGCGGCTGAGATCACCGGAGCAATCGTCGTGCTGAAGGGCGCCGACACGGTGGTGGCGGCGCCGGACGGCCGCGCCGCTATTGCAGCGAACGCGCCGGCTTATCTCGCCACCGCCGGGGCCGGCGATGTGCTGACCGGTATGGTCGCAGGTCTATTGGCTCAGGGCATGCCGCCGTTCGAAGGCGCCGCCGCCGCTGTGTGGCTTCACGGCGAAGCCGCCAACGCAGCCGGGCCAGGCTTGATCTCCGAAGATTTGCCCGAGATGCTGCCGACGGTCTATCGCGCCCTGACGGTGTGAGCGGTTGCGCTGCCGTAAGGCCGGTGACGCGCGTTCGAGAGCGTTCCAAGGGCTAATTCGAGGCTATTTTTGTAGTGTCTCGCGCGGACCGCATGATATAAGCCGCGCCACTGGGCCGCCCTGCGCGTCGCGGGCGTGGCGGAATTGGTAGACGCGCGGGATTTAGGTTCCCGTGACGAAAGTCGTGGGGGTTCGAGCCCCTCCGCCCGCACCAGCGCCGGGCGGATTTTTCGCAACGCGGGGACGGATTGAATTGCGCCAGTCAGTTCAATCTCGGACCGTGAAGAGCAGTGCCAATGCAAGTAACTGAGACTGCTTCCGCCGGCCTCAAGCGGGAATATCGTGTTGTCGTTCCCGCCACCGATCTGGAAGCAAGGGTCAACGAGCGGTTGGATGATCTCAAGGGCCGCGTGCAACTGCGCGGTTTCCGGCCGGGTAAGGTGCCGGTGGCGCACCTGAAGCGCCTCTATGGCAAGTCCGCGATGGCGGAGGTCATCGAAGCGGCGGTACGTGAGGCCAACAGCAAGATCGTCACTGATCACGGCTTTAAGCTTGCCACCCAGCCCAAAGTGGTGCTGCCGACGGAGGAGGGGGCGGTCGAAGGAGTCATTGCCGGCAAATCCGACCTTGCCTACACCGTCGAGATTGAAATCGTACCGCCGATCTCGCTGACCGATTTCAAAGCGATCAAGCTCACGCGGCTCACGTCCGCGGTGGCCGACGCCGAGATCGATGAGGCGGTGCAGAGGATCGCCGAGCAAAACCGCCCGTTCGCACCGAAGGTCGAAGCTGCAGAAAAGGGCGATCGCGTGACGGTGTCCTTTCGGGGCACGCTGGACGGCACCGCGTTCGAAGGCGGCTCCGGCGAGGATGTCCCGGTTCTGTTGGGCTCCGGTCAGATGATCCCCGGATTCGAGGACAACCTGCTCGGCGTCAAAGCCGGCGAAAGCAAAACCTTTGACGTAAAGTTCCCGGAGAATTACCCGGCTGCTGCGGTCGCTGGAAAGACCGCAACCTTTGCAGTGACGGTGAAGACGGTCGAGGAGCCGGGCCCGGTCACGCTGAATGACGACTTTGCCAAGACGCTCGGGCTGGAGTCGTTAGCCAAGCTCAGGGACGTTGTCAGCGAGCGGATCCAGCGCGAACACGCGGCCATATCGCGGCAAAAGCTCAAGCGGGCGCTGCTCGACCAACTCGACGAGCGCCACAAATTCGAGCCCCCGCCAAGCCTCGTCGAGCAGGAGTTCAACAGCGTCTGGACCAGCATCGAGAATGACCTCAAGCAGCAGGGCCGCACATTCGCCGACGAAGGAACCACCGAGGAGAAGGCGCGGAGCGAGTATCGCGCGATCTCGGAGCGGCGGGTTCGCCTCGGACTCGTCATTGCGGAAATCGGCGAGGCAAACAATATCAAGGTGACGGAAGAGCAACTGACCGCGGCGGTGATGGAACGTGCGCGGCAGCTTCCCGGGCAGGAGCAGCAGGTCTGGAACTATTATCGCAACAACCCCGATGCACTTGCTGCCGTGCGGGCTCCAATCTTCGAGGACAAGGTCGTTGATTTCCTGCTCGAGCTTGCGGAGGTCAAGGAAAAGCCGGTTTCGCGGGATGAGTTGTTCCAGGATGATGAGGAGTGAGCCGACTCGTACGTCTTGTTACGGCCGCTTTCGCGCATATTTGCAGTAGCTGCACGGTCGAATGCGCGACTGTGCCCGATCAGCACAGGACCTTCGACAGACCGAGCCCGACTCAGTCACAGTGAGACGACCCTCTTTGAGTCCGAGCAGTTAGCCAGGACAAATTGAGCCACCGGCAGGTAACCCATGCGCGACCCAGTGGACACTTACATGCAGCACCTCGTCCCCATGGTGGTCGAACAGACCAACCGGGGGGAGCGGGCCTACGACATTTATTCGCGGCTGCTCAAGGAGCGGATCATCTTTATCACCGGCCCGATCGAGGACGGGATGGCTTCGCTGGTCGTGGCCCAGCTCCTTTTCCTCGAGGCTGAAAACCCGAAAAAAGAAGTGTCGATGTACATCAACTCGCCGGGCGGGATCGTAACCTCGGGACTGGCGATCTATGACACCATGCAATTCATCAGGCCGGCGGTCTCGACGCTGTGCACTGGACAGGCGGCATCCATGGGCTCGCTGCTTCTGGCGGCGGGGGCAAAGGATCTCCGCTTTGCGTTGCCGAATGCCCGCATCATGGTTCATCAGCCATCAGGCGGGTTCCAGGGTCAAGCCACCGATATCATGCTGCATGCTCAGGAAATCCTGAACCTGAAGCGGCGATTGAATGAAATTTACGTCAAGCATACCGGCCAACCCCTGAAGAAGATCGAGGATGCGCTTGAGCGCGACATGTTTCTGACCTCGGAAATGGCCAAGGAATTCGGCCTCATCGATAAGGTGATTGAGAAGCGTCCCGAGGAGCCATCCCTCAAAGCAGAGCCCGTGTTGAAGGGGGTGAGCTAGCGACCGGCGCCCGACGCCATCAAATGGGCTGATTCGCCGCCCCAAAGCAGCCAAAATGCACAGTCAAGCGCATTCTCGGCGCTGTGATCCGGAAAACACACTGGCGCAAACTCGCGTTATCGTTAATGGATTCTTGGCTGGCCCGCCATTAGCATGGCTGCTTGTGCTTCGTCGCCGGGTCCTGTCACCTGGGTGTCGTAGGGGACACACCGAGCGTGCGATGCTACGGAATGTTAGCGCGGCGGGGCGTAGGCTGCGAGGTCTCGCTCTCTTGCAGTGAAGACGGAGAAAGGGAATGAGCAAGGTTGGTGGCGGCGATTCCAAGAATACGCTCTACTGCTCGTTCTGCGGTAAGAGCCAGCATGAGGTGCGCAAGCTCATCGCCGGGCCGACCGTATTCATCTGTGACGAGTGTGTCGAACTGTGCATGGACATCATCCGCGAGGAGAATAAATCCTCGCTGGTGAAATCACGCGACGGCATTCCGACCCCGCGCGAAATCCGCAAGGTCTTGGATGATTACGTCATCGGCCAGGATCATGCCAAGAAGGTGCTCTCGGTCGCTGTCCACAATCACTACAAGCGGCTCAATCATCAGAGCAAGCACAACGACGTCGAGCTCGCCAAATCGAACATTCTGCTGATCGGGCCGACCGGGTCCGGCAAGACGTTGCTGGCACAGACGCTAGCGCGCATCCTTGACGTGCCCTTCACCATGGCCGACGCCACGACGTTGACCGAGGCCGGTTACGTCGGCGAGGACGTCGAGAACATCATTCTTAAATTGCTGCAAGCTGCGGACTACAACGTCGAGCGCGCGCAGCGCGGCATCGTGTACATCGATGAAATCGACAAGATATCGCGCAAATCCGATAATCCTTCGATCACCCGCGACGTTTCCGGCGAGGGTGTGCAGCAAGCGCTGCTCAAGATCATGGAGGGGACGATCGCGAGCGTGCCGCCGCAGGGCGGCCGCAAGCATCCGCAGCAGGAATTCCTCCAGGTCGACACCACGAACATCTTGTTCGTCTGCGGCGGGGCATTCTCCGGCCTGGAGAAAATCATCTCCGCGCGCGGCCGTTCAACCTCGATCGGCTTTGGCGCCAAGGTGATGGCGCCGGAGGATCGCAAGCAGGGTGAGATCTTCCGCGACGTCGAGCCCGAGGATTTGTTGAAATACGGCCTCATTCCGGAATTCGTCGGTCGACTTCCCGTGGTTGCGACATTGGAGGACCTTGATGAAGCTTCCTTGAAGCGCATCCTCACTGAACCGAAGAACGCTTTGGTGAAGCAGTACCAGCGCATGTTCGAGATGGAGACGGTCGATCTGACATTGGCCGAGGAGGCGCTTGCTGCGATCGCGCGCAAGGCGATCGACCGCAAGACCGGCGCCCGCGGGCTGCGCTCGATCATGGAAAACATTCTGCTCGACACCATGTTCGACCTGCCGAGTCTTGAGGGCGTCGAGGAAGTCGTGATCTCGAAAGAGGTCGTCGAAGGCAGTGCCCGGCCGCTCTACATCTATGCCGACCGGTCCGATCGCGCCGGCGAAACCGGCGGCGCGAGCGCCTGAGTGGCATCGGGCTCGCCCGGTGCGCCCGATTCGGTGCGCGGTCTATTGCGGCGCATTCCGAAAGCCGCTTTTCGCCGCAAATATCGGCCTTTCTTGACAGGCACCAACTTCGACGCCACCTATAGCGGGCGAATGAAAAGAGCGTACGAGGATTCGCGTGGACTAATCCGGGCAGGGTTTCGTACTCGCCCTTTGGGTGCGGACGCCGCGGCGCCCGTTCTTCCCATCCCGGCCCATCGGCAGTTCGTCCTGACAGCGCGTGATGCGGGTTTCGACGGACGTGCACAACAATAAGGACGTGGGGCCATGACAAACATCGCCAAGCCAAAGCCGTCCCTGATGCCGGGTGAGAGCCGTGCCTATCCGGTTCTCCCGCTGCGTGACATCGTTGTCTTTCCGCACATGATCGTTCCGCTGTTTGTCGGTCGCGAGAAGTCGATCAAGGCGCTTGAAGAGGTGATGCGCTCAGACACATTTATCCTGCTCGCGACACAGAAGAACGCCTCGGACGATGATCCCGCGACGGACGCCATCTACGGCGTCGGCACGCTGGCGAGCGTGCTGCAACTCCTGAAACTGCCTGACGGCACCGTGAAGGTGCTGGTCGAAGGCGCGGCACGCGCGAAGGTCAAGCAATACACGGATCGGGAAGATTATTTTGAGGCCGACGCCGAAGTCGTCGTTGATGCGTCCGGCGATCAGGTTGAAGCCGAAGCGCTGGCGCGCTCGGTGATCAACGAGTTCGAAGGCTACGTGAAACTCAATAAGAAGGTCTCGCCGGAGGTCATCACGGTCGTCCAGCAGATCGAGGATTACGCCAAGCTTGCCGACACTGTGGCGTCTCACCTCGCGGTCAAAATTCCCGACAAGCAGCTCATCCTGGAGACGCCGGTCGTCACCGAGCGCCTGGAGAAGGTGCTCGGCTTGATGGAGAGCGAAATCTCGGTGCTGCAGGTCGAGAAGCGTATCCGCACGCGCGTCAAGCGCCAGATGGAGAAGACGCAGCGCGAGTACTACCTCAACGAGCAGATGAAGGCGATCCAGAAGGAGCTGGGCGACGAGGACGGCAAGGACGAGGTCGCAGAGCTTGAAGAGAAGATCAAGCGCACGAGACTCTCAAAAGAGGCGCGCGAGAAGGCGCAACACGAGATCAAGAAGCTGCGTCAGATGTCGCCGATGTCGGCAGAAGCCACTGTCGTGCGCAACTATCTCGACTGGCTGCTCTCGATCCCTTGGAACAAGAAATCCAAGATCAAGAAGGATTTGACGCTTGCCGAGCAGATCCTCGATAACGACCATTTCGGCCTCGAAAAGGTCAAGGAGCGCATTGTCGAGTACCTCGCGGTGCAGCAGCGCGCCAACAAGCTGACCGGGCCGATCCTGTGCCTGGTCGGTCCCCCCGGCGTCGGCAAGACCTCGCTCGGCAAGTCGATCGCCAGGGCAACGGGTCGTGAGTTCGTGCGGGTCTCGCTCGGCGGCGTACGCGACGAAGCGGAAATCCGCGGCCATCGGCGGACCTATATCGGCTCCATGCCGGGCAAGGTCATCCAGTCGATGCGCAAGGCAAAGACCTCGAATCCGCTTTTCTTGCTCGACGAGGTCGACAAGATGGGCACCGATTTCCGCGGCGATCCGTCATCGGCGTTGCTCGAAGTGCTCGATCCCGAGCAGAACCACGCGTTCAACGACCACTATCTGGAGGTCGACTACGATTTGTCCCATGTGATGTTCATCACCACGGCGAATACGCTCAATATTCCGCCGCCGCTGATGGATCGCATGGAGATCATCCGCATTGCCGGTTACACCGAGGACGAGAAGGTCGAGATTGCGCGCAAGCATCTCATTCCGCATGCGGTCGTCAAGCACGGCCTCGGGCCGAATGAATGGTCAATCGACGACGAGGCCTTGCTCACGATCATTCGCCGCTATACGCGCGAGGCAGGCGTGCGCAACCTCGAGCGTGAGCTCTCGACATTGATTCGCAAGGCCGTAAAAGAGCTCACCATCAAGAAGACAGAATCGGTGCAGGTGACCGACAAGGTCCTCGCCGATTATCTCGGCGTGCCGAAATTCCGCTACGGCGAAATCGAGGATCAGGATCAGATCGGCGTTGTTACCGGTCTTGCCTGGACCGACGTGGGCGGCGAGCTTCTCACCATCGAGGCGGCTATGATGCCCGGTAAGGGCAAAATGACCGTTACCGGCAACTTGCGCGATGTGATGAAGGAATCGATTTCGGCCGCGGCGTCTTACGTGCGCATGCGCTCGGCAGCGTTCGGCATCGAGCCGCCGGCGTTCGACAAGCGCGACATTCACGTGCACGTGCCGGAAGGCGCGACGCCGAAGGATGGTCCGTCCGCGGGCGTCGCCATGGTCACGGCGATTGTCTCGGTGATGACCGGCATCCCGGCGCATCGCGATGTCGCCATGACCGGCGAAATCACCCTGCGCGGGCGCGTGCTGCCGATCGGCGGGCTGAAGGAGAAACTCCTTGCCGCGCTACGCGGCGGCATCAAGACCGTGCTGATTCCGGAAGAGAACGCCAAGGATCTGGTCGAGATCAACAACAGCATCAAGAGCGGGCTCGACATCATTCCGGTTTCGCGCATGGACGAGGTGTTGACGCGGGCGCTCATTCGCAAGCCGGAGCCCATTGTTTGGGAAGAAGCGACGGCCAAACCTGTCGATGTTCCCGATGATGCGTCGGTAGAGGAAGACTCACCGGGCCTCACCGCACATTGACGCTTTTTGGGAAGAATTCCTGCGGCGCCCGTCTGGGCGCCGCTTTTCATGTTTGACGTCGTGCCCGCGCGGGATGCGGCGTCAGGGAACTTTTAACCCATCTTCCGCAAACCTTGGTCCGAGATCCCTGATGTTGGATAGGAACATCGATTGGCCCAAGCCGAGCGTCCAACGGTAGCAATCAGATGAGTAGCTTTGCACCCCGAGCAAAAGCACTCTCGCGTCCTCGTGAGGGGTTCCGCCCGACAGTAGTGGTGGTTGCGTTCACGGCCGTCCTGGCGCTCGGCCTGATCGCGACCGGCGGCTATGTGACGGCGAAGTATCGACCGGCAGCGGCGGCCGCGGGGACGGCCGCCAGCGATCAAGAAATTTATACCGGCTCGATTCTGTACATGCCCGGCGAAGGCAGGGTTTGCCATCAGATCCTGTTCGACAACAGGACCGGTTTGTTGAGCGATCTTGGCGAGGTCGATTGCGAGCACGCCGCTTACACCGGCCCGGACAATACGCCCAAGAAGTGGTCCTCCGCCCGGCTGCGCGTCATAAGCACCGGGTTCCGCGATCGCTGAGCCGCCACAGTTCCCGCAACCGATTTGGCCGTCTGCCCGACATTGGCTACATTTCGCGCGCTGATGGCGTGCGGGGTGCGTCACGACAAGGAGCAGCAACGTGGTGCAAAAGCCTGAGACGGCCGTTTTGAAGGTCTATCATGTTCTGATTGGATGCGTTGCGCTTACGCTCGTTGCGGTCGGCGGGACGTGCACGGCTTTTGCAGATGATGACTTTCCGCTCACCGGGAACTACACCCAGAACGTTCCTTGCAAGGGCGACGGCACGGATCCGAAGGCGGTACAGGTCAAGATTTCTGCGCAGCAGATCATCTCCAACATGGGCGTGTGCACGGTCTTGAGCACCAAGCACGACGGCGACACATTTACCGAACATGTCGAGTGCAAGCTCCCCGCCGGACCGATGATGGCGGATATCAGCTTTACGCAGCGTCCCGACAAGACCGTCGATTTTGTCGACAGCGGGGGCAACTACAAGGCCATCCTGCATCGCTGTCCGAATTGACCGCGGCCGGCTACCATCGCCGGGGCGCTGTGTTATGAATATCCCATCTTAGGACAAGGGAGAGTGCGTCATGGCCTATTATCAGGGTTTGCAGGCAGAAGTAGTTTCGTATCGCGCCCATAAGAGCGACAACGGCGAGGCCTACTATGCGCGACCTCTGCGCGCGGGAAAATTCCCGGGCGTCGTGGTCATCCACCATATTCCGGGTTGGGACGAATGGACCACCGAAGTGGTACGCAAGCTCGCGCACCATGGATATGCTGCGATTGCACCGCATCTGTATTTTCGCGAGGGTTCACCGGGAGAGGCTCCCGACGATCTCGGTGCGCGAATTCGCGCGGCCGGCGGGGTCGCTGACGCGCAGGTGATGGGCGACGTTTCGGGCGCGATGACCTATCTGCGCGCTCAATCCAACAGCAACGGCAAGATCGGCGTCATCGGTTTCTGTTCCGGCGGCCGGCACACCTACTTGGCCGCCTGCACGCTGTCGGGCATTGACGCGGCGGTCGACTGTTGGGGCGGCAATGTGATTGTCGATAATCCAAACGACCTCAACGACAAACGCCCCGTTGCCCCGATCGATCTGACGGAGAAAATGTCCTGCCCGCTGCTCGGCATTTTCGGCAATGACGACGCCAATCCGACCGCCGATCAGGTGAACCGCACGGAAGCGGTACTGAAGAAGCTCGGCAAGAACTACGAATTCCATCGTTATAACGGCGCCGGGCATGCATTCTTCAATCACGCGCGCGATGCCTATCGGCCGGATCAGGCGATGGATGGTTGGCGGAAAGTGTTTGCGTTCTTCAACCGCTACCTGGCGACGTCAGCGGCCAGCATTGCCGCCGAATAGCGCCAACCATGATTTCCTAGGAGATCCATCATGTGCTCCTACATCGTTGAAAAGGCTGCCCTGGTGGGCAGCGCCAAGGGTCGCAAGGGCTGGATGCGGATCGATACCGCCAACGTTTATTACGACCATCCCTACTACTCGACGCTCGACCACGTGCTCGCCATCGACTTTACCAATGAGGGCGAAGGCGGGCGCGACCGTGTTGCGATCGAACTCAGTGCCGACTCTGCGCGTGCACTCGTCGATCGCATTCTGGCGGCGCTTGCGAGCGGGCAGATTGCACACGGCTCGCTCGCCCCGGAGAAAACTCTCGTCGCGGCGGAGTGAAAAGGCCGATCCGCGTCCGGTTGCGGGTCGCGGATCGCACCCCTATCCTGAAGCCCGGATAAGCGGGTCCAAGAAGACTTCGAGAATGCGGAGGTTCACCATGTCGCTTTCCACACAAGATTCGTTTTCCGACCGTGCGCGACCGGCGGGCAAATCGCGGTTCGAGATCGTACCGCTCACAAAATACATCGGCGCGGAGATCCGCGGCATCAACCTGCGTGAAAAGCCCGATGACGAGACGGTCCGCGCGATCTATCAGGCTTGGCTCGATCATTTGGTGCTGATCTTTCCAGACCAGAGGCTCGAGCAGGAAGATTTGATCCGTGCCACAGGCTTTTTCGGTCACCTCGGCAAGCTGTCGCGTCCGCCCAAATATTTTCCAAAAGGCTATTCGAAGCTGTTGCCGGGCATCATGATGATCTCGAATATTCGCGAGAACGGCGAGCCGATCGGCGCGTTGCCGGACGGGGAGATGATGTTTCACCACGACATGATCCACGCCGAGGTTCCGAGCAAGGCGACGTTGCTGTATTCGGTCGAGATTCCCTCGGCTGGCGGCAATACGCTGTTTGCCAGCGGTTACGCGGCCTACGACACGCTCGATCCGACGATCCGTAACCGGCTGGAAGGCAAGAAGGCGCTGCACCACTATAATTACGGCACGACCATCAAGGGCGGCAAAATGGGCACCGATGCCTTTGCCGAGTGCGTGCATCCGGTATTCCGCACCCACGAGGACACCGGCAAGAAGGCGGTCTACGTCAATCGGCTGATGACGGTGAAAGTGGTGGACATGCCCGAGGAGGAAAGCGATCGGCTGCTCAACGCGGTCTTCGACCACGCTGAAAGACCCGAATTCGTCTACGAGCATGTTTGGCGCGTCGGCGACCTGCTGCTATGGGACAACCGCTGCTCCTCGCACGCGCGCACCGATTTCCCATCGACCGAACGCCGGCTGATGTTTCGCACGACCGTCGAAGGTAACGTGCGGCCTTATTGAGTCATCGGCTGAGCCTGTTCCAGGGCTGCAATCGCGCCAATTCGGGAAGGATGGTGGTGCGGGCCGCGTCGTAGGGATGGATATCGCCTCGATTCGATAGAATGACGATGCCGAGCTTTTGCTCTGGAACGAGACCGATATAGGCCGACGCGTTGTTGAGCCCGCCGGGTTTGTCGACGATCGTCGGCCCGGCGAAATTGTTGATCTCCCATGCCATCGCCTGTCCGTAGTGCGAGTTGACGCGAAACGCTTCGCGCTGTGTCAATTGCAGTGCCTCGCTCAGCTCTATCGCGGGCCCGTCGTCACTTGCGGGGGAGGGCTCATCGTCGAGGCAGGCGGCGAGCAGCGCGGCGAGATCGCGCGCCGACGAGAACATCTGTCCGGTACCCGGAAAATCAAAATAGCTTTGCTGATTGCCCGGTGCACCGATCGCCATGCCGTCGTGGGCATAGCCCTGCACGGCGCGCTGCATGAAAGCCGGCTCCATCACCGCGCGATTATCCGGCCCACGCTCCGGGACCAGGGTCGAATTCATGCCGAGCGGCTTGAGGATCCGGCTCTCGATCAAATCCCCGATCGGCGAGCCGTAACGGCGCTCGAGCGCAAGCTGCAACAGCACGTAGCCCGCATGCGTATAGATGCGCTGCTTGCCGGGTTGCTCGCCGTTGTGCGGTG
>JASHQI010000263.1 GCA_030037645.1 Xanthobacteraceae bacterium
TTTGTGGACGGCTATCTGCTCAAAAAGGCGGATGCCGCGCGCTCGTCCGGGCGCCACGAAATGATACGCATCTGGTCGCGTCGCTCGACCATCCTGCCGCAATTCGTGGGCCTCACGTTTGGCGTCTACAACGGGCAGAAGCACATCCCGGTCATCGTGACCGAGGAAATGGTTGGCCACAAGTTCGGTGAGTTCGCACCGACGCGTTCGTTCTATGGCCATTCGTCGGACCGCAAGGCTAAGCGTGCTGGCGCCGTGCCCGGAGCCCCGGGCGCTGCACCGGAAGCGGGTGCTGCCGCTCCAGCGGCGCCGGGTGCCGCCCCGGCCGCGCCCGCCGGCAGAACGTCGTGAGGCGGGGAGAGAGACCATGAGCAAGAAGGCGCGCGAGCGCTCGCTCTCCGACAACGAGGCCAAGGCTGTCACCCGCATGCTGCGGATAAGCCCGCAAAAGCTCAATCTGCTGGCGCAGTTGATCCGCGGCAAGAAGGTCTCGACGGCGCTCGCCGATCTCGAATTCTCGCGCAAACGCATCGCCCGCGACGTGCGCAAATGTCTGGAATCCGCGATCGCCAATGCCGAGAACAATCATGATCTCGATGTCGACGACCTGGTCGTCGTCCAGGCTCATGTCGGCAAGGCGCTCGTCATCAAGCGCCATCAACCGCGCGGGCGCGGCCGTGTTGGAGCGATTTTCAAGCCGTTCGCGAACCTCACCATCGTGGTGCGTGAGGTCGAGGCGCAGGTGTAAGGAGACGGCTTCGAAGAGGAGCCAGGAGACGCATATGGGTCAAAAGGTCAATCCAGTCGGGCTTCGCCTCGGGATCAACCGCACCTGGGATTCGCGGTGGTATGCCGGCAAGACGAGCTACGGCGCGCTGCTGCATGAGGACATGGAGATTCGCAAGGCGCTGATGGCCGAACTCAAGCAGGCCGCGGTGTCCAAGATCGTGATCGAGCGTCCGCACAAGAAATGCCGCGTTACCATCCACTCCGCGCGGCCCGGCGTCGTCATCGGCAAGAAGGGCGCCGATATCGAAAAGCTGCGCCGCAAGGTCGCCGAGCTCACCGACAGCGACGTTGTCATCAATATTGTCGAAATCCGCAAGCCGGAACTCGACGCTCAACTGGTGGCCGAATCGATCGCCCAGCAACTTGAGCGGCGTGTTGCCTTCCGCCGCGCCATGAAGCGCGCGGTGCAATCGGCAATGCGGCTTGGCGCCGGCGGTATCCGGATCAATTGTTCTGGCCGGCTCGGCGGCGCCGAGATCGCACGCATGGAGTGGTATCGCGAGGGCCGCGTTCCGCTGCACACGCTGCGCGCCGACGTCGATTACGGCGTCGCCACGGCGTTTACCACCTACGGCACCTGCGGCGTGAAGGTCTGGATCTTCAAAGGCGAGATCATGGAGCACGACCCGATGGCGCAGGACAAAAAAATGGCCGAAGGCGATTCCGGCCGGCCGCGTCGGGATGCGGCGTAAAGGTACGAGTCTGTTGAGAGGCGCGCCCCATGCTGCAACCGATGCGAACGAAATTCCGCAAGGCTCACAAAGGCCGCATTCACGGCGTGGCGTCAAGCGCGATCGACCTCGCCTTTGGCCAGTTCGGATTGAAAGCACTCGAGCCCGAGCGCGTCACGGCCCGTCAGATCGAGGCTGCACGGCGCGCCATGACGCGACACATGAAAAGGTCGGGCCGGGTTTGGATCCGCATCTTTCCGGACGTGCCGGTTTCGAAAAAGCCGCTCGAAGTGCGCATGGGTTCCGGCAAGGGCACGCCCGAACTGTGGGTGACTCGGATCAAACCGGGCCGCATCCTGTTCGAGATCGACGGCGTCAGCGTTGCGGTCGCCAAGGAGGCGTTGGCACTCGCCGCCGCCAAATTGCCGATCAAGACTCGTTTCGTCGAACGCATCAGCGAGTAGGCGTGACATGAAGGTGGCCGATATCAGGGCGATGACGATAGATCAGATCGACGACGAAGTGCTCAAGCTCAAGAGGGAGCAGTTCAATCTGCGATTTCAGCGCGCCACGGGACAGTTGGAGAATACCGCACGCGTGCGCGAAGTGCGGCGAGACATCGCGCGGCTCAAAACCATCGCGCGGGATAAGCGCGCCGGCGTGGCGAAGCGTTAAGAGGAGAAAATGCCAAAGCGTACCCTTCAAGGCGTCGTGGTGAGCGACAAACAGAGCAAAACGTTGGTGGTGCGCGTCGAGCGCCGCTTCACCCATCCCTTGTTCAAGAAGACGGTGCGCCGCTCGAAGAAGTACTACGCCCACGATGAGAAAAACGAGTTCAAGGTGGGCGATACTGTCTGGATTGAAGAGCATCGGCCGCTCTCCAAGCTGAAACGCTGGGCCGTGGTGCGGGGCGAGAAGAAGGCATCGTGAGTGCGGAACGGAATGGCTGGGAGTAGCCCATGATCCAGATGCAAACAAACCTCGACGTGGCGGATAATTCCGGCGCGCGGCGAGTCATGTGCATCAAAGTGCTCGGCGGCTCCAAGCGCAAATACGCCACCATCGGCGACATCATCGTGGTCTCGGTCAAGGAGGCGATTCCGCGTGGCCGGGTGAAGAAGGGCGACGTGATGAAAGCGGTCATCGTGCGCGTCGCCAAAGACATCAAGCGTCCCGACGGCTCGATCATCCGCTTCGATCGCAACGCCGCGGTGCTGATCAATCCGCAGATGGAGCCGGTCGGCACCCGCATTTTCGGTCCGGTGCCGCGCGAGCTGCGGGCGAAGAACCACATGAAGATCATCTCCCTCGCGCCAGAGGTACTATGATGGCGGCAAAGATCAAAAAGGGCGACACGGTGATCATCATCGCGGGGCGCGACAAGGGCCGCACCGGCGAGGTCATCGAGGTGCACCGCGCCGAGGCCCGCGCGCTGGTGCGCGGTGTCAACATGGTCAAGCGTCACCAGCGCCAGAGCGCATCGCAGGAGGGCGGCATCATCTCCAAGGAGGCTTCGATCCACCTGTCGAATATCGCGCTGGTCGATCCCAAGGACGGCAAACCGACGCGGATCGGCTTCAAAATTGTCGGCAAAGGCGAGGATCGCAAGAAGGTGCGCATCGCCAAACGTTCGGGAGTCGAGATCGATGGCTGATATCGACGAAAAGCAGACCAAGACGCCGGAGCAGACGCAGCGGCAATCGCGCCAGTCCGACCAGTCCGACCAGGCCGACAAGCCCGCAAAGGCGCAGAGGGCCGAGAAGGGCGAGCAGAGATCGAAGGCGGCGAAGCCCGAGAAGGGTGAAAAGGCGGATAAGAAAGCACCGCGCGAGCCGGAACCGCGAGTACCGGCGCGGCTCAAGGTCCAATTTGATGAGATGATCCGTGGCAAGCTGATCGAGCAGTTCGGCTACAAGAATCGTCTCGAAGTGCCGAGCCTGGACAAGATCGTCATTAATATGGGTGTTGGCGAAGGCGTCGCCGATCGCAAGAAGGTGGAGAATGCGGCCGCCGATCTTGGGCTCATTGCAGGACAGAAAGCCGTGGTCACCAAGGCGCGCAAATCGATTGCGACTTACAAGCTACGCACCGGCCAGGCCATCGGCTGCAAAGTGACACTGCGCAAGGCGCGCATGTACGAATTTCTCGACCGGCTCATCAATATCGCGCTGCCGCGCGTGCGCGACTTCCGCGGCCTCAACCCGAAGAGTTTCGACGGCCGCGGCAATTACACGCTCGGCATCAAGGAGCACATCGTCTTTCCGGAGATCGATTACGACAAGGCCGCCGATATCTGGGGCATGGACATCACGGTCTGCACCACCGCACGCAATGACGACGAAGCGCGCGCCCTGTTGACGGCGTTCAATTTTCCGTTCCGGCAGTGAGGTGCAAAGGCCTCAGACGCGGAACACCGAGGAGAACTATATGGCGAAGAAGAGTTCGATCGAGAAGAACAACCGACGTCGCCGGATGACGAAGAAATATTCGGGCCGCCGATCGCGTTTGAAGGCGATCGCGCGCGACAAATCGAAGCCGGTCGAGGAGCGGTTTGCGGCCACGCTCAAGCTTGCCGAGCTGCCGCGCAACTCGTCTGCTACTCGCATCCGCAATCGCTGCGAAATGACAGGCCGGCCGCGCGGTTATTACCGTAAGCATAAACTGTCACGCATCGCGCTGCGGGATCTCGGCTCCAAGGGGCTTATCCCGGGTCTGTTGAAGTCGAGCTGGTAAGGGGGATCGTACGATGGCCATGAACGATCCGCTCGGCGATCTACTGGCGCGTATCCGAAACGCGCAGATGCGCAACAAGGGCAGCGTCACGAGTCCGAGCTCGAAATTGCGCGAGAGCGTGCTGGAAGTTCTCAAAAGCGAAGGCTATATCCGCGGCTATACGGTGACCGAGCGCGAAGGCCGCTCGGAGATCGAGATCGAGCTGAAATACTTCGACGGCGAACCGGTGATCCGCGAGATCGAGCGGATTTCCAAGCCTGGGCGTCGTGTTTATACCTCGGTCAAGAACCTGCCGCGCATCAATAACGGCCTCGGCGTTGCAATCGTCTCGACGCCCAAGGGCGTCATGGCTGACCACGACGCCCGTGACGCCAATGTCGGCGGCGAAATCCTCTGCACGGTGTTCTGATGTCCCGCATCGGCAAAAAGGCAATCGCGGTACCGTCGGGCATTACTGCAAATGTCGAGGGTCAGACCGTGAAGGTGAAAGGCCCGAAAGGTGCGCTCCAAGTGGTGTTGCACGACGATGTGGCGGTCAAGCTCGACGGCGGCCAGATCAAGATCGATCCTCGCGCAGACACCAAACGCGCGCGCGCGCAGTGGGGAACATCGCGTACGCTGATCGCCAATCTGATCGCGGGCGTGACCAAGGGCTTTGAGCAGCGGCTCGAGATCAATGGCGTCGGTTACCGCGCAGCGGTGCAGGGTAAAAACCTGCAGATCGCGCTCGGTTACAGCCACGACATTGTCTATCCGATCCCCGAGGGCATCACCATCGCGACGCCACGGCCGGTCGAAATCGTCATCACCGGCAGCGATCGGCAGAAAGTCGGGCAGGTTGCCGCCGAAATTCGCGACTACCGGCCCCCGGAACCCTACAAGGGCAAAGGGATCAAGTATGCCGCCGAGCGCATCTTCCGTAAGGAAGGCAAGAAGAAATAACGGAGCTGCCCGATGACGAAACTCAACGACAGGATCATGCGGCGGCAGGGACGGGTGCGCGGGGGATTGCGCCGTGCCGCGGGCGCGCGCAAGCGCTTGTCGGTGTTTCGCTCCTCCAAGCACATCTACGTGCAGGTGATCGACGACGATGCGGGCATCACGCTTGCTGCCGCCTCGTCGATCGAAAAGTCGATGCGCGAAACCTTGAAGACCGGAGCCGGCATCGAAGCGGCCAAAACCGTGGGCAAGCTGATCGCTCAGCGCGCCCAGGAGAAAGGCATCAAGGACGTGGTCTTCGACCGTGGCGGTTACCTCTATCACGGCCGAGTCAGGGCCTTGGCGGAAGCCGCGCGCGAGGGCGGATTAAATTTCTGACAACGGAGGATAGATGACGGAGGACAGATCGATGCAAGCGGCAGGGCAAAATCTTCCGTCCCCTGTCGTCTGTAATCTGTCATTCTCATCTCGAGCAAAGGTTTGAACAAAATGGCTGAGCATCATGGCCCGTGAACCACGCGAGCGGCGAAACGAAGAGCGCGACAGCGAGTTCGTCGACAAGCTCGTCCATATCAATCGAGTCGCTAAGGTGGTGAAGGGTGGACGGCGCTTCGGCTTCGCGGCGTTGGTCGTGGTCGGCGATCAGAAAGGCCGGGTCGGCTTCGGCCACGGCAAGGCGCGCGAGGTGCCGGAGGCGATCCGCAAGGCGACCGATGCCGCCAAGCGCGCACTCACCCGCGTCCCATTGCGTGAGGGCCGCACATTGCATCACGACGTGGCCGGTCGCCACGGTGCCGGCAGGGTCTACTTACGCGCTGCACCGCCCGGTACCGGCATCATCGCCGGCGGTCCGATGCGTGCCGTCTTTGAGACGCTCGGTATGCAAGACGTGGTGGCGAAATCGATCGGCACGTCGAACCCGTATAATGTGGTGCGTGCCACGTTCGATGCGCTCAAGCGTCAAGATTCGCCGCGCTCGGTGGCTGCCCGCCGCAACGTCAAGGTCTCGGCTCTGCAAGCGCGCCGCCGCGATGACGATACGGAGCAGGCCTCGGCCGATTGAGGAGCACGTGATGAATACCGGTAAGACTTCGGGCAAGACGGTGAGGGTGCGGCAGATTGGCAGCCCGCAGCGCCGGCATCACCGCCAGCGCGAGACGCTAGTCGGTCTGAAGCTCAACAAGATTGGCCGCGTTGCCGAACTCGTCGATTCGCCGCAGACGCGGGGGATGATCGCGAAGGTCGCGCATCTCGTGGAAGTGGTGGAGAGTTAGGATTGTTGTCATCGTCCGCGCAGGTGGACGATCCAGTACGTACCCGGTCGCAAGGTGACGACTGGATGTCCTACCTTCGCGGGGCATGACTCGAAGGAGAGACCGATGAAGCTTAATGAACTTGCCGGCCCGGCCGGTGCGCGCAAAACGCGAACGCGCATTGGCCGCGGCATTGGGTCGGGGAAAGGCAAGACGGGCGGCCGCGGCGGCAAAGGTCAGACGGCGCGTTCGGGCGTGCGCATCAAGGGCTTCGAGGGTGGCCAAATGCCGCTGCATCGTCGCCTGCCGAAGCGGGGATTCAAGAACGTGATGTTTGCGCGCAAGCTCAACGAGGTGAACCTGGAGCGCATCCAGGAAGCTATCGATGCCGGGCGGCTCGACGCGGCGGGTAAGATCGACGTCGCAGCGCTGGTCAAGGCGGGCATCCTGCGCCGCGCCAAGGACGGTGTGCGGCTCCTTGGCAAGGGCGAGATCAAGGCCAAAGTTGCATTATCGGTGTTCGGTGCATCGAGATCCGCCAAGGCGGCGGTCGAGAAGGCTGGCGGCACGGTCGAAATTCTCGCGCCGCCGGCGGAGGCGAGCGAACAGGCGGCCTGAGCCTTATATAGGACAGGTCACCAAAGGCCTCGGGACACGGAGCGTCGGCGGATGGTCTCTGCAGCAGAACAACTCGCAGCCAATCTCAACTTCGGCGCATTGGCCAAGGCCGAAGAGCTGAAGAAACGCATTTGGTTTACGCTCGGCGCGTTGCTGGTCTATCGGCTTGGCACCTACATCCCATTGCCCGGCATCGATCCGAATGCGTGGGATCAGATCTTCCAATCCCAAGCCGGAGGCATTTTGGGAATGTTCAATATGTTCGCCGGCGGCGGCATTCACCGCATGGCGATCTTCGCGCTCAATATCATGCCCTACATTTCGGCCTCGATCATCATCCAGTTGATGACGACGGTGTCGCCCACCCTCGAGCAACTCAAGAAGGAGGGCGAGCAGGGCCGCAAGATGATCAACCAGTACACCCGCTATCTGACGGTGGTGCTGGCGGCATTCCAGGCGTACGGCATCGCGGTCGGCCTGGAAGGAGCGGGGACGGTCGTGGCCGCGCCGGGCCCGTTCTTCATCATTTCGACCGTGATCACGCTTACGGGCGGCACCATTTTCCTGATGTGGCTCGGCGAGCAAGTGACTCAGCGCGGCATCGGCAACGGCACGTCGCTGATCATCATGTCCGGCATCGTCGCGCAGCTGCCGTCGGCCATCGCCGGCACCCTTGAACTCGGCCGTCAGGGCGCACTCTCGACTGGGCTCATTCTCATCGTCCTGATCATGGCCGTGGCGGTCATCACCTTCATCGTGTTCATGGAACGCGCCCAACGTCGTCTGTTGATCCAGTACCCCAAACGCCAGGTCGGCAATCGCATGTTTGAGGGCCAATCCTCACACCTGCCGCTCAAGCTCAATACCTCGGGCGTCATACCGCCGATCTTCGCCTCGTCGTTGTTGCTCTTGCCGACGACGATTGCCAATTTCACGGCCGGAAAAGGCCCGGAATGGCTCACGACCGTCACCGCCCTGCTTGGGCAGGGGCGGCCGCTGTTCCTGGCGCTCTATATCGGCCTCATCGTCTTCTTCGCGTTCTTTTACACGGCGATCGTGTTCAATCCGACCGAGACCGCGGACAATTTGAAGAAACATGGCGGGTTCATTCCCGGCATCCGGCCGGGAGAGCGTACCGCCGAGTACATCGACTACGTGCTGTCGCGGATCACCGTGATCGGTGCCGCCTATCTCGCACTGGTTTGCCTCCTGCCGCAGATCTTGATCTCGTATGCGGCGGTGCCGTTTTATTTCGGCGGCACGTCGCTCCTGATCGTGGTCAGCGTGACCATGGACACGGTGGCGCAAGTGCAGGGTTACCTGCTGGCACACCAATACGAAGGGCTTATCAAGAGGTCGAAGCTGAGGGGGCGCCGTAGATGAAATTGATCCTGCTGGGCCCGCCGGGGGCTGGCAAAGGAACGCAGGCTCAGCGTCTCGTCGCCAAATACGGTCTCGTCCAGCTCTCGACCGGCGACATGCTCCGCGCCGCCGTGAAGGCCGGCACGCCCGTCGGGCGGCAAGCACGAGAAATCATGGCAAAGGGCAACCTGGTGCCCGATGCCGTTGTGGTCAAGATCGTAGAGCAGCGCATCGAGCAGCCCGACGCCCGCAAGGGTTTCGTTCTCGATGGCTTTCCACGCACCGTGCCGCAGGCCGCCGCACTGGATCGTATCCTGTCGGAGCGCGGTATTGCGCTCGATGGGGTGATCGAATTGCGCGTCGACGAGGACGCCCTGATCAAGCGCATCGAAAGCCGAGTCGCCGAGATGGCGAATCGCGGCGAAAAATTGCGCGATGATGACAATCCACAGGTTTTGCGCAGTCGCCTGCAGGCTTATCGCGAGCAGACTGCACCACTGATTTCCTATTACAGACACCAAGGAATGTTGCGTACGATCAATGGCATGGCATCGATCCCGGATGTCACAGCCGCCATCGATGCAGCACTGCCGCAAGGACCGGCGGAAGCCCGGCCGTCAGGCGCGGCCGCCCACATGAAGGGCAGCAACACCGCTAAGTCGTCGAGGTTGTCGCCCGCAAAGGCAATAGGAAAAAAGTCCGATATGCCGCGTGGAGAGGTCAAACGCAGGCCTCCGGCAGCGCCAAAAACCGCGATGGGGAAGAGGAAGCAGGGGCAAACCGGCCAGCGCTGAGCGCTGATACAGGAAATCGCTGGTGGAGGTTGACGAAAGCCGGAGGAATCCATTAATAAGCCGCAAATATCCAGGCGGAGATTAAGCACCGATGCCAAGCCGCAACGGCCGGCAGGCGTCGGCTTTTTACGTTTGTGGTCTCTCACGTGACATTGGAACCAGGAAAGAGCGCCGAGGCACCATGGCGGGTTCATGGGCCGACAGCACTAAGGAGTAACTGACTTGGCCCGTATCGCTGGTGTTAACTTACCAACCAACAAGCGTATCGAGATCGCGCTGCAATACATCTTTGGCATTGGCGGCGCCAAAGCCAAGGAGATCCTGCAGAAGGTTTCGATTCCCGACTCGCGCCGGGTATCGCAACTGACTGATCAGGAAGTGCTGCAGCTACGCGAGGTGATTGATCGCGACTACATGGTCGAGGGCGATCTGCGGCGCGAAGTGGCGATGAATATCAAGCGGCTGATGGATCTCGGGTGCTATCGCGGGCTGCGTCATCGCCGTAGTCTCCCGGTTCGCGGCCAACGCACTCATACCAACGCACGCACCCGCAAGGGGCCGGCCAAGCCTATCGCCGGCAAGAAGAAATAGCGCATTCCCCCTTCCAACCACCTGCCGCAAGCGAGGATGGAGGGGAGGGGACCAGACGGCGCCGGAGCGGCCGGTTCCGATCCGCGAAAGGGTTCAGAATGGGTAAGGAAGCCACGCGCGTCCGCCGACGCGAACGCAAAAACATCGCCTCCGGCGTGGCGCACGTGAACGCTACGTTCAACAACACCATGATTACGATCACCGACGTCCAAGGGAACACCATCGCTTGGTCGTCAGCCGGCACGATGGGCTTCAAGGGCTCGCGCAAGTCGACGCCCTACGCGGCGCAGGTCGCCGCCGAGGATGCAGCCAAGAAGGCTCAGGAGCACGGCATGCGAACGCTTGAAGTTGAGGTCGCGGGCCCCGGTTCGGGGCGGGAATCGGCGCTGCGCTCGCTGCAGGCGGCCGGGTTCACCATCACGTCGATCCGCGATGTGACACCGATCCCGCATAATGGATGCCGTCCGCGCAAGCGGCGGCGCGTGTAAGGACATCCGGTTGATGGAACAAGTGGAACATCTTCCGCCGCTAGACCTTGGCCTCACGGAGCGGAGTGAGGCGCGCGAGCGGATCGCGCCGCGCAACGCGATGGGTGATAACGTGACGATTCAAAAGAATTGGCAGGAACTGATCAGGCCCGGCAAACTGCATGTCAGCCCGGGTGCCGATGCGCGGCGCGCGGCGACGGTTATCGCCGAGCCGCTCGAGCGCGGCTTCGGTGTGACTCTTGGCAATGCGCTTCGGCGCATTTTGTTGTCCTCGCTCCAGGGCGCCGCCGTCCAGTCGGTGCATATCGACGGCGTGCTGCACGAGTTCTCCTCGATCGCCGGCGTGCGCGAGGACGTGACCGACATCGTGCTCAACATCAAGGACATCGCCATCAAAATGCAGGGCGATGGCCCCAAGCGCATGGTGGTGAAGAAGCAGGGTCCGGGCACTGTGACCGCGAGTGACATCCAGACTGTAGGCGACATCGTAGTGCTCAATCCCGACCTCGTCCTGTGCACGCTGGATGAGGGCGCAGAAATCCGCATGGAGTTCACCGTCTCGACCGGTAAGGGCTACGTGCCGGCGGAGAGAAACCGGCCCGAGGATGCGCCAATCGGCCTTATTCCGGTCGACAGCCTCTATTCCCCCGTGCGCAAGGTCTCCTACAAGGTGGAGAATACGCGCGAAGGTCAGATCCTCGACTATGACAAGCTCACGATGTCCATCGAGACCAACGGAGCCGTCAGTCCCGAGGATGCGCTCGCCTACGCGGCGCGCATCTTGCAGGACCAGCTCAACGTATTCGTGAACTTCGAAGAGCCAAAGCGGGAGACCACGCACGAAGCAATTCCGGATCTTGCGTTCAATCCGGCGTTCCTCAAGAAGGTCGACGAACTCGAACTTTCTGTACGCTCCGCCAATTGCCTGAAGAACGACAACATCGTCTATATCGGCGATTTGGTTCAGAAGACCGAAGCCGAGATGCTGCGTACGCCGAATTTCGGGCGAAAATCGCTGAACGAGATCAAGGAAGTGCTGGTGCAGATGGGTCTGCATCTCGGCATGGAAGTGCCGGGCTGGCCTCCGGAAAATATCGAGGAACTGGCCAAGCGGTTCGAGGATCATTACTGAGTACCGTCATGGTCGGGCTTGTCCTGGCCAGCCACGTCTTTAATTCTTGCCGCGCTGAAGGCGTGGATGCCCGGCAAAAGGCCGGGCATGACGAATGAGTAACCGACAAGGATGGCGCCATGCACCACGGCAAGACCCACCGCAAATTCAATCGTCGCTCTGACCATCGCCGCGCCATGTTGGCGAATCTCGCCGCCACGCTGATCAAGCATGAGCAGATCGTCACCACGCTGCCCAAGGCGAAGGATTTGCGGCCGATCGTTGAAAAATTGGTCACGCTGGGCAAGCGCGGCGGCCTGCATGCCCGCCGGCAGGCGATCGCGCAGATGCGCGACATCGCCATGGTCAAGAAGCTCTTCGACGTCATCGGTCCGCGCTACAAGGAGCGCAACGGCGGCTATCTCCGGGTGCTCAAGGCGGGCTACCGCTATGGCGATTCGGCGCCCGTTGCGGTGATAGAGTTCGTTGATCGCGACGTGGAGGCCAAGGGCAAAGATTCCGGACCCGTTCAAGTGCGGACCGAGGAGCCCGCTCCCGCTCCGGCCTAGGTCTGCGCAAACGTGCGGCCGTTCGTCGACGCCCTTCTCATGCCTCGGTCGGCTGCCTATATGTGGCCGCATTGATTCGGGGTTTGTCCATGCCGCGCCTGCATATCTCGACAATTCCAGCCGCTGTATGTCTTCTGTTCGCAGTTGCGCTGCATCCGGCGAGCGCGCAGGAGCGCCAAGTCCCAGATTCGCTTGGTCAGCTCCAACTTTCTTTTGCTCCCATCGTGCATCGTGTGGCGCCTGCCGTGGTGAATGTCTACGCCATGCATGTCGTCGAGAACCAAAATCCGTTTCTGACCGATCCCTTCTTCCGTCAATTCTTCGGCGGCGGCATACCGCGAGAACAAGTGGAGCGGTCGCTCGGCTCCGGCGTCATCGTCGATCCCAAGGGCCTTGTCGTCACCAATTACCACGTCATCGAGGGCGCGAGCCAAGTGAAAGTCGCGCTTTCCGACAAGCGCGAATTCGATGCCGATATCGTGTTGAAGGATCAACGCAGCGATCTTGCCGTATTGCGTATCAAGAACGCGCATGAGCGTTTTCCCACTCTCGAATTCGCCAACTCCGACGAGCTGCAAGTCGGCGACGTCGTGCTGGCGATCGGCGATCCGTTCGGTGTCGGACAAACAGTGACGCACGGCATCATCTCGGCGCTGGCGCGCACAGATGTCGGCGTCAGCGATTATCAGTTCTTTATCCAGACCGATGCCGCGATCAATCCCGGCAATTCCGGCGGCCCGCTGGTCGACATGAACGGCCGCATGGTTGGCATCAATTCGGCGATTTATTCGCGCTCCGGCGGCTCGCAGGGCATTGGGTTTGCCATTCCGGCGAACATGGTGCGCGTGGTGGTCGCCTCGGCAGAGGGCGGTAGCGGGACGGTCAAGCGCCCGTGGCTCGGCGCCAAGCTTCAGGAGGTCACGTCCGATATCGCCGACAGCCTCGGGTTGAAGCGGCCAACCGGCGCGCTGGTCGCCAGCATCGTTCCGGGCAGCCCGGCTGCGCGCGCCGGTATCAAGGTCGGCGATCTTCTTGTCACCGTCGACGGCATGACCATCGAAGACCCAAACGCGTTCAATTATCGTTTTGCGACCAAACCGGTCGGGGGCACGGCGCAGGTCGGGCTTATCCGCAATGGACGGGCGATGGTCGTCGCGGTGGCGCTGCAAAGCCTGCCCGACCTGCCGCGTGACGAGGTCGAGATTCGCGGTCGTTCGCCGTTCTTCGGCGCCACGGTCGAAAATCTCTCGCCGGCTTTGGCAGATGAGCTACAGCTCGATCCGCAAACCGAAGGTGTCGTCATTACCAAGGTGGCCGACGGCTCGACCGCCCAATCGATCGGCTTTCAAAAGGGCGACGTCGTCGTTTCGGTCAACAATCAAAAGATTACCAAATCGACCGACCTCGAACGCATCGCCAATGCCGGCGGACGGCAATGGCGCATCACGATCGACCGCGGCGGCCAGCGGATATCGGTCATGTTCAGTGGATGAGTGGGCAAATCCCGTCCCCTCATCATCGCCGGGCTTGTCCCGGCCATCCACGCCTTTATTTTTAGAGAGCGAGGAAGAGGTGGATGCGCGGCATGAGGCCGGGCACGACGGCGCGTGAGGACACCGATGAGTTCACGGCCCAAGGCAAAAGGTCCAAGTCTTTTCGCTGCCGGCGGTCTCGACCGCGATGCGCCGCGCCCGCTTGCCGACAAGCTGCGCCCCGATAAGCTCGCCGACGTGGTCGGGCAGGATCACCTGCTTGGTCCGGACGGCGCACTCACACGCATGCTCGATACGCGCTCGCTCGGTTCGCTGATCTTCTGGGGGCCGCCCGGAACCGGCAAGACCACTGTCGCAAGGCTTCTTGCGCATGCCACAGCGCTTTATTTCGAACAGATTTCGGCAATCTTTTCCGGCGTCGCCGATTTGAAGAAGGTGTTCGATGCGGCGCGGCTGCGCCGCGAGACGGGGCAGGGCACGCTGCTCTTTGTCGATGAGATTCATCGCTTCAATCGCGCCCAGCAGGATTCGTTCTTGCCGGTCATGGAGGACGGCACCATCGTGCTGGTCGGCGCGACGACGGAAAATCCCTCGTTCGAGCTGATCGCGCCGCTGCTATCGCGAGCGCGCGTCCTCGTGTTCAAGCCGCTTGACGCCGCGGCGATCGAGAAGCTGCTCGATCGCGCCGAAGCGATCGAAGGCAAAACGCTGCCGCTCGATCGAGACGCGCGTTCCGCGCTTTTGCGCATGGCCGACGGCGACGGCCGCGCCGCGCTTACGCTTGCCGAGGAGGTGTGGCGCGCCGCGCGTAAGGGCGAGACGTTCGATGCCGCGGGTCTGCAAGAGGTCGTGCAGCGGCGCGCGCCGATCTACGACAAGTCACAGGACGGTCATTACAACCTCATCAGCGCGCTACACA
>JASHQI010000264.1 GCA_030037645.1 Xanthobacteraceae bacterium
GCGCTGATCACGACCATCGCGCCGGTGCATCTCGAATTCTTCGGCTCGCTCACCAAAATCGCGGACGCCAAGGCGGAGATCTTTCTCGGCGTCGAACCGGGCGGTGTCGCCGTCATCAACCGCGATATTCCGCAATTTGCGCAGCTCAAGCGGAGGGCGAACGACGCCGGCATCGCGCGCATCGTGTCGTTTGGCGAACATGCCAAGGCCGATGCGCGGATGGTCAAAGTGGTTCTGCATCCAAGGTGCTCGACCGTTCAGGCGGACATTCTCGGCACCGAGCTGACGTATAAGATCGGCGCGCCGGGTCGCCACCTCGTCAGCAACTCGCTGGCGGTGTTGGTCGCGGCCGAACTGGCGGGCGCCGATCTTGCGCTCGCGGCGCTGGCGCTTGCGGAATTCAAACCGATCTCCGGACGCGGTGCGCCGATCGAGATCGATCCGCCCGGCGGCCCGGCGCTGGTTATCGACGAGAGCTACAACGCCAATCCCGCCTCGGTCGATGCGGCTTTGGCGTTGCTCGGTCAGGCGTCGACCGGCCCGTTGGGGCGGCGTATCGCGGTGCTCGGCGACATGTTGGAACTCGGACCGAAGGGCCCCTCGCTGCATCGCGGCCTTGCCGCGGCGGTGGCCGCCAACGCGGTTGATCTGGTGTTTTGCTGCGGACCGCTGATGCGCAGTCTGTGGCAGGCCCTTCCCGCCAGCCGCCGCGGCGGCTATGCAGAAGACTCCGCCGCGCTTGAATCGCAAGTGCTGCCCGCCATTCACGCCGGAGACGTCGTCATGGTCAAGGGCTCGCTCGGCTCGCGCATGGCGCCGATCGTCAAGGCGCTGCAGCGCGTGTACCCGCACCGTGGCACACTCGAGGATGCGTCCGCGCAAGGTTGATGCGATGCTCATTTGGCTGGTCGATCTGTCGGACAAACTCACGGTCCTCAACGTGTTCCGCTACATCACGTTTCGGACCGGCGGCGCCATCATCACGGCGCTGCTCTTTGTTTTCCTGTTCGGTCAGAACATCATTGATCGGCTGCGGCAATTGCAGGGAAAAGGTCAACCGATCCGCGCCGACGGCCCGAAGTCGCATATCATTGCCAAAGCTGGTACGCCGACAATGGGCGGACTGATGATCCTCTCCGGCATGCTGGTGTCGACCGTGCTGTGGGCCAATCCCGCCAATCCGTACGTCTGGGTCGTGCTGTGGGTCACGCTCGGTTTCGGATTTGTCGGCTTTTATGACGACTATCTGAAAGTCAAGAAACAGACGCACAACGGATTTGGCGGCCGGCGGCGGATGGCTATCGAGGCTATCATTGCCGGGTTTGCCTGCGTCGCCCTGGTCGAACTCGGGCATATGCCGTTCTCAACTTCGCTGGCATTTCCGTTTTTCAAGGAACTGGTGATCAATCTCGGCTGGTTCTTCGTCATCTTCGCGGTCTTCATCATCGTCGGAGCGGGCAACGCGGTGAACCTGACCGATGGTCTCGATGGTCTCGCCATCGTTCCGGTGATGATCGCGGCGGCAAGCTTCGGCATGATTTCCTATCTCTGCGGCAACGCGGTCTTTGCCGACTATCTGCAGATTCACTATGTCGCCGGCACCGGGGAGCTTGCAGTCTTATGCGGCGCGGTGCTCGGCGCGGGGCTGGGATTTCTTTGGTTCAACGCGCCGCCGGCGTCGATTTTCATGGGCGATACCGGTTCGCTCGCGCTGGGCGGCATGATCGGCGTCGTAGCGGTCGCCACCAAGCACGAGATCGTGCTCGCTGTCATCGGCGGCCTGTTCGTGCTCGAGGCCGTTTCCGTCATCGTGCAGGTGGTTTCATTCAAGCTGACCGGCAAGCGCGTCTTCAAGATGGCGCCGATCCATCACCATTTCGAGCAGCTTGGCTGGACCGAGCCGCAGATCGTCATTCGTTTCTGGATCGTCTCGGTCGTGCTCGCGTTGGCCGGGCTATCGACCCTGAAGCTGAGGTAGCTTCATCGTGATCCCGATTACGACCTTTGCCGGCAAAAAGGTCGCCGTGTTCGGTCTGGGCAGTTCGGGGCTCGCGAGCGCAAGTGCGTTGTTGGCCGGCGGCGCCGACGTAATCGCGTCCGACGATGATTCGCAGAGCGTCGCGAAGGTGAACGCCGCCGGCATTCCGACCGCGGATTTGCGCGAAATCGACTGGTCGAAGATCGCGGCGCTGGTACTCGCGCCCGGCGTGCCGCTGACGCACCCGGTCCCGCATTGGACCGTCGCGCTGGCTCGCAAGGCGGCGGTCGAGGTGATCGGCGACGTCGAATTGTTCTGCCGCGAGCGTCGGCTCATCTCACCCGATGCGCCGTTCGTCGCCATTACCGGCACCAACGGCAAATCGACCACAACGGCGCTGATCGCGCATCTCGCGGCGAGCGCCGGCATGGACGTGCAGGTCGGCGGCAATATCGGCACTGCGATTCTGTCACTGCAGCCGCCGCAGGCGGGCCGCGTCCACGTCATCGAGTGCTCGTCCTATCAGATCGATCTCGCGCCTTCGCTGGACGCCTCGATCGGTATCCTGATCAACTTGAGCGAAGATCATCTCGATCGCCATGGCACCATGGCGAATTACGCGGCAGTGAAGGAAGGGCTGGTCGGGGGGGTGCAACAGCACGGAACCGCGATCGTCGGAGTCGATGACGAATGGTGCCGGACCATTGCCGATCGAATCGAAGGGTCGGGCAAGCGCGTCGTGCGGATTTCGGTGCGGCAACGATTGGCTGCCGGCATCTATGTCGAACAGCAACGCATCATGCGGGTCGTGCCCGCTGCCAACCCACCTGTGCTTGCGGGGGAAGAGATGATCGCCGCACTCGGCGGCATCGGCTCGCTGCGTGGGCAGCATAATGCACAGAACGCCGCCTGCGCCGCGGCCGCGGCCTTGTCACTCGGCCTTGAGCCTGCGGCGATCCAAGCGGGGTTGCGCTCCTTTCCCGGACTTGCGCACCGCATGGAGGAGATCGGCCGGCGCGGCGCCGTCCTGTTCGTCAACGATTCCAAAGCCACCAATGCCGATTCGGCGGCTCAGGCGCTGGCTTGCTTCAACGATATTTTTTGGATCGCGGGCGGCAAGCCGAAGACCGGCGGCATCGAGGCCTTGCGGAGATTCTTTCCGCGCATCAGCAAAGCCTATTTGATCGGCGAAGCGGCCGAGGAATTCGCCGTAACGCTATCAGCCGACGTGCCGCACCAAATCACCGGAACGCTCGACAAAGCGCTCGCCGCCGCCGCCAGCGATGCCGAGGCCTCCTCGGCGCCGGAGCCCGTTGTCCTGCTCTCGCCGGCCTGTGCCTCATTCGACCAATACCGCAATTTCGAGGTGCGCGGCGACGCCTTCCGCGCCCTGGTGAGGGGGCTGCCGGGGGTGGCGGCAAAATAACCGCTGCCGTCACTCCGGATCGCCGCGGCTATGGATTCCGGGGCTCGCGCCTTCGGCGCGCCCCCGGAATGACGGTCGTTCTTAATCCCCTTTAAACCATCGCAGTGTCACGTGTAGGCCGGGATTTCGGGGAACGGTCCATGGCTTCGCGCGCCCAACCCACAGCGTTTAACGAATGGTGGTGGACTGTGGATCGGCTGACGCTGGCTGCGCTCGGTGCGCTGATGCTCGGCGGCATCATCCTGTGCCTTGCCGCGAGCCCGCCGGTCGCCGCGCGCATCGGGCTTGATCCATTTCACTTCGTCGACCGCCAGGTGCTTTTTCTCATCCCGGCTGCTGCCGTCCTGATTGCGACATCGTTTTTGTCGCCGCGCGAAATCCGCCAAGTGTCGCTCATCGTCTTCTTCGTGAGTCTGATCCTGGTCGCCGCGACGCCGTATTTTGGCGCCGAGATCAAGGGCGCGCGACGTTGGCTGGTGATTCTCGGCGTCAACATCCAGCCGTCGGAGTTTCTCAAGCCGGCATTCGTGATCCTGATCGCGTGGCTATTCGGCGAGTCGGCAAAGCGGCCCGAAATGCCCGCCAACACCATCGCACTGGCATTGCTGATCGTCGTGGTGACGTTGCTGGTGCTGCAGCCCGATTTTGGTCAGACCATGTTGATCGCGCTGGTCTGGGGCTCGCTCTTTTATATGGCGGGCATGCGCCTCATTTGGGTCCTGGGACTCGCCGCCACCGCGGGCGTCGGTCTGATGACGGCGTTCTACACCGTTCCGCATGTCGCGGCGCGGATCAAAGGCTTCCTCGATCCCGGCGCCGGTGACAGCTTCAACGTCGACATTGCGACCGAATCGTTTGTTCGCGGCGGCTGGTTCGGCACCGGCCCTGGCGAGGGCACGATCAAGCGCATCCTGCCCGAGGGCCACACCGACTTCGTGTTCGCGGTGGCCGCCGAGGAATTCGGCGTCGTGCTTTGCCTCATTCTGGTCGCGCTGTTCGCTTTTATCGTGATCCGAGCGCTTTTGAAGGCTATGCGCAATGACGATCCGTTCACCCGATTTGCCGCGGCAGGGCTTGCCATCCTGTTCGGCCTGCAATCGACCATCAACATGGCGGTCAATTTGCACCTGATGCCGGCCAAAGGAATGACGCTGCCGTTCATTTCCTATGGCGGCTCCTCCTTGATTTCGCTCGCTTATGCGATGGGCATGCTGGTGGCGCTGACCCGCGAGCGGCCGCGCGCGCAACTCGCCGGCAATATCGTGATCAGCGGGAATCGGGTGTGATGCTGGCGCCGGTCCGCGCGCCGGTGCTCGTTGCCGCCGGCGGAACCGGCGGCCATCTGTTCCCAGCCGAGGCGCTGGCGGCGGCGCTGGCCGAACGCGGCCTTGCGGTTCATCTTGCGACCGATGGGCGGGCCGCGCGTTTTGGCGGCGCATTCCCCGAACATTGCGTTCACGTCGTCACCAGCGCGACCTTGCGCGGGCGCAATCCGATTGCGGTGACCAGAACAGCCGTGACGCTCGGGCTGGGCCTCCTTCAGGCACGGCGTCTGATCGGGCGTTTGCAGCCGGCAGCGGTCGTCGGTTTCGGCGGCTATCCGACGATACCGCCGGTCTTGGCCGCGGCCTGGAGCGGCGTTCCGAGCCTTATCCATGACGCCAACGCCGTGATGGGGCGGGCCAATCGCTTATTGGCGCCGCGCGTCATGGCGATTGCCACGACGTTTCCCGACGTCGTCGGCGGCAGGCCCGATTTGGCTGCCAAGACGACGATCACCGGCAATCCAGTCCGCCCCGCGGTGCTTGCGGTCGCGGCCACGCCCTATCCGGCCGCGGGGGATCGGCTGCGCCTGCTCGTTGTCGGCGGCAGCCAAGGCGCCCGGATCATGGCTGATGTCGTTCCTCCTGCGATCGGTCACCTCGATCCTGCACTGCGCGCGCGTCTGACCATTGTTCAGCAGGCCCGCGAGGAGGATTTGAGCCGGGTGCGCGATTGCTACGCCGGTCTCCCGGTGGCCGCCGAAATCGCGCCGTTTTTCGCCGATTTGCCGGCACGCATGGCCGGGAGCCACCTGGTGATTTCGCGCTCCGGAGCCTCGACCGTAGCCGAACTGGCCGCCATCGGCCGGCCGTCGATTTTGATCCCGCTGCCGCATTCGCTCGATCAGGACCAGTTTGCCAATGCCGGGGTCCTGGAACGGGCGGGCGGCGCCATTCGGCTCGAACAGAATATGTTTACGCCGGCGCGGCTGGCCGCCGAGATCGCTGCCCTGGAGGCGGCGCCGGCGCGCCTGGCAACAATGGCGGCTGCGGCCCAGGCCGTGGCCCGGCTCGATGCTGCCGACCGGCTCGCCGATCTGGTACTGACGGTGGCGGCGCAGGGTGCAAATAAGTAGATACAATCCCGTCCCCTCGTGGGGCGGGAGCAGACGGTTGGAGAGCCCATGAAATTGCCGCGCGACATCGGTCCGGTGCATTTCACCGGCATCGGCGGCATCGGCATGAGCGGTATCGCCGAGGTGATGGTAAATCTCGGCTACGTCGTACAGGGCTCCGATCAGGCTGAGAGCGCCAACGTCAAGCGACTGCGCGACAAAGGCGTGAAGGTCGCCATCGGGCATTCCGGCGATAATCTCGACGGCGCGCAGGTTGTCGTCGTCTCGTCGGCCATCAAGCACGACAATCCGGAACTGGTCGCGGCGCGCGCGCGGCGGCTGCCCGTGGTGCGCCGCGCCGAAATGCTGGCGGAGTTGATGCGCCTGAAAAGCTGCATCGCCATTGCCGGAACGCATGGCAAGACGACGACAACGTCCATGGTGGCGGCGCTGCTCGACGCCGGCGGTTTCGATCCGACCGTGATCAACGGCGGCATCATCAATGCCTACGGCACCAATGCACGGCTTGGCGCCGGCGACTGGATGGTGGTTGAGGCCGATGAGTCCGACGGCACGTTTCTCAGGCTACCGGCCGACATCGCCGTGGTCACCAATGTCGATCCCGAGCATCTCGACCACTTCAAAACTTTCGATGCCGTGCAGGACGCGTTTCGCGCCTTCGTCGAAAATGTGCCGTTCTACGGATATTCGGTCATGTGCACCGATCATCCGGTGGTGCAGAGCCTGATCGGCCGCATCGAGGACCGCCGCATCATCACTTACGGCGAAAATCCGCAGGCCGACGTGCGACTGATGGATGTCTCGCACGCCGGCGGCATCTCGCTGTTCACCGTCGTATTCCGCGACCACGCCGGACAATCGCTCCACGAGATCAAGACCATCGCGCTGCCGATGCCCGGCCGCCATAACGCGCTCAATGCCACGGCCGCCATCGCGGTGGCGCGCGAACTTGGTATTGGCGACGAGGCGATCCGCAACGCGTTGGCAAACTTTGGCGGCGTGCGACGGCGCTTCACCCGTACCGGCACCTGGAACGGCGTCACCATTATCGACGACTACGGCCACCATCCGGTCGAAATCGCCGCCGTGCTCAGGGCGGCGCGCGAATCGACCAAGGGTCGGGTGATAGCCGTCGTGCAGCCGCATCGGTTCACGCGGCTTGCCGCTCTGTTCGAGCAATTCTGCACCTGCTTCAACGATGCCGATGCGGTGATTGTCGCCCATGTCTATCCGGCCGGCGAAGCGCCGATCGAGGGAGTCGACCGCGACGCGCTGGTACAGGGCCTGCGCACGCATGGGCACCGCCAGGTCATCGCGCTGGATGGACCGGACAAGCTTGCATTGCTCGTCGCCGGTATGACGCATCCCGGCGACTATGTCGTCTGCCTCGGCGCCGGTTCGATCACGCAATGGGCCTATGCGCTGCCGGGAGAATTGGCGGCGGCCGCAAGTTGATACGGTCATGCCATGACACGGACCTGCCTTGCCGTTCGCCACGTCGCCTTCGAAGATCTCGGCATGCTTGGTCCGCTCCTTGCTGCGCGCGGCTACGAGCTACGCTATCTCGAAGCCGGCGTGGAACGCTGCGATGCCGTAACGTTTCTGGCTCCCGATTTGCTCGTCGTGCTGGGCGGTCCGATCGGCGTCTACGAGTGCCAAACGTATCCGTTCATGACCGACGAACTTGCTGCGATTGCTGCGCGCATCGCTGCGAACAAGCCGTTTCTCGGAATTTGCCTCGGTGCGCAACTCATGGCGGCGGCGCTTGGCGCGCGCGTCGCACCGGGGCCGATTAAGGAAATCGGCTGGGCGCCACTGACCCTGACCGCGGCCGGTCGGGCATCGGTGCTGGCGCCTCTTGGCGCGACGCCGGTGCTGCACTGGCACGGCGACAATGCCGACTTGCCGGCCGGCTGCGACCGGCTCGCCTCGACGCCGCACTGTCCGGTGCAGGCGTTCACGCGGACGCCGGCGCAGCTTGCGTTGCAATTTCACCTGGAGACGGAGCCGGCGCGATTCGAAGCCTGGCTCGTTGGCCATACCGTCGAACTCGGCAAGGCGGGCATTGATCCGCGCCACTTGCGGAACCAGGCGCACACGTTGGGGCCGGCGACGCGTGACATTGGAATTAAGGTGTTGGCGGCTTGGCTCGACTCGCTTGCGGCGGCAACGGGAGCGGCCGCATGAGCTTTGCCGATGTCGCTCTTGCATTGAAATCAAAACTGCCGGCGACGCGAGGCCGGCTTTTGGCCAACCAATCGCTGGCCGAACTGACATGGTTCCGCGTCGGCGGTCCGGCGCAGGTCTTGTTCATGCCGGAAGATGAGCAAGACCTCGCTCATTTCCTGGCCGGCTTGCCGGCCGAAATTCCAGTGACCGTGGTCGGTCTCGGCTCGAACCTGATCGTGCGCGATGGCGGCGTGGCCGGCGTGGTCGTGCGGCTTGGCCGCGGCTTCGGCGACATTGCGGTGGACGGCACGCGCATTCGCGCCGGCGCCGCGGTGCCCGATGTCAGGGTCGCGCGCGCGGCGCAGGAAGCCGCGATTGCGGGCCTGTCGTTCCTGCGCGGCATTCCAGGCGCAGTCGGCGGCGCGCTGCGCATGAACGGCGGCGCCTACGGACGCGAGACCAGGGATGCGCTTGTCGAGGCGCGCGCGGTCGACCGGCATGGCCGCGTGCATGTGCTCGCCAATGCCGACATGGGTTATGCTTACCGGCACTGCGGCGCGGCGGAGGATTACATCTTCACGCAGGCCGTGTTCGCAGGCGAGCGCGGCGATCCGGCCGTCATCGCCGCCGAGATGGAAAAAATCACCGAGTCGCGCGAGGCCACGCAACCGATCAAAAGCCGCACCGGCGGCTCGACCTTCAAGAACCCGCCGGGACACAAAGCGTGGCAGCTCATCGACACCGCCGGCTGCCGCGGCCTGCGCATCGGCGACGCGCAAGTATCCGAGATGCACTGCAATTTTCTGATCAATTGCGGCAACGCCACCGCCGCCGATATCGAGACGCTTGGCGAGACCGTGCGCCGTCGCGTGAAAGAAAATTCCGGTGTCGAGCTGGAATGGGAGATCAAGCGGATCGGCGTCGCGAAATAGCTCCGCACAGGGTGCTAATCTGCAACCATGTTCCGAAGCGACCCCATCCTCATCGTTGGCGGCGGGCTCGGCGGACTGACAACGGCGCTGGCGTTGGCGCGGCGTGGCCGGTCTGTGCGCGTGCTGGAGGGCGCGCCGGAGTTCGGCGCCATCGGCTACGGCATCCAGTTCGGCCCCAATGTCTTTCACGTGTTCGATCGCCTGGGGCTGATGGATCAGGTCCTCGCCGTCGCGGATTCGCCCGCCGCCGTCGTGATGCTGGACGCGCTCGACGGCAAGGAATTGGTGCGGATTCCGACCGGCGCGACGCTGCGGGCGCGCTTCAAATATCCCTACATCATCGTCCATCGCGTCGATCTCCATAACGTCTTGCTCGATGCCTGCCGTGGCAGCGCGGCGATAGAACTTGTCGCCGACGCGATGGTGAACGGCTTTGAGGATCGCGGTGACGGCGTCGTGGTGACGACGGCTGACGCCCGCACGTTTTCAGGGCCGGCGCTGGTCGCAGCCGATGGCTTTCGTTCGCTATTCCGCGCCGCGCTGATCGGCGACGGCGAACCGCGCCCGACCGGCTACGCGGCGTTGCGGACCATCGTACCGATGGCCGAGCTCGAGGTCGACGTGCCGCGCGACCGCGTCGTGCTGTGGGGCGGACCGGGCTACCACGTCATCCATTATCCGCTGCGCCACGGCGCGCTGTTCAACATCGTCGCCGTGTTCCGTACTGCGACTCACGCCGAAAGAGCGGACGCCGCGACCTACCGTGCCGAGCTTGAGCACATCTACCGCGATGCCCATCCATCGGTGCACGCGCTGAACGCCATGATGGACTTTCGCTGGCGCCGATCGGTTGCCGATCGCGATCCGGTGCGGCATTGGCATCAAGGCCGCATCGTGCTGTTGGGCGACGCCGCGCATGCCCCGTTGCAAACACTGGCGCAGGGCGCCTGCATGGCGATCGAGGATGGCCTTTGCCTCGCCGAAACGATCCACGCCGCAGACGGCCAATTCGCCGCTGCGTTCCGCCGCTTCGAGGCGCTCCGGCTCGCCCGCACCGCGCGTGTGCAACTGGAATCGCGCGCGCTGTGGGATTCGCTCCTTCACGCCGAGGGCATCGCCCGTGATGTGCGTAATGCCACCGTGTCCGGTTGGGACGAGACGCACATGTTCGATTGCCTGACGTGGCTTTACGACGGCGCCTCGTTTCCGGCCAAAATCGGCCACTGACACCCTCGATTTTTCGCCAATAGTCGATTCTATTGCTGAGCCATGCGAATCAGCGGAGCCGGCTGAACCATGGCCAAGCACGTCGCCGTCTTGATGGGAGGCTGGTCGGCCGAGCGCGACATCTCGCTGCGCTCCGGCAAGGCTTGCGCCGACGCACTGTCCCGGCTGGGCTATCGCGTCACGACGATTGACGTCACACGCCAGATCGCGGCCGTGCTGACTGCCGCCAAGCCCGATGTCGCGCTGAATGTCCTGCACGGTCGGCCGGGTGAGGACGGCACGTTGCAGGGGCTTCTGGAGATCCTGGGCATTCCCTACAGCCATTCCGGGGTGCTCGCCTCGGCACTCGCCATGCAGAAGGACTATGCCAAGGCACTGTTTCGCGCCGCCGGTGTGCCGGTGGCCGAGCACCTTCTGGCATCCCGCATGGCCGCGGCCAAAGGCCATCTCATGGCGCCGCCCTACGTCGTCAAGCCGGTCGCCGAAGGGTCAAGCGTCGGCGTCTTCATCGTCACGACGGAGCACCCACACCCACCCCAGGAGCTCTTTCGGGACGATTGGCCGTTCGGCGACACGGTCATGATCGAGCGCTACATCCCGGGCAAGGAACTAACCTGCGCGGTGCTCGGCGACCGCCCCCTCGATGTCATCGAAGTCGTACCTGCCACGCGCTTCTACGACTACGAGGCCAAGTATGCCGCGGGTGGCTCCAAACACCTGCTCCCCGCGCAAGTTTTACCAAATGTTTACCAGGAGGTCCGCAGACTCGCATTGGCTGCCCATAACGCGCTTGGCTGCCGCGGCGTGAGCCGCGCCGACTTTCGTTACGACGATCGGGGGACGGGAGAACTGGTCTGTCTTGAAGTCAATACGCAACCGGGCATGACCGAAACCTCGCTCGTGCCCGAGTTAGCCGCGTATGCGGGCATCACGTTCGATGAGCTGGTGCGATGGATGGTGGAGGACGCCTCGACCAACCGCTGATGCGGTCGGGGCCATCAGGGGTGGAGCAGGCCGGCGCATCGACCGACGCGCCGGCCGGTGCGCATGTCGGCAGGACGCCGCGTCATCGTCGGCTCGCTCGACCGGCCTGGTTGACCACGTATGGGCGCCTCGTTGAGCGCTGGAGCAACAGGCTCATCCGATTGCCGCCGCCGCGCGGCGTCGGCATCGCCGGCTCGGTCCTGCTGCTTGCCGGCAGCCTCAGCTATGGCGTCGTCGAGGGCCAGCACGTTGCCGAGATGGTCAATTGGTTCAAGGGCGCTCGCGATACGGTTGCAAACTCGGTTGGATTTCGCATTGCGGCGATCTCGCTGACAGGATCGAAGGAAGTCAGTAGGCAGGAAATCCTCGGCACTGTCGGGGTGACCGGGCAAAGCTCGCTCCTGTTCCTTGACGCCGACGCGGCACGCGCGCGGCTGCTGACGAACCCCTGGATCGCGGATGCCACCGTCCTGAAGCTTTATCCGGACCGCCTGCAGGTCACGGTGAGGGAGCGGCAGGCTTTCGCGCTCTGGCAAAAGGACGGTCAAGTCAGCGTGATCGCCGATGATGGCACGGTGCTCGAACCGTTCGTGGAAGATCGCTTTCTCGGTTTGCCACTCGTCGTCGGGCGCGGAGCGCAGCGTCAGGCCAAGGATTTCTTCGCCCTGGTCGATCGATACCCCGACCTTCGAGCCCAACTGCGAGCATCGATCCTGGTGGCGCAGCGGCGCTGGGACTTGCGACTGATCAACGGCATCAACGTGCAACTGCCTGAAACGGATGTCGGCCGCGCACTCGACGAGCTGGTCGCGCTCGATCATGACAAAAAGCTGCTGTCACGCGATATCACGAATGTCGATCTACGGCTTGCCGATCGGGTCACCGTGCGATTGTCCGCAGCGGCCGCACAAGCGCGCAACGAAAGTCTCCAAGCCAACAAGAAGAAAAAGGGGGGTAACGCTTGAACACCCTCCATTACGGTCTGGCGCCGAAGATGAAGCCGATCTCGCCGCGCCGCAGCGCTCTCGTCGCCGCGCTCGATGTCGGCTCGAGCAAGGTCGCCTGTTTGATTGCGCGGCTTCGGCCGCATCCGCCGCAGCAGGTCCTGACCCGCCGCAGCCATGCCGTCGAAGTAATCGGCTTCGGCCATACCGAGGCGCGTGGCATGAAGGCCGGCGGCGTGGTCAATCTCGCACTCGCCGAGGAGGCAATTCGGCAGGCGGTCGATGCCGCCGAACGCATGGCATCGGTCGAGATCGAGTCGGTCGTGCTGTCGATCTCGTCTGGCCGCTTGGCCGGCGAATTGTTCGCGGCCGACGTCGACATTGTCGGTTCGGGAGTTTCCGAAGGCGATATTGCGCGCGTGCTCGCCGCCGGCAGCCGGCATTCGCAGCGCGACGGCCGCGCGGTGCTGCACTCGCTTCCGGTCGGTTATTCGATCGACGGCGTCAACGGCATTCGCGATCCGCGCGGCATGGTGGCCGGCCGGTTCGGCGTCGACATGCACATCGCGACGACCGAGATCGCGGCGGCTCGCAATCTCATGCTGGCGGTCGAGCGGTGCCACCTCGCCGTCGAGGCCATGGTCGCGAGCCCGTACGTCGCCGGTCTGTCCGTGCTGGCAGACGACGAAGCCGATCTGGGCGCCGCCGTCGTCGAGATGGGCGCCGGCACCACCACAATGGCGGTTTTCACCGGCGGCCGTTTCGTTCACCTGGAGGGCTTTGCGCTCGGCGGCCACAACGTCACCACCGATATCGCCCGCGGGCTCAACACCGGTATCGCGGATGCCGAGCGAATCAAGACGCTTTATGGCAGTGTGCTGAGCGGTGGATCGGACGAACGCGACATGATCACGGTGCCGCCCATGAGCGAAGATGAGCGTGAACAGACGCAATTCGTTTCGCGGGCGACGCTGGTGCACATCATCAAGCCGCGCGTCGAGGAAATTCTTGAAATGGTTCGCGATCGCCTTGCGGCTTCCCTGTTCGCGGCGGATCCGCGCGGCGGAGTCGTGCTCACCGGCGGCGCGAGCCAACTCACCGGATTGCCCGATCTCGCGGCCCGTATCCTGGGCCGACCGGTGCGCATTGGCCGGCCGCTCGGCATCGCCGGCTTGCCGGATGCCGCCAAGGGAGCGGCTTTCGCCGTGGCGACGGGTCTTCTGGTGTACCCGCAGGCGGCGCATCTCGAACACTTCGAACCGCGGCGTAAGCGGTATCTCACGGCAGGTACGGGCGGTTATTTCGCCCGAGTCGGACGATGGCTTCGCGAGAGTTTCTGATGGCCCCCAGAGCCGAAGCCAAACAATCACATCGGCCGGTGGCGGACCGGCCGGGGCCGGGCGTTGAACGCGCCCGCGCAACGACAAAGAGGCAACCATGACGATCAATCTGAATATACCCGATATCCGTGAACTCAAGCCGCGCATTACCGTATTCGGGGTCGGCGGCGCCGGCGGCAATGCCGTCAACAACATGATCAGCGCCGGCTTGCAGGGCGTCGATTTTGTCGTCGCCAATACCGACGCGCAGGCACTCACCACGTCGAAGGCCGAGCGCATCATTCAAATGGGCGTGCAGGTGACAGAAGGCCTTGGCGCCGGTTCGCAACCCGACGTCGGGCGCGCCGCCGCGGAAGAAGTGATTGATGAAATCCGCGATCACCTTTCCGGCGCCCACATGGTCTTCGTCACCGCGGGCATGGGCGGCGGCACCGGCACGGGCGCCGCGCCGGTGGTCGCCAAAGTGGCGCGCGAGCTCGGCATCCTCACGGTGGGCGTGGTCACCAAGCCGTTTCATTTCGAAGGCCAGCGCCGCATGCGCGTCGCCGATGGCGGCATTACCGAGCTGCAGAAATGCGTCGACACGCTCCTGATCATCCCGAATCAGAATTTATTCCGCGTGGCGAACGAGAAGACCACATTCGCCGACGCGTTCGCGATGGCGGATCAGGTGCTGTATTCCGGCGTAGCCTGCATCACCGACCTGATGGTCAAGGAAGGCCTCATCAATCTCGACTTTGCCGATGTGCGTGCCGTCATGCGCGAAATGGGCAAGGCGATGATGGGCACGGGCGAAGCCGAGGGCGAAAAGCGGGCACTCACCGCTGCAGAAGCGGCGATCTCGAATCCGTTGATCGACGACGCGTCGATGAAAGGCGCGAAGGGGCTGCTAATTTCGATCACCGGCGGGCGCGATCTGAAACTCTACGAGGTCGACGAGGCGGCCACCCGGATCCGCGAGGAGGTCGATCAGGATGCAAATATCATCGTCGGCGCCACCTTCGACGAAAGTCTCGATGGCATCATCCGTGTCTCTGTTGTCGCTACCGGCATCGACCAAGCGCTCGCACAGCAACCGGCGCTGCGCGCGGCGGAGCAGCGTATCGCCGACGTCGCACAGCGATTGCGCGCCGACAATCAGCGGCTGGCGGAACGCGGCGAACGGTCCGAACCGGCACGCGTCGCTGCAGCCGCGCCGGCGTCGCCTGCGGCTTCCGTGACCGCGTCGATTGCCTCGGCGGCCAGGGCGGCCGTGGCGGCGGCGATTCTGCCGCATTCCGATGGCGACCAGGTCACGATCAGGCCGCTTGCTCCCAAGCCGTCGCTGTTCATCGATCCGGCTCCCAGCGGCCCGCAGATGGAGGAGCCGCAGACTTTCATTCCGCCCCAGCCCGACCGGCCGCAGTCGCGCACGCCGCGCATGCCGCGGATCGATGAGTTCCCGGTGCCCGCGCAAAACGAAATTCGAGCGCGGCGCGGCGAGCTTGCGCAGGACGATCATCCCGCAAAGCAACGCATGTCGCTGCTGCAGCGTTTGGCCTCAGTCGGGCTTGGTCGTCGCCAGCAAGACGAACTGGAGTCGTCGACGGCTGCCACTGACGCACCGAGCCCGCTGCAACCGGCCGAACGCCTCGTGGGGCGGCCCGTGCCGCGTGCACCGGAGCCGGTGTCCGAATACGCCAAGCGGGGTGCACCGCACGGGCTCGACCAACACGGGCGGCAAGCGCCTGTGCATAACTCAGCCGAAGAGGATCAACTGGACATTCCAGCGTTCCTGCGCCGGCAAGCCAATTGAGCCATCGCCTGTTGCGTTAGAGCGGCCGGCGCAAAGCGCCCTGGCGTGGTCCCGGGGCGCTGCGCATTTGGCCAAAGATGCGGAGCAAATTTCTGATTTCAGGCCATATTTCAGAACGAATCACTGCTTTTCCAAGAGGCTGTCGTGGAACTGCCACATCGTGACTTTGATCCCCTTGCGGGGCCGCCGCACCCATCCGCGTGCCGTTTTGGGGCGTCTTGCGGTCAAGACTGCGGCCATAAGATGGTAACATTCGGTAAGAAAGCGTGAGTTGGCCTGGCGAGGCGTCGCTATTAAGGTTGCAATGTCGGAGGGGAATTTGTCGGGGGACTGGTATTGGACTGTCCGGTGCGGACATCCCCCGTACATGCAGATCAGCCTGCATTCTCCTCAAGTTGGGGTGGGCCAAAATTGCATGCGTGGTAACAGCCCGCGCAGTTTGGTCTCAAGTTGCGGGAAGGCCGCATGACGCGGGGCATGCAAGCCGGCAGGCAAACGACGTTGCGTCATCACGCGACGGTTGCAGGCGTCGGCGTTCATTCTGGTTCCCCGGTCACCCTGACACTGCATCCCGCCGAAGCCGATACCGGCATCGTCTTTCTGCGCTGCGGGCAGAACGGCCAGCGTGATCGCGAGTTTGCCGCCGACTACCGTTCCGTGATGGCCACCGAGTTTGCGACGGTTCTTGGCGATCAGAGTGGCCCGGCGGTGTCGACCACCGAACATGTGCTCGCGGCGCTGTACGCTCTCGGCGTCGACAACGCGCTCATAGAGGTCGACGGCCCCGAAGTTCCCATCATGGATGGCAGCGCTCAACCGTTCGTCAGCGCGATCGATCAAGCCGGCATCGTGACGCTGCCGCCGCCGCGGCGGTATATCCAGGTGCTCAAGACGGTGCGGGTTGGCGTGAATGGCTGTTATGGCGAATTCCAGCCGCGTGGCCACGGCTTGCTGGTAGAGACCGAGATTGAATTCGATCATCCGCTGATTGGCCGACAGACGTTTGCAATCGAGGTTGAGCCAGGCATGTTCCGGCGCGAACTCGCTCGGGCGCGGACCTTCGGGTTTATTCGCGACGTGTCGAAGCTGTGGAGCGCCGGCTATTCGCTGGGCGCTTCGCTGGACAATACCGTCGTTATCGCCGAAACCCGCGTGCTCAATCCGGAGGGGCTGCGCTTCGCCAACGAATTTGCGCGCCACAAGGCCGTCGACGCCATTGGCGATCTTGCGTTGGCGGGTGCGCCGTTGATCGGCGCTTATCGCTCGCGGCGGGGTGGGCACAAGCTCAATCACGCTGTGCTCTCGGCCTTGATGGCTGATCGGACCGCGTGGGCCTATGTCGAAATGCCCGAAGCCGAGCCGTTGCGTCGCGCCCGCGGCCACGCCGATCTCGCGGGTATTGCAATCCCCGCCTATGGCCCAGAGGTCTCTTAATTTGCTTAACTTTTTCGCCTTAATGCGGGCCGATTGTCGGCCATAATTGCCGTATGATCGGTGGGCCGGGGGTGGCCCCAGCACGGACGCGGCCTCGAACGGTCGCTTGGCGGGACTGTTATCACGCTCATGACAGTTGGGTTACGAGTTTCGGGCAGATCCGGTTGCAGGCTGCGTGCGCTGGCGGGCTGCCTGACATTGGCGTTTGTCGCCACCTCGCTCATGGGCTGCAGCTACTTCAAGAACAAAGACGACGGCTACGTCCCCGACGTCCCCGCCGATAGGCTCTATAACGAAGGAGTCTTCCTGCTCAACGACAAGCAGGATTACAAGGAAGCGGCAAAGAAATTCGATGAGGTGGACCGCGAGAACCCGTATTCCGACTGGGCCCGCAAAGCACTTCTGATGTCGGCCTATTCGGATTATGAGGCGGAGCAATACGACGACTGCATCAATGCCGCCAAACGCTATGTCACGCTGCATCCGGCGAGCCCCGATGCGGCCTATGCCCAATACCTGATCGGCTCCTCCTACTACGACCAAATTCTCGATGTGTCGCGCGATCAGGCCGACGCGCAGAAGGCGATCGATGCGTTTCAGGAAGTGGTGCGCAAATATCCGGATTCCGAATACGCCGTCAATGCAAAGCGAAAAATCGACATGGCGCGCGACCAGCTTGCCGGCAAAGAGATGGAGATTGGCCGCTACTACTTGCAAAAACGTGATTACACGGGTGCCATCAATCGCTTCAAAGTCGTCGTGACCCAGTATCAGACCACGCGCGAAGTCGAGGAGGCGCTGGAGCGGCTGACCGAAGCCTATATGGCGATGGGAATCATCACCGAGGCGCAGACCGCGGCCGCCGTTCTGGGCCATAATTTCCCGGACAGCTCTTGGTACAAAGACGCGTATCGGCTTGTGAGGTCCGCCGGTGTCGAGCCGACCGAGAACAAGTCTTCCTGGATCAGCCGCGCTTTCAAGAATGTGTTGGGCTGAAAACGGACACGGAGGCCAGAGGACAGCGGACGGAATCTAGATGTAGAATTCGCCATCTGTCCTCTGTCGTCGGTCATCCGTCCTCCGATGCTGACCCGCCTTTCCATTCGCGACATCGTTTTGATCGATCGCCTCGATATCGATTTCGGGGCGGGTCTTGCCGCGCTCACCGGCGAGACCGGCGCCGGAAAGTCGATCCTGCTCGACGCCTTCGCACTCGCGCTCGGCGCCCGCGGCGAGGCAGCGCTGGTACGCGAAGGCGCAGGGCAGGGACAAGTCACGGCAGCCTTTGACATCGTCAAAGGACATCCGGTGCGTCGCCTGCTTGCCGAAAACGGGCTCGGTGAGGAGGACGAATTGATCGTGCGGCGGGTCCAATTTGCCGACGGCCGCACCCGCGCTTTCGTCAACGGGCAGCCGGTCAGCGTCCAGGTGCTGCGCGCGCTGGGAGCGGTGCTGGTTGAAATCCACGGCCAACATGACGAACGCGCCTTTGTCGAGGCGGCGACCCACCGCGTGCTGCTCGACGCTTACGGCGGCATCGAGGACGCGGCCGCCGAAGTGGCCCGGCTGTGGGACGAGCGACGCGCTTGCGAGGCGGCGGTCGCACAGCACCGCGCCGAGGTGGAGCGCCTGGGCCGCGAGGCGGATTGGCTGCGCCATGCCGTCGATGAGCTTGGCCGGCTCGCCGCCGAAGCCGGAGAGGAAACCGCACTCGCCGAGCGGCGAACCGCCATGATGCAGGCGGAGAAAGTTGCCGAGGATTTGCGCGTGACGCACGACAGCGTCACCGGCCCGCAATCGCCGCTCTCGCCGCTCGCCACCGCGGTGCGGCGCCTTGAGCGCCGCGCCGCGCAGGCGCCGGCTTTGATTGAGCCCGTGGTCAAGGCGCTCGATGCTGCGCTTGCCGCGCTCGACGAGGCGCGTCTGCATCTCGAACAGGCCATGCGGGTCGCCGATTACGATCCGGCCGAACTTGAACGGATCGAGGAGCGGCTGTTCGCACTGCGGGCGGCCGGTCGCAAATACAATGTGCCGGTCGATGAGTTGGCTGCGCTGGCGCGGCGCTATCAGGGCGACCTCGCGCTGATCGATGCCGGCGCCGAGCGCCTTGCCGCGCTGGAGCGGGATGCACAAACGGCTGCGGCGCGCTATCGCGATGCGGCCGCGGCGTTATCGGCCGCGCGCCGCGGCGCCGCGCAGAAGCTCGACAAGGCGGTCAACGCGGAACTCAAGCCGCTCAAGCTCGAACGGGCGCAATTCTCCACCGCGATCGAGAGCGAGGGCGAAGGGCCCAACGGCCTCGATCGCGTCGAGTTCTGGGCACGCACCAATCCGGGCACGCGGCCGGGTCCGTTAATGAAGGTCGCGTCCGGCGGCGAGCTCGCGCGCTTTTTGTTGGCGCTCAAGGTTGTGCTCGCCGATCGCGGCTCGGCGCCGACGCTGGTGTTCGACGAGATCGACACCGGCGTCGGCGGCGCCGTGTCCGATGCGATCGGCGTGCGGCTCGCGCGGCTTGCCGCCGGCGTCCAGGTGATCGCCGTGACCCATGCGCCCCAGGTGGCCGCGCGCGCCGAGCGGCATTACCTGATCACCAAGGATACGCTCGCCAAGGGCAGGCGGGTGACGACCCGCGTCGCCGAGCTTGCGGCCGAGCACCGCCGCGAGGAGATCGCGCGCATGCTCGCGGGCGCTGAAATCACCGCCGAGGCTCGCGCCGCCGCCGAACGTCTGATCCGCGCGGCGGCGGGATAGCATCAGCCATAGGCATAATGATGAGCAGTCCCTTGAGCCGCGGACGGCCCAGTTACTGGCCCTTCACATGGGCGAGGAAGTGCAGCACCGCGGCATTGAATTGTTCGGGGTCCTGAAGAAACGCGAAGTGGCTGACCTGCGGCTCGATGAGAAGTCCGCTATTCGGAATATTGTCCGCCATGAACAGCGTGTTCTCGCGCTTGATCGCTTCGTCATGATCCGCATCGACGATCCAGGTCGGCACCTTGATGCCGGCAAGGTCGGCCGCGGTCCAATGCGGCTGCGTCTCCCACATCTTTGTGATTTGGGCGAGAAACGAGTCGTATTCGGTCGGCGTCGGTGACAGCTTTTCGTACTCTTTCCTCGCGCGAGCGATGAAGGCGGTGAACACCGGACTCTGGTTGACGTCCTTGACGCCGCTCGGGTCGGAGTTCGCGGCGAAGGCAAACAGCTTCGATAGCCGGTCGGGGTGATGGATCGCGATGTCGAGCCCGATAATGGCGCCGTCGCTCCAGCCGACCAGTGCGGCTTGGTGAATTTTCAGAAAATCCATCAGCGCAAGCACGTCGGACGCCATGAGATCATAGCCGTAGGGCCGCGCGTCGCGGAAGCTGCGGCCGTGGCCGCGGCTGTCCATGACCACGACGCGGTAGTGAGGCGCGAGCGCCGGCACCAAGTCGCCCCAATAATTGGCGTTAGCGAGGCCGCCGTGCAGCAGGATGACCGGCGGGCCGTGACCGAACATGGCGTACCAGATCTTGATGCCGTTCACCGGCGCATAACCGCTCTTCAAGGGTGCCGGCAGGCTCGGCGTCGGCGGCAGCGTCAGCCACTGCGGCTGCGCCCACGCCGTGGCGGCAAAACCGGCAAGGCTCAGAAGGACGGCACCGGCGGCAAAGGCGAAGCGTCGCATGACGGCCTCCTCGCTCGGTTCATACGCTGCACCGCATGACAAGTAAGGCCGCGTTCTCGGAATTCGTCAATCGTCCAAGGTGCCATGTTGGCGGCCGGCCATTAGATAATCGCAGTACACAACGTCACCGGCCTATGGTTATGGAGTGACGGCCGGCAGAACCAGAATGGCGGATTTGGAGATTATGGCAACAAAGGATGTTTCCAAGCTCGCCGTCGACGACCTCACCGAGAGGCAGGCGAGGGTCGAGCATGCTCGGCTTGCGGCCGAGATCGCCCAGCATGATCGGCGCTACTATCAGGACGATGCGCCGACGGTTTCCGATGCCGAATACGACCGGTTGCGGCGGCGTTACGGGGCGATCGAGGGGCGCTTTCCGCAATTACGCACGCTGGAGAGCTTGACACAGCGGGTCGGCGCGGCGCCGTCGGCGCGCTTTGCCAAGGTGCGGCACGCGCTGCCGATGCTGTCGCTCGACAACGCGTTCTCGGAGCAGGACGTCGTCGATTTTGTCGGACGCATCCGCCGTTTCCTGCGCCTGGGCGAGGACGACGAGATTGCCTTTCCGCCGAGCCGAAGATCGACGGTCTGTCGATGTCGCTGCGCTACGAAGACGGGGCGCTGGTCACCGGCGCGACGCGCGGCGACGGCAGCGAAGGCGAGGACGTCACTGCCAATGTCAGGACGCTGCAGGACATTCCGAAACGGCTCAAGGGCTCCGGCGTGCCGGCGGTGTGCGAGGTGCGCGGCGAAATCTACATGACCAAGCACGCCTTCCTCGCGCTCAACAAGCGCCAGGCCGAAATCGGCGGCCAGGTCTTTGCCAATCCGCGCAACTCGGCGGCCGGCTCGTTGCGGCAGAAGGATCCCTCTATCACCGCGTCGCGTCCGCTCGGCTTCTTCGCCTATGCCTGGGGCGAGATGAGCGTGATGCCGACCGATACTCAATCGGGCATGATCAGGTGGTTTGCTTCGTGTGGCTTCAAGACCAATCCGCTGGCGAAAATGTGCCGGTCGGTCGACGCCCTGCTGCAATTTCACCGCGCCATCGAGAGCGAGCGCGCCACGCTCGACTACGACATCGATGGCGTCGTCTACAAGGTCGATCGCCTGGATTGGCAGGAGCGGCTTGGCTTCGTGTCGCGCAATCCGCGCTGGGCGATCGCGCACAAATTCCCGGCCGAGCAGGCGA
>JASHQI010000265.1 GCA_030037645.1 Xanthobacteraceae bacterium
CGTGCTCGAAGGCGATGGCATGGTGGAAGTCGTTTCCTCGCTCAAGCGCGATGGGCAGAGCGTGCCGCGCGATCTGCGCTGGGGCGTCTACGTGGTGCTCAAGGCGCAGAGCGACTACGCCGCCTCGTGCTTCAAACAATACGGGCTACCGACGGATGCAACCGGCCGCTATGCGGCCATGTACAAGCCGTTCCACCTGATCGGGCTCGAATTGTCGATCTCGGTGCTCAACGTCGCGCTGCGCGGCGAGCCGACCGGACAGTGCAAGGCCTGGCGCGGCGATGCGGTCGCAGTCGCCAAGCGCGCGCTGAAAGCCGGCGAGACGCTCGACGGCGAAGGCGGCTACACCGTGTACGCCAAGCTCATCCCCGCTGCGCGCAGCCTTTCGCTTGGCGCGTTGCCGATCGGGCTCGCCAGCCACGTCAAGCTCACGTGCGACGTTGCAGCCGGCGAATTCGTCAAGGCGTCAGACGTTGCGCTCGATGAGAAAGCACAGGCCGTACGCATGCGGCGGGACATGGAGCGCGAGGCACGGCAGGCCGGAAATATGCTGGCGGCAGAGTAGAACGGGCCCGCGTTCAAGAAAGACTAGGTCGCGTCGGGCAACTCAAACAGAACCCACTCGCTACTCGCCTTTATCGGCTCCCTTCCCGTTCCCCATCGGCGCATTTCCGAACTTATTGTTCTTCGGAAAGCCCTTGGGCGCCAGCCGGCCGGCATCGGCACGATTGCCTCGCCAGTCGGTAAGCTCTTTGAGCGACAGGTTGAAAACGCGACCGGCTGAGTCTGTCCAACTCAAGCCCTTTTCCACTTCGAACGTCCTGATGTCGGACAGCCCGCCGTCCTTGTGGCGCTGCAGGCGCACGCCGCGGCCACGCGCCATTTCCGGCACCTGATCGAGCGGGAAGATGACCATTTTTCGGTTCTCTCCGATCGCCGCGACCAGTTCGCCCTCGACCGGCGCCAACACGCGCGCCGTATCGGGCGGCTTGACGTTGAGCACCTGTTTGCCCTTGCGGGTATTGGCGACGCACTCGTCCTCGGGTACCACGAAGCCCCTGCCCTGCTTGCTCGCCACGATGAGCTTGCGGCCGCCCTGATAGCGGAACACCGCCACAATCTCGGCCTGCTGCTCGAGTTCGATGAAAAGCCTGACCGGCTCGCCGTGGCCGCGTCCGCCGGGCAGCTTCGCCGCCTCGATGGTGTAACAGCGCCCGTTCGTGGCGAAGACCAGAATCTTCGATGTAGTCTCGGCGAAGAACGCGTGATCGAGACCGTCGTCGGCCTTAAACGCCAAGCTCGAAAGATCGGCCACCTGGCCGCGCAAGGCGCGAATCCAGCCTTTCTCCGAAACCACGACCGTGATCGGCTCGCGCTCGACCAACGCTTCCTCGATCGCTGCCTCGTCATGCGCGGGCGCCTCGGCGAAATCGGTTCGGCGCTTGCCGAGCGGAGTCTTTGGTCCGAAGCTATTGCGCACGTCGCGGATTTGCTCCGCGATCGTCTTCCATTGCGACTTCTCCGAGCGCAACAGATCCTCGATCGACTTCTTCTCGGCGCGCAGCGCCTTGTCCTCCTGACGGATCTCGATCTCTTCGAGCCGGCGCAGGTTGCGCAGCCGCATATTGAGGATGGCGTCGGCCTGGATATCGGACAGCTTGAACGTCGTCATCAACACCGGCTTCGGCTCGTCCTCCTTGCGGATGATTTTGATGACCTTGTCGATGTTGAGATAGGCGACGAGATAACCGCCCAGAACTTCGAGGCGATGCTCGATCTCGGCCAGCCGGTGCCGCGAGCGCCGCAGCAGAACCTCGCGCCGGTGGGCGAGCCATTCGCTCAACGCTTCGGCAAGCCCGACGACCTTCGGAATGCGGCCGCGCACGAGCACGTTTATGTTGAGCGGCACGCGGCTTTCAAGTTCCGTGAGCTTGAACAGGCTTTCCATCATGAGCGCCGGATCGACCGAGCGCGAACGCGGCTCGAACACGATACGCACGTCCTCGGCCGACTCGTCGCGCATGTCGGCGACGAGCGGCAGCTTTTTCTCGTTGATCAGCTCGGCGATGCGCTCGACAAGCCGCATTTTCTGGACTTGCCACGGGATTTGGGTAACCACCACCTGATAGGTGCCGTGCCCGGTCTCCTCGATTTTCCAGCGCGCACGCACGCGGAATGAGCCGCGTCCCGTGCTATAGGCCTCGGCAATGACTTCAGGCGGATCGACCACCAGCCCGCCGGTCGGAAAGTCCGGGCCCGGCACAAATTTAAGCAGCGTACGGCTGCGCGCCTTGGGCTGATCGATGAGATAAAGCGCGGCGTCGCACAGCTCGGCAATGTTGTGCGGCGGAATCGCGGTCGCCATACCCACCGCGATGCCTTGCGCGCCGTTGGCAAGGAGATTGGGAAAGGCCGCCGACAGCACCACCGGCTCCTGCGAGACCCCGTCGTAGGTCGGGCGGAAATCGACCGCATCTTCGTCGATGCCGTCGAGCAGGAGCCGGGCAGCTTCGGTAAGCCGCGCTTCGGTATAACGGTAGGCGGCGGGATTATCGCCGTCGACATTGCCGAAATTGCCCTGGCCGTCGACCAGGGGATAGCGCGAGGCAAAATCCTGGGCGAGACGAACCAGCGCATCGTAGATCGCCTGGTCGCCATGGGGATGGAAATTGCCCATGACGTCGCCGACGATCTTGGCCGATTTCTTGAACGCCGCGCCGGGATCGAGGCGCAACAGCCGCATGCCATAGAGAATGCGGCGGTGCACCGGCTTGAGACCATCGCGCGCATCCGGCAAGGCACGATGCATGATGGTGGACAGTGCGTAGGCAAGATAACGCTCCTCCAGCGCCTCGCGCAGCGCGATTTCCTGGACGCGGTCGGGAACGGGAGGAATCACTTTCTCGTTCATGCCAGTACAGCGCTAGCGCGGTTAGGCCGTCTGAACAAGAGATGAACGGCGGCGTTCTGGGAAAAAAATTTATTCTGAAGTGTCGGTCGCCGCTAACGGTGACGCGTCACGCAAATGCACTAAAGTGACGCCAGCGCGAACCTGTCATCTCGACGAGTTCGCGCCGTTCAAGGGTTGAGGAAAAAACATGCGTAGGACTCTTCTGGCGGCCTTCGCGGCCGCGGCAATTCTGATAATCGGGGCACCAGTGCAACACGCCGACGCCGCGGTCGTGCATCATAAGGTCGTACACCACCGGGTCGTACACCATCGGGTTTGGCATCACCGGGTCTGGCATCATCGGGTCGTGCACCATCGGGTCGTGCATCATGGGGTCGTACACCACCGGGTCGTGCATCACCGGGTCGTACACCATCCTCATCACTACTAGGATCGCCACGGCGTCACGCGCATAGGCCTGCCTCGGACCTGGAGTCTAGCCAGCGCCCGGAGCCGGATGGCTGCTGCCGTCTGGCACTGCGCGCATGACGGCTGCGATGAAGTGCGCGCGCGCGTCCGGCAAGGCAAGCCCGCGCGGTGTAAAGGCGTGGCGCTCCAAGAAGAATCCCGTCAACGCGAATGCATCGGCAAGATCGGCGATGCTCGCCGGTTGCTCCTCGTTTCCCAGGAAACCGGGTAGCGGCATAAGCTTGTCGCGATAGGCTTCGCCCGCGGCGCGCGACACGGCGCGGCCCGACCGCGGCGACACATAGACGAGATCCGAGGTGGCGCCGGTCGCCGCGCAGGAAGCAAGATCAAGGCCGAAACCAAGCTCGGCGAGAAACGCAAGCTCGAAGCGAGCGATCAAGGGTGCGGCGACCAGCGGCTCGTCGAGCTCGTCGAGGATCGCCTCGAGCGCGATATAGATGCGCACATGTTGCTCGCGCTCGGCGAGGAGACGACAGAGCGCCGCCATATGGGTCACGCCATAGACGGCGTGCGCAGTCGGCAGAATACCCGCGGCGCGCAAATTAAGGCCTTCGACGGCATAATTGCCCAGATGCTCGTCGAGCCGCGCTCGCCAAGTTGCGCGCAGCGAGTTGCCCGGTTGCAGCACACCGCGCAACCGTGTGCCAGAACCGCCCCGCACGAGGCCAAGATGCCGGCCATGCTCGCGCGTCATCAGTTCGAGGATGACGCTCGTCTCGCCATGACGTTTGACGCCAAGCACGATGCCTTCGTCGGTCCATTGCATGACACATCATTCCGGGACGACGCGAAGCGGCGAGCCCGGAATCCATAATCACGAATCGACCAGGACTAACACAGGGCAGCGGTCCCAGCGACCGTGGATACGGACTCCCGGTTGCTAGTGGGGCTGCTAGTGGTCCTTTGATTCCAACATTTGCTCAACGCCTGCCGAAACGGCAAGCGAATGTTGGAATCGGATCACTCGCTGCGCTCGGCCCGGAGTGACAAGTTATTCCTTCGGAAACTCCAAACTCATCTCACGATAGCGTTCGGGATCGTCGCCCCAGCCCTCGCGAACCTTGACGAACAGGAACAAGTGCACCGGCTGTTCGATCGCCGCGGCAATATCGGCGCGCGCCGCGGCACCGATCGCCTTGATTACCTGGCCACCGGCGCCGAGGACGATTTTGCGCTGACTTTCGCGCTCGACATAGATCGTCTGCTCGATCCGCACGGAACCGTCCTTGAGCTCCTTCCAGACGTCGGTCTCGACCGTCGACTGATAAGGCAGCTCTTGATGCAGGCGCAGATAAAGCTTTTCCCGCGTCAGCTCGGCGGCGAACTGGCGCAGCGGCGCAACGGAGACTTGATCCTCGGGATAAAGCCACGGCCCAGGCGGGACATAGGCCGCAAGCCAACGCTTGAGGTCGCCGATGCCGTCGCCGGAAAGCGCGCAGACCATGAATGTGGCCACGAAGTCGGCTCGCTCGTTGAGGGCCTGCGTCAACGTCAGCAATTCTGGCTTCTCGACGAGATCGATCTTGTTCAGCACCAGCACCTTGGGCGCGTGAATTTCGCTCAACTCGCGCAAGATCACGTCATCGTCTGGTGCCACGCCTCTGCGAGCATCGATCACAAGCGCGACCACGTCGGCATCCTGCGTGCTGCCCCAGGCCGTCCCGACCATGGCGCGATCGAGGCGCCGGCGCGGCGTGAATATCCCCGGCGTGTCGACGAAGATGAGTTGTGCCGCTGCCTCCAGCGCGATGCCGCGCACCAGCGCCCGCGTAGTCTGCGCCTTCGGCGTGATAATCGATACCTTGGAGCCGACCAAAGCGTTGGCGAGCGTTGATTTTCCGACGTTCGGAGCCCCGATCAGCGCCACGAAGCCGCAGCGGGTCGCGTGCTCCGTTTCGTCAACCATCGCGGCGGTCAGGTTTGACGCGTTCGCGGGTCAACATCGCCGCGGCGGCGGCTTGTTCGGCAGCACGCTTGGAGCGCCCTGAGCCTTCGGCCGGGTCGAAGTTTGGAAGCTGCACGGCGACGCGAAATTCCGGATCGTGATCGGGGCCCGAGCGCGCCACCTCGCGATATGCCGGCGTCGGCAGGCCGCGCGCCTGGGCCCATTCCTGCAACACCGTCTTGGGATCGCGCAACGGCTGCGCAGTCACCTGCATGCGGGCTTGCCACAGCCGTTCGACAACGTCCGAGGCCGCAGCATGGCCGCCATCGAGATAGACAGCACCGATCAACGCCTCGCATACGTCCGCAAGGATCGCCGGCCGCTTTCGGCCGCCTGCATTTGCTTCCGACGAACCGAGCCGGATCGACGCCCCGAGCTCTATATTGCGCGCGATCTCGGCGCAGGTCTCCTTGCGGACAAGATCGGCAAGCCGCCGCGACAGCTCGCCTTCATCGGCGTTGGGAAAAGTGCGGAACAGCATATCGGAAATCACGAGCCCGAGCACGTGATCGCCGAGGAACTCCATACGCTGATAAGAAGCTGTCCTGTTGCGCGCGCCTTTCAGCGCGGAGATGTGGGTGAGCGCGCAATCGAGCAGCACGCCGTCGCTAAATCGATAGCCGATGCGCTCCTCGAGCGCAGTACCGCGGCGGCGCCGACGCGCTTCTTTGTGCCCATCGACCTGTACGGGCGCCGCGGTGCCGAGGTCTCCGTCGCGTGGTTCCCGGAGCGCCGCAGCTGATTTGCCCTTGCCACGGCCGCTCATCGCACCAGTGTGAACAGCCGGCCCCAGCGCACATCCCACGGCCAGCGCCACACTTCCCAGGCGTGCGCGCCGTCCCTGATCGAAAAGAAGATGAGCTGCGCCCTGCCGATCAGATTCTCGAATGGCACGTAGCCGACTTGACTGAGAACGCGGCTGTCGGTCGAGTTGTCGCGATTGTCGCCCATCATGAAATAATCATCCGGCGGCACCGTATAGACGGGTGTATTGTCATAGAAACCGTTGTCCGTGAGCTTGAGCGTATTGTAGCTCACCCCATTCGGCAGCGTCTCGCGATACTGCTTGACGCGCTGGACGATGCCCTCGTCGTCGGTGACGAAGTCGGCGATGCGCTCGCGCTTGACCGGCACGCCGTTGATGTTCAGCACCCCGTCGATCATCTGAATGCGATCGCCCGGCAGCCCGATCACGCGCTTGATATAGTCGATCGTCGGATCCTTCGGCAGGCGAAACACGACAACGTCGCCGCGATGCGGCCGCGATCCCCAGATGCGACCGTTGAAAATGGGCGGTGAAAACGGAAACGAGTAATGCGTGTAGCCGTAAGAATACTTCGAGACGAACAGATAGTCGCCGACAAGCAGTGTCGGGATCATCGACCCGGATGGAATATTGAACGGCTGAAAGAGAAAGGTGCGGATGACGAGCGCGATAATGAGAGCGTGGATGACCACGCGAACCGTCTCGCCGAGGCCGCCTTCTTTGCGTTTGGTTCCGGTCTGCACGCTCATCGACCTATTGTCCTGAGGTTAAGCGCCCCGCAGGCGCCGTTGTAGCCGTTGAGTCATCGTCATGCAATTGTGCGCGGGGATTCGTCGCGCCGCCCGACGGATCAGATTTAATCAATCATTACAGCATCTTACGGACGTGTCCTCGACATGAGATATTTTCATTGCCGGCCTCCGAGATGATCAGCCGCCGCGAACAGCGACCGCCGAGATGATGACGAGAGCGAGCGCGGTCGCCCCCTCGTCGCTAATCGTCAAGTCGATCCGGGCTTCGTGGCCGGCGGGCGTGATCGCGTCGAGGCGCCGTTTGGCGCCGCCTGTGAGCTCCAAGGTCGGCCGGCCCGACTTCAGATTGACGACGCCCATGTCGCGCCACCACACGCCGGCGCGCAGACCGGTCCCCAACGCCTTGGCACAAGCCTCTTTGGCCGCGAAGCGCTTGGCGTAGGTCTCGATCCGGTTTCGCCGGCGTTCAGCCAGCGCGCGCTCGGTCGGCGTGAAAATCCGATCGATGAAGCGGTCGCCATGACGCTCGATCACCTTGGCGATGCGGTTGACATCGGTGATGTCCGAGCCGACGCCGAGGATCATGATCGCGCCCCTGAACTGCTTCTGCCGCGGTCCATCGCCGCGCGCATTTTGCGCACCGCAGCGCCGAGGCCCTCGAAAATCGCCTCGCCGACCAGGAAATGGCCAATATTCAATTCGACCACGTCGGTGAGCGCTGCGATCGTCTCTGCCGTCTGGTAGTTGAGTCCGTGCCCGGCATGGACTTCGAGACCGTGCCGCCGGGCCATCTCGACGCCGGTGCGGATGCGGTCCCATTCTGCCGCAGAGCGCGCGGAGTCACCGTCGGCCAGCGCATTGCACCAAGCCCCGGTATGGATCTCGATCACCGGCGCGCGCAGACTTGACGCCGCCTCGATCTGATGCGGATCGGCATCGATGAACAGCGAGACGCGTATGCCGCCGTCACGAAGCTTCGCGACCCTGGGCGCCAGCACATTGCGCTGGCCCGCGACATCGAGGCCGCCCTCGGTTGTCACTTCGGCGCGCCGCTCCGGCACCAGGCAAGCGGCATGCGGCTTGGTCCGAAGCGCGATCGCCACCATTTCCTCGGTCGCCGCCATCTCGAAATTGAGCGGTTTGTCGATTTCGGCCTTGAGCCGCGCCATATCGTCGTCGCGAATATGCCGGCGGTCCTCGCGCAAATGCGCCGTAATACCGTCGGCGCCCGCTTCGATGGCGATCTTTGCCGCCAAAACCGGATCAGGGTGGCGGCCGCCACGCGCGTTGCGCACGGTCGCAACGTGGTCGATGTTGACGCCGAGGCGGATTGGAGGAGTTTGGGGCATATCGGCGCATCATACCGACGGCCGAGTCTTGCCACGCCTGGAACGTCTCTGTCGCAATCGCTTCCACCTTTTGAATTTTTGCAGAATCATAACGCATTTCATCCTAGACCCCCTGGCGGTTGCGATGACGAAATCGAAACGCGCCGCGAAAAATCCTCATCCGTTCACGCGCTCGGCGTTGGCGACGACTTTTTTTGCCCGCAACTGCGAGATGATCGAAGTGAGGTGCTTGAGATTGTAAACCTCAAGATCGATCGTCAATTCGGTGAAATCCGGCGATTGCCGCGTCATCCTTATATTGTCGATATTGCCGTCATGCTCGGCGATCACCTGGGCGATCTGGGCCAGCGTGCCCGGCTCGTTCAACGAATGCACTGCGAGCTGGGCCGGGAACCGTTGCGGCACCTTGTCGTCAACGTCCCAGCGCACGTCGAGCCAGCGTTCCGGCTCGTCCTCGAAGTTTTTTAGCGACTCCGACTGGATCGGGTAAATCGTAATCCCCTCGCCGGGCGTCATGATGCCGACGATGCGGTCGCCCGGCACCGCCCCGCCGTTCGGCGCGAAACGCACCGGCAGGTCGGTATTGATGCCGCGGATCGGCAGCGCTGCACCATTCTCGCCGTAGCCCGGCAGCTTGAACTTCACGGCCCTGGCCTTTTTGAGCCCAAACCAACCGCGCTCGGCCTTCTGCACGGACGGCGTGACGCGCTCGTCTTTGTAATCGGGATACATCGCGCGCACGACGTCGGAGGCCTTCATTTCGCCGCGACCGACAGCCGACATCACATCGTCGATCGAGGCGCGGGCCAACCGTGGCAGGGCGCCCTCAAGCTGTTCGTCCGAATAGGCGATCTTGGCGCGCTGGCAGAGCCGCTCGACGATGCGGCGGCCGAGCCCGGAATATTGGCTGCGCACGGCGGCGCGGGTCGCCCGCCGGATTGAGGCGCGCGCCTTGCCGGTTACCACGAGCGACTCCCAGGCCGCAGGCGGTGCAGTCTGCGCCTTCGATGTCAGGATTTGCACCTCGTCGCCGTTCTCGAGCGAGGACAGGAGCGGACCGATCTTGCCGTTGATCTTGGCGCCGATCGCCATGTTGCCGACGTCGGTGTGCACCGCATAGGCGAAATCGATCGGTGTGGCACCGCGCGGCAGCGCAATCAGCTTGCCCTTAGGCGTAAAGCAAAACACCTGGTCGTGGAACAGTTCGAGCTTGGTGTGCTCCAAGAACTCCTCGGGGTTGGAGCCTTCGGCCAGCAGCTCGATGGTTCGGCGTAGCCAAGCATAGGCATTCGACTCGCGCGACAGCATTTCGGTCGGCGAGCCGACATCGTCCTTATAGAGCACGTGCGCAGCAATGCCGTATTCGGCGATCTGTTGCATGTCGCGGGTGCGAATCTGCAGCTCCACGCGTTGCTTGCCCGGCCCGATCACCGTCGTGTGGATCGAGCGATAATCGTTCTGCTTCGGGGTGGAGATGTAGTCCTTGAAGCGCCCCGGCACGACCGGCCAGGTGACGTGGACGACGCCGAGCGCCTGATAGCACTCGGCCATGCTGGCCACTACGACGCGAAAGCCGAAAATATCCGACAGTTGCTCGAAGCCGACCGCTTTCCGCTCCATCTTGCGCCAAATCGAATAGGCGCGCTTGCGTCGGCCGAAAACGTCACTCGTGATGCCGCGGTCAGCCAACTTCTTGGTGAGCTGCTGCTCGATTTCCGTGATCCAGCCGCTGGATCGCGCGGCCAGCGCCTCGAGCCGCTCGGTGATGACCTTGTAGGCCTCGGGATTGAGTTCGCGGAACGACAGATCCTCGAGTTCCTCGCGCATTTCGTGCATGCCCATGCGACCGGCAAGCGGGGCATAGATGTCGAGCGTCTCTTGCGCCGTTCGCCGTCGTGCCTCCGGCGGCCGATGGGCCAGTGTGCGCATGTTGTGCAGCCGATCGGCGAGCTTGATGAGCAGCACCCTGACATCGTCGGCGATGGCAAACAGGAGCTTGCGCAGGTTTTCGGCCTGGGTGGCCTCCCTGGAGACGAGGTCGAGCTTCTTCAGCTTGGTCAGGCCTTCGACCAGGCGTCCAATGTCGTGGCCGAAAACGCGGTCGATCTCGGCTCGGGTCGCATCGGTATCCTCGATCGTGTCGTGAAGCAGCGCCGCCGCGATGGTCGCATCATCGAGCTTGAGATCGGTCAGGATCGCCGCGACCTCCAAAGGATGGGAGAAATAGGGGTCGCCCGATGCCCGCCTTTGCTCCCCGTGCGCCCGCATGGCGTAGACATAGGCGCGGTCGAGCAGCTTTTCGTTGGTGGCGGGGTTGTACTGCTTGACCCGGTCGATGAGTTCGTATTGCCGCATCATCTGCGGCTTGCCGGGCCGCGGCTGCACATTTCCGCCGATTTGCGGCACAAGATTGGGGCCGTGCGCCACCGCAACCCTAAGGCTGGGCTGATTCTTCTTGCGCGGCAGATCCATCGGCGAGCGCGACATAAGCGGCCCTTTGGCGATCACTGTCCGATCCCTGGCGCCGCCCATGGACGCGGCACAGGCTGATCACAAAGATACTCATGGAGCCCTGCCTGCGCCACAAGGTTGCGCGCCGTGGCCCGTTGCGAAACAACGGCCACGGCGGCGAACAGAGTCACCGCCCAATGCCAAATTTTCGTTAAAGACCGCGGCCGGCTGCGGGCCGGCGCCGGAACGCCCTACTCCTCGTCGTCCCCGGTATCGGGCTCGGGCTGACTTTCGGGGGGCGTGAGGCCTTCCAGGCCCTTGAGCAGCTCTTCCTCGGTCATGCGGTCGGTGGTCACATCGGTATCGTCGGCATCGACGCCTGTGCCGGGGGTACCGATCAGCGGAACAGTCTCAGGCTCGGGCTCGTCAACTTCGACATATTTCTGCAGCGAGTGGACGAGTTCCTCCTTGAGATCCTCGGGTGAGATCGCCTTCTCGGCGATCTCGCGCAGCGCCACGACCGGATTCTTGTCGTTATCGCGCTCGACGGTGATCTGGGTCCCGGACGAAATCATCCGCGCCCGATGACTGGCGAGCAAGACCAGGTCGAAACGGTTCTCGACCTTGTCGATGCAATCTTCGACGGTAACGCGGGCCATATGGAGGGCTCCTGGAAGAGGTCCCGGGCGAGTTCCCGGCAATTGAACGCGTCCGCAATTGTGGGTTTAATTACCGTTCCCGAACGGCAAGTTCAAGTGCGAACTTGAGCGTATGATTTTTAACTTGGCGGTTGCATGTTGCTCTGTTACCCAAATCTCGGGAACGAATTGCGGCGCTCCGGATCATACATTAAAGGGTTGCCACAGAGTTGCCGCGACGGCGTGCCGCAGTACATTTGGCGCGATGCACTTGCCACGGTTCACTATGACGATAGTACTGCGCTCGTTGAATATTCCCGATGACGACAAAGCTGTTTTAGACAGACACCGGAAATGTCGATTTTTTTGCGGCTAATCCGGTTTCATCACGACCACCGCTGCGAGAGATATCATGTCGGCCCAGATCGAAAAAATCGCACTATTTATTGACGGCGCAAATCTTTATGCCACCGCCAAATCACTGGGTTTCGACATCGACTATAAGCGCCTGCTGCGCGAATTTCAGTCGCGCGGTTACCTGGTGCGCGCGTTCTACTACACAGCGGTGATTGAGGATCAGGAATATTCCTCGATTCGGCCGCTGATCGATTGGCTCGACTACAACGGCTATACCGTCGTCACCAAGGCAACCAAGGAATTCGTCGATCAAACCGGCCGACGCAAGGTCAAGGGCAACATGGATATCGAACTCGCGGTCGATGCCATGGAACTCGCGCCGCACGTCGACCAAATGGTTCTGTTTTCCGGCGACGGCGACTTCCGCTCGCTGGTTGAGGCAGTGCAGCGGCGCGGCGTGCGTGTCGTGGTCGTTTCAACCATCTCGACCCAGCCGCCCATGGTCGCCGACGAATTGCGCCGCCAGGCCGACCAGTTCGTCGACATCATCGAATTGCAGGCCAAGATCGGCCGCGATCCTGCCGAGCGGCCGGTTCGCGAGGCGAGGGAACCGCGGGAGCCACGCCACACTCCCCAGTTCCTTCAACGCAGCGCTACGGTAGCGCGCGTCGAGGTCGAGGCCGACGACGAGTTCGAAGACGAATAGCCGCAATGGCGCGCTTAACCGGCACGCCGAGCCACAATTGCCCGCGGTGTCCCCGACTTGTCGCCTTCCGCAAAGTCTGGCGCCAATGTGAGCCGGAATGGTTCAATGCGCCGGTCGACTCCTTCGGACCGCGCGACGCGCGCCTGCTCATCGTTGGCCTGGCGCC
>JASHQI010000266.1 GCA_030037645.1 Xanthobacteraceae bacterium
GTCCCACAACTCGAAGGAAAACCCATGGTCATCTCAGCCACCGAGCTTTCCCCCGTTGTCGCACTGATCGCCGGTATCTTGATCCTGATCGTGCCGCGGCTATTGAACTTCATCGTCGCTATCTACCTCATCATCATCGGCTTCGTCGGACTCAATGATGTCCACCATTGGGTCCATTTCGGGTGATCCACGATATCGGGCCGGGCTTGCGGGCGCCGATATCGGCAAAAGGCCAAGTCCGGCTCGATCGAATGAATGATTCCATGGTCAAATCGCGTTCAAAGACGTCCCGCCAGGCTGTGAAGAAATCTCCGGCGCGCTCAACGCGCGCGCCGCGCCGGGAAAAGTCGGCAAGGCCCGCCAACGCCGCGGGAAAATCCGCACGTTCTAAGCCGAGTAGCGCCGGCAAATGGGTCTTTGCTTTCGGCGGCGGCAAGGCCGACGGTCGCGCTGGAATGCGCAATCTTCTCGGCGGCAAAGGCGCAGGCCTCGCCGAGATGGCGCGGCTTGGCCTGCCGGTGCCGCCAGGCTTCACCATCACCACCGAGGTGTGCACCTATTTCTACGACAACAGCAAAAGCTATCCGAAGCAACTGAAGGCTCAGGTCGAGGCCGCGCTCGGCAATGTCGGTCGGATCACCAAAAAACAATTTGGCGATTCGGAAAATCCATTGCTGGTGTCGGTCCGTTCGGGCGCGCGCGCTTCGATGCCGGGCATGATGGACACGGTGCTCAACCTTGGCCTCAACGACGTGACGGTCAAGGCGCTCGCCGAAAAATCCGGCGACCGTCGTTTCGCCCAGGACAGCTATCGGCGCTTCATCACCATGTATTCCGACGTGGTGCTGGGAATCGAGCATCACCACTTCGAGGAAATTCTCGACGATCACAAGGATCGCAGCGGCTACACGCTCGACACCGATCTCGACGCCGACGATTGGGAAGCCGTCATCGCGCTCTACAAGGAGCGCGTCGAAGAGGCGAGCGGCAAGCCGTTTCCGCAGGATCCGCGGGAGCAATTATGGGGCGCCATCAGCGCGGTGTTCGGCTCGTGGATGAACCAGCGCGCCATTACCTATCGCCGCCTGCATAATATTCCCGAAAGCTGGGGCACCGCGGTCAACGTCCAGGCCATGGTGTTCGGCAATATGGGCGAGACATCGGCCACGGGCGTCGCATTCACGCGTAATCCATCGACCGGCGAGAAGAAGCTTTACGGCGAATTCCTCATCAACGCTCAAGGTGAGGATGTCGTCGCCGGCATCCGCACGCCGCAGGAGATCACCGAGGAAGCGCGCAAGGAGGCGGGCTCCAAGAAGCCGTCCATGGAGGCGGAACTGCCGGAAGCGTTTGCCGAGCTCAAGCGTATCTACGCGACGCTGGAGCGGCATTATCGCGATATGCAGGATCTCGAATTCACCGTGGAGCAGGGCAAGCTGTGGATGCTGCAAACCCGCAGCGGCAAGCGCACCGCGCAGGCGGCGTTGCGCATTGCCGTCGAGCTTGCGCAGGAGAAATTGATCAGCCGCGACGAAGCGGTGGCGCGGATCGATCCCGCCGCGCTCGATCAACTTTTGCATCCGACCATCGATCCCGACGCTGAGCGCAACGTGATCGCAACCGGATTGCCGGCGTCGCCCGGCGCCGCGTGCGGAGAAATCGTGTTCTCGTCGGAAGAGGCCGAAGCGTTCAAGAACCAGGGCCGCAAGGTCATTCTGGTGCGCGTTGAAACCTCGCCGGAAGATATTCACGGCATGCATGCCGCGGAAGGAATTTTGACCACGCGCGGCGGCATGACCTCGCACGCCGCCGTGGTCGCGCGCGGCATGGGTAAACCCTGCGTCTCCGGAGCCGGTGCGCTTCGCGTCGATTACCGCGCGCAGACCATGACGGCCGGCGGCACCACCATGACGAAAGGCGATATTTTGACGATCGACGGCTCCACCGGGCAAGTGCTCGCCGGTCGAGTGCCGATGCTTGAGCCGGCGCTGGCCGGCGAGTTTGCCACGCTGATGAAGTGGGCCGACGCAGTACGCACCCTCAAAGTGCGCGCCAATGCCGATACGCCGGCGGACGCGCGCGCGGCAATCAAATTCGGCGCCGAAGGCATCGGGCTTTGTCGCACCGAGCACATGTTCTTCGATGAGGACCGCATCCGCGCGGTGCGCGAAATGATCCTCGCGGAGGACGAGAAAGCGCGCCGCTCCGCGCTGGCAAAACTTTTGCCGATGCAGCGGGCCGACTTTGCCGAGCTGTTCAAGATCATGGGCGACCTGCCGGTGACAATCCGCTTGCTCGATCCGCCACTGCACGAATTCCTGCCGCATACCGACGAGGAGATCGCAGAGGTGGCGGCGGCCATGGGCGCCGATCCGAAGCGTCTGGCTGACCGCGCCCGCGAATTGCACGAATTCAATCCAATGCTCGGCTTTCGCGGCTGCCGGCTCGCCATCGCCTATCCGGAAATCGCGGAAATGCAGGCGCGTGCCATTTTCGAGGCCGCCGCGGAGGTCGAGCGGGCGACCGGCCACGCAGTCGCGCCGGAAATCATGGTGCCGCTGATTGCCAGCAAGGCCGAGCTCGATCTGGTCAAGGCGAGCATCGATGCCATGGCCGAGAAAGTCGCGAGCGAGACCAACAGCAAGATCGGTTATCAGGTCGGCACCATGATCGAATTGCCGCGTGCCGCGCTGAAGGCCGGCGAGATCGCCGAGACCGCGGAGTTCTTCTCGTTCGGAACCAACGACCTGACGCAGACCGCCTTCGGCATCAGCCGCGACGATGCGGCGAGTTTTTTGAATATCTACACGGCGAAGGGCATTTTGCCGGCCGATCCGTTCGTCTCGATCGATCGCGACGGCGTCGGCGAACTGATCCGCATCGCCGCCGAGCGCGGCCGCGGAGTGCGCCACAAGCTCAAGCTCGGGATTTGCGGCGAACATGGCGGCGATCCGGCTTCGGTCGCCTTCTGCCACGACGTCAAGCTCGACTACGTGTCATGCTCGCCGTTCCGCGTGCCGATCGCTCGTATGGCGGCCGCGCAGGCGGCGATCGCCAAGGGCACAACAGGCGAGAAATAACTCGTACGAATTGTGGTTAATCGACCTTGAACACGACGTGCAGATTCAAGTTCGAATTGGCACCTTTGATGCGCGCAATGCAAGCATGATTCAGATCGTGCGGCGAGATTGTCGCGGTCATCAGCCGATTAACGCCTTTGCAACGTTAACCCGACAATAAATGCGAGTGTCGCAATGGCGCCACTGCGGCGGCGTTTGGTTAACTGCGTCAGCGTAGCGTTGAGTGTGCGTTTGGGGTGAGGGGAGATGGTGGCGTCGCGTCGTCGGGCGATCGGAGGCTATTACTCCGCGCGCTTTTGGTTCAGCGCATTCTTCGGCGCGCTGTTGCCGACGTCGATCGGATATCAGGATCTCGCCAGCCTCGTAGCGCAGCAGCCCGGCATTCCCGAGCACTGGCACGAGCATTTGATTGAGTCGCCCTTCGGCACCATCGAAGCAGCAACATTCCATTATGTGCGTCCGATCGGCACCGCAATGCCGCCGCCGCTTTTTCAAACAGTCAGCTTCGATCCAGATTCGTTCGACGGCTGGAGAATCGACCCGCCACCAGCGGTACGCCACGAAACGCCAATCCAATATCCGACGGTCAATCGCAGCCTGAAGGGCGACCGCCTGCCGATAACCAACAGCGCGCCCCGTTCCGTCCCGCCGCGAAGCCTGCCTCAGCTTCAACCGGTCAGCGCGCCGGCATCGGTAAGGCCGAAGTGGCGGCCGCCGCGCACGGCGCAACCTGTCCGATCGCTGTCGCCCGCGACGCAACCCGTCCATTCGTCGCCGCCATCGGTGATCTATTTGAGGAACGCGGATCAGCGTGACGTATTGCCTCCTGTTGCCACCCCTGCCCATCCGCTGCCGTCAATGCCAGCGTTGCGTTTGACCGACACCGGGCATGACGCTGTGCGCTCACCACTGAGAGCAGCGATCGGAGTCCAAATGTCGCGGGTGCCGCGGCAGAGCGCCGCTGCGAGCGATATTCAGGCCCGCGCTTTATCGGCGTCGGAACCAGAAACGACCGCGAGCTTGGCCGTCGACGACAATAGCGACGTGGCCGACAAGCCGCCCGAATTGCCGGCCGACGGTACAGCGAATGCGGCGTCTGTTCCGCCCCAATCCACAGTCGATCAGGATTCCGTGTACCCCAGCGCGCAACTCTTTTTTGGTTCCGACACCATGAGTTCGCCCGGCGGTCTCGAGAACTGGGCGCCGGGCGAGGAGCCGGTCTCGGTTTCGCCCGGCGAGTCCGACATCAAGCTTTCGGCTCTCGAAGGCGATACCGATGGCGTCGATAGCGGCGGCGAGACCATAGCGACGAAGGACGATAGCAGCCTCACGGAAAGCCCGGCACAGCGTCTCAAGCTCTCGGGCCCATCGCGCGGCAAGGCGGAGAAATGTCTCGCCGACGCGGTCTATTTCGAAGCGCGCGGCGAGCCGCTGAAAGGGCAGGAAGCGGTCGCGCAGGTGGTGATGAACCGCGTCTTCTCAGGATTCTATCCGAACAACGTCTGCGGCGTGGTCTATCAAAACGCCAACCGCTATCTCGCCTGTCAATTCACGTTCGCCTGCGAAGGACGCAACCTAAACCGAATTGACGAACCCGAGATGTGGAAGCAGGCCAAGCGCATCGCCAAGGATACGCTCGACGGCAAAATCTGGATTCCCGAAGTCGCGCATGCCACGCATTATCATGCCTATTGGGTGCACCCGAGTTGGGTGCATGAGATGACCAGACTGTACAAGCTCGGCGCGCATACATTTTATCGACCGCGTGCCTGGGGCAACGGCAACTACGAGCCGGTTTGGGGTCCTGCACCGAACGTGAGCAAGGCAGACACTGCCGCCACACCCGAAGCGGCGACGATTGGTTCTGAGGCCGTGGCAAAGGCTCCCGACTCCGGTGTCTTGATGCCTGAACCGTTGTGAGGGCGGTTCGCTCTTATATCTCGATGTCGAGTCCTATATCGAGATTCTGCACCGAATGGGTAAGTGCGCCCGCAGACAAGTAATCGACGCCGGTCTCGGCGACCGCGGCGGCGGTCTTGAGCGTGATGCCGCCTGAGGCTTCGATGACGAGCCGACCCGCCACCATGGCGACGGCCGCACGCATCGCCGCGAGGTCGAAATTGTCGATCAACACCACGTCGGCGAGGCCAACGTCGAGGACTTCCCGAAGCTGATCGAGCGAATCGACCTCGATTTCGATCTTGACCAAATGACCGGCTGCTTGCTTGGCGCGCGCCAACACGGCGCGAATGCCGCCGGCAACCGCGATGTGGTTGTCCTTGATCAGTATGGCGTCGTCGAGGCCAAAGCGATGATTGAAGCCGCCGCCGCAGCGGACGGCATATTTCTCCAACGCCCGCAATCCCGGCGTGGTCTTGCGCGTGCAAATGATGCGCGCCTTGGTATGGCCGATGCATTGCACGAACGCGGCGGTCGCCGTCGCGATGCCGGACAAATGACCGAGGAAATTGAGCGCGGTGCGCTCGGCGGCGAGAATCGCCCGCGCGTCGCCTGAAAGGGTCATCAGCTTGGTCGCGGCCTTGACGGATGCGCCATCGCGCGCGTGCGGCTTAATCTCGATTTGCGGCGACAGCCGGCGGAAAGCTTCCGCGAAAAGGGGCAGGCCGGCAATGACCCCCGCTTGGCGGGCAACGGCAATGGCGCGGCCCGTTGTGCCTTCCGGCACCGTCGCTGTCGAGGTGATGTCTCCGGCCCGTCCGAGATCTTCCTCCAGCGCGCGCCTCACCGCCGCCTCGATCTCGAGCGGAGACAGAAAGGCATCGGAGCGCAGGAGTGACATTTGCCTAAAATCCATAGTCGCTGCAGGCAATTGTAGCAAACCTTAGTTATTCCATGCATCTGTGCGCGGGCCAGCCATGCGCGGGGGAGTCCGTCGATCGGCAATTTTCGTTTGGGCGAGCCGGCGCGACACCTTATGCTGCGCGACTTTTCGAATGCATCCATTACCCGGGCGACATGAGCACTTATTCGAGTCCGGTGGGTCGTTGGCGCACGCCGTCGCTGGTGATCGGCTCCGGCTGCCTGATTGCTATCCTCGCGTTCGGACCGCGTTCGACGCTCGGCTTTTTTCTCACGCCGCTGTCTATGGCCAATCACTGGGGCCGCGATGTCTTTGCCTTCGCGCTGGCATTGCAGAACCTGCTATGGGGCATTGGGCAGCCGTTTGCCGGCATGATTGCCGATCGCTTTGGCACCAATCGGGTCCTGTGCGTAGGCGCCCTGCTTTACGCACTGGGTCTTGCAATCATGGCGCATGCCACAAGTGGGCCGGTGCTTGATTTGTCGGCCGGCATCTTGCTCGGTTTCGGTCTATCCGGCAGTTCCTTCATGGTCATCTTGGCGGCGTTCGGCAAGCTATTGCCGGCGGAATGGCGCTCGCGCGCTTTCGGTTTTGGCACGGCCGCCGGATCATTCGGACAATTCCTCTATTCGCCCGTCGCGGTGGCGCTGATGGACAATTTCGGCTGGCAACAGACGCTGACGATCTTCGCCGCGACCATGCTCGCGGTGTTGCCGCTGTCGCTCGCACTGGTGGCCCCACGGTCGCAAACGATCTCGCAGGAAATGGGGGCCGCGCAGGACGCGCCACAATCGCTGCGCCAGGCTTTGTCCGAAGCTTTCGCGCAGCGCTCCTATGTCCTGCTGGTCCTCGGTTTCTTCACCTGTGGCTTTCAGCTTCAATTCATCACCGTGCATATGCCAGCTTATCTCGTCGATCGCGGCCTGTCGGCGGAAGTCGGCGGCTGGACGATCGCGACCATCGGCTTATTCAACATCATCGGTTCGGTTACATCCGGCTGGCTCGGTGACCGCATGCCGAAGCGCTACTTGCTCTCGATCATCTATTTCGTCCGCGCGGCGGCCATTTTCGTCTTCATCTCGTTTCCGGTAACGCCGTTCACCTGCCTTGCGTTCGCCGCCACCATGGGCCTGATGTGGCTTTCGACCGTGCCGCCGACCAATGGCATCATCGCGCTGATGTTCGGCACACGTTGGCTGGCGACGTTGTCCGGCTTTGCCTTCTTCAGCCACCAACTCGGCGGCTTCCTCGGCGTCTGGCTCGGCGGCATCGTGTATGACCGCACCGGCTCGTATAACGCGGTGTGGTGGCTCGCAATTCTGTTCGGTGTGCTCTCGGCGCTAATCAACATGCCGATTGTGGAAAAGCCTGTTCCGCGTGCTGCCGTCGTACCGGCCTGATCTTATGCCCCGCGCACGGGTCGCGCCGTTGGCGCGCCCGACTGTAAACTCTTGTGCCGAACAGTGATGTCTTTCAAACTCTGGCGTCGAAGACGTGGATGGCCGGATAGAGGCCGCTGAGCGAAGCCGGCGCGCGAATCTCTCTGCGACCATGAAGAATGAGAATGCGGAGCAAGCGTGTGAGCACATTCAAGGCAATCGTGGTTGAAAAAGCGGAAGCCCGCCAGACGGTTCGGCTCACCGATTTCGACGACAACGATCTGATGGACGGCGACGTCACCGTCCGTGTCGAGTGGTCGACGGTGAATTACAAGGACGGGCTCGCCGTCACCGGCAAGGCGCCGGTCGTGCGTCGTTTCCCAATGATCGCCGGCATCGATCTCGCCGGCACCGTGGAATCCTCCTCGCATGCCGACTGGAAAGCCGGCGACAAGGTCATTCTCAACGGCTGGGGCCTCGGCGAGACCCATTTCGGCGCTTATGCGCAGCGGGCGCGCGTCAAAGGCGATTGGTTGGTGCGGCTGCCGGCGGGCCTGAGCGCGCGGCAAGCCATGGCGATCGGTACCGCCGGCTACACTGCCATGCTGGCGGTGATGGCGCTGGAGCGCCTTGGCATCACGCCGGGACGCGGGCCGCTGATCGTGACCGGCGCCGCTGGCGGGGTCGGCTCGGTTGCCGTCGCGGTCCTGGCCAGGCTCGGCTACTCCGTTATCGCCTCGACCGGCCGGCCGGCCGAGGCTGCATATCTCAAAGGACTCGGCGCCAGTGAGGTAATCGAGCGCAAGGAACTTGCCGCCGCCCCGCGTCCGCTCGCCAAGGAACGCTGGGCCGGCGGAATCGACGTGGTAGGCTCGACCACGCTTGCCAATGTCCTGTCGATGACGCGCTATGGCGGTGCGGTCGCCGCCTGTGGGCTGGCCGGCGGAATGGACTTGCCGGGCTCGGTTGCTCCGTTCATTCTGCGGGGAGTCTCCCTGCTGGGTGTCGATTCTGTGATGTGTCCGTTGGCCTTGCGGCAGCAGGCGTGGAGTCGTTTGGCGGCGGAGCTGGACACCGGCAAGATCGCGGCGATGACGACCGAGATCGGCCTCGCCGACGTCATCGAGGCCGGCCGGCGTATCGTCGAGGGCCAAGTGCGCGGACGCATTGTGGTAAAAATCGGGTAAAGCCGCTCGAAATTTCGCTACGAATCTCCGCATAAACGGGGTTACTATGGTAAGGGGACGGTTAAGGAATTTTGCTAGCGTCGCAGAGCTGCCGAGAGTGGAGTCGCCCATGTTCGTGCGGGTTGCTATCGTTGTTGGTGCGTGTCTCCTGGGAGCTGGGGGGGCTGCGGCCCAAGAGCTCAGGCCGGATCAGGCGCGCGCATTCGTCGTCGGCAAGCTGTTCGACTACAACTGCTTCGATGGGACCCAAGGCATGGGCCGCATCTTCGCCGACGGCTCCGTGGTCGGCACGATCCGGGCCGGCGGCCAGGGCGAAGAGCGCTTTGCAGCTTTGCCGCCGGGCACCATCCGCGTCGACGGCACGGCGATGTGTGCACACTTGCCTGGCCTGTTTTTCCAGCCTTGTTTCACGGTGGAGAAGATCGATTACCGAAGCTTTCGCGGATCGCTCTCGGGCTTGAGCTTCGCCTATTGTGACTTCCACCAACACAATCCGCGCGCCCGGTTCACCAAGCGCGCCGTTGAACGGCCGCGGACGACACCGGTAGCAGCTTCAAAGCCGGCGTTAAGACCGGCACTGCAGGACTGAGCCGGCGCCGCATTCATTGGCCACTTACTCGAGATCGAGCTGGAACGGCCTGGCTTCATCGGCCAGCGTCCCGCGCCCGATGGTTTGGATCGCCGCGATCATGCGGCCGCGCCGGTCAAGCAGGCGATCGGCGAGCGATACGATCCGAGCATTGGGCGTTGCCGTCGGCGAGGCTCGCCGCAGCGCCCTCGCGATGGTCTCCTCGTCGCGGTGCGGATTGAGCGCGCAAACACTGGCGAAGGCGCTCGCCGTCGAGCGGCTGATGCCCATGTAGCAGTGCACGATCAGCGGCGCACGGCGGTCCCAGCCGCGGACAAAATCCAGAAGATCGGCGACATGCTTCTCGCCCGGCATGATGTAGCCGTCGAGCGGTTCGCAGATATCATGAAACCGCAGCCAGAGATGGTTCTCAGGTGCGATCTTGCTCGGCCGTTCAAGACGCGTTTCGTCCCCGATCAGCGAGATGACGTGGCGCGCACCTGTTTCGTCGACGGTGTCGTGAAGGCGGGCGAGGGAGCAGACGTAAATCATAGTTCGGCAATGATATGTTTTCTGTCCGCATGATATAGGAACCGCGCGCGGCGCAAGTGTGACACTCAAGCGCCTGCAAGCTTCTTAATGCGATCGAGGTACCGGGCCTGCGCCGTCCCGGCGGGCCAAGGCTTGAGATAGTCACGCTCCAACGCGGCAGAAAATGTCGGCGGCCGGCCAAAGAACCGCCGCGCCTCGGCGGCTTCAAAGCCGGCCAAGCGAGTTGCTTCGAGATAGGCCGCGGCCCGGTCGGCGGTTTTGATCAGAGCGTTGAGTTCCGGCGTCGATTGTGCGGGCAATCCGAAGCGGCGGTGGATGGCCGAGAGCAAGCGCCGCTCGACCGCCTTATAGTCGCCGCCGATCACCGCCTTGAACGGTGAGATCATGTCGCCGATCACGTATTCGGGCGCGTCGTGCAACAGCACGGCAAGGCGGCGGCTGCGATCAAGACCCGGCGCTCGCGCGCGCGCCAGCGCCTCGACCAGGAGACAATGCTGGGCGACGGAATAGATATGCGGACCTTTGGTCTGTCCGTTCCAGCGCGCGACGCGGGCCAGTCCGTGGGCGATGTCTTCGATCTCGATGTCGAGCGGTGACGGGTCGAGCAGATCGAGCCGCCGACCCGACAGCATGCGCTGCCAGGCACGTTCGGTTGCTTGCTTGATCGGGCGTGCCGGCATGTTTTGGTCTCGCGTCCGGATTTTGATTACGGTATTACGCGATTCCCGGATGCCGGGACACCTTGCACGGTTCAATTGGAGCTTGCCATGAAGCTTCCCCGCCGTCGATTTCTGCGCCTGATAGCGGGTGCCCTTGTCATGCCGGCGGTGCCGACGCCGGCGATGGCGATCGATTATCCGACACGATCCGTGCGCATTATCGTTGGTTACGCTGCGGGCGGCGTCAGCGATATTTTGGCGCGTCTGATCGCACAAGCTCTGTCGGATCGGCTCGGCCAGCCGTTTGTCGTCGAGGACCGGCCCGGTGCCGGAAGCAACATCGCAACGGAAATGGTGGTGCGCGCGCCGTCGGACGGTTACACGCTGCTCCTCGTCGGAGTAGTCAACGCGATCAACGTGACGCTCTACAGGAACCTCGCCTTTAACTTCGTCCGCGACATTGCGCCCGTCGCGCTCATGAGCCGCAGCCCACTGGTTATGGAGGTGAATCCGTCGATTCCGGCCAAGTCGATTCCCGAATTCATCGCCTATGCCAAATCTCATCCGGGCACGATCAATATGGCGTCGGCCGGCATTGGCGGCGCGACTCATGTGGGCGGTGAGCTGTTCCAGATGATGACCGGCGTCAGATTCACCCACGTTCCCTATAACGGCTCGCCGCCGGCGTTGGCCGATCTGCTCGCCGGGCGTGTGCAAATCATGTTTGACAATATGGCCTCGTCTCTGGCGCTCATTCGAGCCGGCAAGCTGCGTGCCCTGGGGGTGTCCAGTCCGGTGCGCTCGCCGGCGCTGCCGGGCGTTCCGTCCATCAGCGAGTTCGTGCCAGGTTACGAGGCCGATGTCTGGAATGGCATCGGAGCGCCGAGGAATTGCCCCACAGCCATCATCGACAAATTGAACGGCGCTATCAACGCGGCAGTATCGGACGCCAAGACCAAGGCGGCGATTGCGGCGCTCGGCAATACGCCGCTGACCGCTTCACCTGCCGATTTTGGCAAGCTTATCGCTGACGATACCGACAAGTGGGCCAAGGTCCTGAAGTTTGCCGGCATCAAGCCGCAATGAGGCGAGAAAAGACCGCGGCGTTGTGGCGCGCGGCTCGATTCAAATCTCCAGCTCGCGTGGGTTGGTCTTGGCTCATTGCACGCCCGACGGCAGGATATGCGCCCATTTGTCATGGATGCGCTTATCGAGTTCTTTGCTCGATCCCACTTTGGCCGGGAAACTGTCGCGCCGTGACCACGGCTTGCAGGCGTCGATGATGACACGCGCATTGCGGGTGTCGTTCGGACCGTAATTCATCGGATCAGAGGTTCCGGTCCAGCAGCCGCGGAGTATTTCCAAGCCCTCGCGCGGATCGCAGCGCGTGCACATGGCCCAAATGACCTTGTCCATGTCCGCCGGATCGATGTCGTCGTCCACTACCACCACGAAACGGTTGGCATAAGCTCCGGCGTGGCATTGCGACGCGACCAAACCCGCCTGCTTCGCATGACCGCCGTATTGCTGCTTGATGGAGACCGTGAGCCAAAGCCGACTGCCTCCGGCCGGATGCGCCCACACGCCGTTGACCTCGGGAATGCCGGCCGCCTCCAACTGATTCCACACCGCGCCGGATCGATAGGTGCCGCGATAAAACGAATCGTCATCCGGCGGGACACCGGGGACGGCGCCGAGCAGGATCGGATCGTTGCGATGCATCAGTGTCTCGACCCGGATCACGGTTTCCTGCTTCTTGCCGGCCACATAGTAGCCGCACCATTCGCCGAACGGGCCTTCCTCCATCAGATCATTCGGGTGAACGAAACCTTCGAATGCGATTTCGGCGCCGGCGGGAATCGGCAGTCCGGTCCGCGGACCCGTGATGACCTCCACGGCTTCGCCGAGGAGGCCGCCGGCGACGTCGTATTCGTTCTTGCCGTAGGGAACTTCCAGTCCCGAGACCATAAACAGCGCGGGATGCATGCCGACCACGACCGCTATCGGGCAGGGCTCGCCGCGCTCGTGATATCTTCGCATGATGATGTTGCCGTGCTTGCCTTTGGTGCAGTGGACGGTGGCTACGTTGCGGCCGTGCACCTGTACCCGGTAAGCGCCATAGTTGACCCACTCGGAGTCGGGATCCTTCATGACGACCATGCAGCCGGTGCCAATAAAATGCCCACCGTCCTGCTCGTGCCATTTCGGCGTTGGAATTTGCAGCAAGTCGAGCTCGTTGCCGCCTTTGACATTCTCCTGGACCAAGCCGTTGGCGACAATTCTGGGCGGAATCGATTTCATCTCTCTCATGTACCGCCGCCAGAATTGGACCAGATCGATCGCCTTGGATCCGGCAGGCATTCCGATCGTCAAATTGATGCGCGGTATTGAGGTCAGAATATTCGCCAGTACGCGGTAGCCGCTCGGAAACCCGGGTATGTCGTCGAACAGCACGGCCTTGTTGCCGATCTGGCGTTGGAATACGTCAACGAGGCCGCCAATTTCTTCCTCCGGTTCGGCGCCGCTGACTCTCTGAAGCTGGCCGGCCGCATCGACCTTTGCGATCCACGCTCGCAAATCTGGGTTTGGCATTTTGTTCTCCGGTATGCCTGTAGTGCGTTGCGACGGCGTCGCCTCGATCATCCATCACCTGGCGAGCTTGGCGCAATCCTCATGCCGGTGGCAGGTGATCAGATGATCGTTGACCATGCCGACGGCCTGCATGAAGGCATAGACGATGGTCGGCCCGCAGAATTTGAAGCCGCGCTGCGCAAGCTCCTTGGAGATCGCCCGCGACATCGCTGTTTCCGCCGGCACCTGGCCCATGGTCTTGTAACGGTTGATTTTCGGCCGCCCGCCGACGAAATCCCACAGCAGCTTGGAAAAGCCGGGGCCCTTGTCCATCACCTCGAGCCAGGCGCGCGCTGAAAGCACCGCCCCCTCGATTTTGGCGCGATTGCGCACGATGCCTTCGTCGCGCATCAGGCGTTCGATCTTTTTCGGGCTGTAGCGCGCGATTTTCTCCGGCATGAAGTTATCGAAGGCGCCGCGGAAATTCTCGCGCTTGCGCAGAATGATGATCCACGACAGTCCGGCCTGAAAGCCGTCGAGCACAAGCTTTTCGTAGAGCGCACGATCGTCGTATTCAGGCACGCCCCATTCATTGTCGTGGTACGCGATGTAGAGGGGATCCTGCTTCGGCCAGGGGCAGCGCTTGGTGCCGTCGCCGTGAACGTGAGCGATCATTCGGCGGCCTTGGTGTCATTCGGAATGGCAAATCGCGCCCAGTCTGGTTTGACCAGATGCAGCGGCACGCCGCCGGCAAGGAGCGGATCGCCGCGCGACACGGCGTCGGTGACCCGATCGAGGCGAACCAGCGCCAGCCCACGACCGGCCGCGGTCGATCCCATCGTGCCAAGCTCGCGGTCACCGGCGACGATCGCTGTCCCGGGTTTGGGTGCTGCGCCGTCGTAGCGCACAGGGACTGCGCGCGTACGCGCCGTGCCGCGGTGCTCCATGCGCGAGACGACTTCCTGCCCGACATAGCAGCCCTTGCCGAAATCGACGCCGCCGAGCTGATCCATGTCGGTCTCATGCGGAAAAGCATCGCCATAGCGAAAATCAACGCCGCCACGCGGCACGCCGAGCGCGATGCGGTGCGCTTCGTATTCGCTCGACTCGACGAGCGCGGCGCCCAGATCGGCTGCGGCCGTGGGAGCAAGGTGCGGCGGCAACATGATGCGCATGCCGAGCTCAGGCAGCCGCGGATCGCCGTAGCACAGGCCATAGCCGGCCGCGCCGGATCCCTCCCAGGCCGCCATCACGCCAAGGATTTCGGACAGATCCTCAATGATGACCTTGGCGCGCAGTCTGTAGAGATTGAGCTTATCGACAAGTACCGTTCCCAGCGTGCGGGGGATATCCAGGAAGAAACCGCCGCCATCTTTTGCCGGCGCTGCAGTAACGATGAAATCAGCAATGATCTTGCCTTGCGGCGTCAAGAGCGCGCAGAACCGCGCCGTTCCGGCAGCGAGGTTGAGCATGTCGGCGGTGACAAGCCCGTGCAGAAAATTCCGCGCGCCGTCGCCGACGAGCTTGACCACGCCGCGGTCTGGAAGAAGTGCAGCCTTCATGCCTGGAGCTTTTCAGGTATTGGCGTGAAAGGTAAGGCTCTCACCGGCTTTGCTCAAGCTTCGTCCCGAAGCGGCAGCGACTATTCTATCCCAAGTTGAGGCTCAGTCGTGTTTATCGCGTAGGCCGCTCGACCTGGTCTGTCCTATGGTGGTCTGCCATATAGGCAGTGGAAGCGCCTGTGGGTGTTGATAACGGTGATTTGTGACCGGTCGCCACGTCCACGGCCGGTCAACGGATCGAGTTTCGGCCATATCCCGCGCTAGATTATCTTGATCGCACAGCTCGCGGAGGTGGTCGGGGCGATGAGGGCATGAGCGACGATCTAGTTACAGCACGAGCAATGGTCGTATCGGAGTCGAAAAGCGACCAGGAACTGTTCCGCCAGGCAGCAGCCGAATCGTCCACACCAATCGACGTCGTCGCCGCGGATGATGCCGCCGGGGCGTGTCGCGCGCTTTCACAAGGCGTCGACCTGATATTTTTGGACCGCACCTTGGGCAACGCCCGGACTGCACGGGTCGTCTCGGCTGCGCGCGCGGCACGCGACCCGCCGTTCACGGTGGTGCTGACGCATGGCCAGACCGGTGTCGACGAATTCTTGACCGATGCCTTGGCGACCAAACCGAGCAATGTCGAAGACGCAAGGCGGCTCCTTGAACGGTCGATGCGGGTACGCTTGCCGCTTCGCGTGCTCGTGGTCGACGACTCCTCGACGATGCGCAGCATCGTACGAAAGATCCTGACGGCAACGCGCTTTCCATTGGAGGTCAGTGAGGCGGCGGACGGCTTAGCGGCACTCAAGCTTGTCGCCGACGCCGAGTTCGACGTTGTCTTCCTCGATTACAATATGCCGGGTTTCAGTGGCTTGGAGACGCTGTCAGAATTGACACGTGAGCAGCGACCCATGAGCGTCGTTGTGATGACGTCCATGTCGGACGTCGCGTTTGTCGGGCGTGTTCACGCCCACGGCGCGACATTCCTCAAGAAACCGTTCTTTCCTGCCGATATTGAAGCCGTACTATCGCGCCACTACGGCTTGGTTGCACTCAATCCGAAACGCGGCAAATAGTGGCCGCTATTGCCTCGACAGATCGACTGAGAATTCGCCGTTTCGGATGCGAGGGCCAAGGTTTTCGGCATAACGTGCAGCGGCCTCTTCGCCGTAGGTCCTGATCAGCTCGGCCAACGCGAGGAATAAGGCGGTCTGCGCCAGGCAATCGCCCTCAATGCCGTCGTGACACGCCTCCGTCCAGGCGTCCTGAAGGTAACCAAGCGCAAGCCGCTTCTGCTCGTGATCGGCCATGGCTTCGCGAGCCGCTAAGAGGTGTGCCACCATTCTCATCGTAATCGCGTCAGCGTCAAAGCCGGCGACGTCCCTGTCCCATAGCGACGTTAGCATGAGTTTTCGCCGGAGCAGGGCCCACCTTGAGGCAGGGTTAATGGCGCAGGTGCTTGGGGTCGCCGACTAATTGGCATACCGGGCGGTGATATCGCGGGCGATTTTGGCGCCCTCTTCGAGATAGCGGCGGATGACGACGCCGGCTGCCGGCGTGCAAGTGCGGTAGCTCTGCTGAAAGTCGCGATAGCCGCGATTGAAGCTGGCAACCATCTGATCGTGGCGCTCGCCGGTGGGAGCCGTGGCATCGATCAACGATTGGGCCTCATTGCGCCACTTCTGACCTTCGTTAGTGCCGCAAATACCGCGCAAGAAATGCAGCGCACCAAGGATTTCGGATAGCCGTTGCAGTTCGGGATCGTAGGGAGCCGGCTCATCCTGCACCGGCGGTGGCGCCGGAGCCTGCACGGGAGGATGTGCCGGAGCGCGCGGTCGGACCTGCACCGGGGGCTGCGGTGGCGGCGGCGATTGCCACGGAAACTGGAATTGGGCGCGGGCAGGCGCGGCGCTGAGACAGAGCGCAAGCAAGAGAGCGGTGAATATTCGAAGCATCAGGGTTGGCGTGAACATAGTGATGGGGCAGGCTATCCAACAAGCATAAGAACGCGGCATCGTTGAGGCACTTCAAGCTATGAAGATGCGCCAACCCGCTCGCGCGCAGCGGCCACGATCTGCGCTAGCCCGTCGGTCGTCTTCAGCCCGGAAAGGGCGGAAGGCTCGAGCCACTGCGCGTCAGCCAATTCCTCATTGAGTGAAATCTCGCCGGCAATCCAACGTGCCGCAAACGGCAAAATGACAAAGTGCCGTTCGATGCGGCCGGCGCCGTCGCGCGCGATCGCCTGGCGGTAGCCGGCCAGCGCCAGCGGCTCGACGTCAAGGTTGGTCTCCTCACGGACCTCTCGGATAACGGCCTCTTCCAGGGTCTCGCCGAGCTCGACGCCGCCGCCGGGGAGCGTGTAGAGGCCATGGGCGGGCGCGCGGGCGCGACGGACGATCAGCACCCGACCCTCGCGAAATATGGCCGCACTGATTGCCAGATACGGACGTGTTGGATAAGTGCGCGAGTTTTCGCTATTGCTCATCAAAGCCTGATCCAATTGGGTTAAACTCGAAACCGCATCACAGCGCGAGCGCGCGATGTCCTGGATTCTCGCCGATTGGCGACTATGTGCTTAGCCCAAGGATATCTGAATAACCATGTGCGGACGCTATGTCATCATCTCGACGCCGGAGGCGATCCGGGCTTTGTTCGGCTATAACGAGCAGCCGAACTTTCCGCCGCGCTATAACGTGGCGCCGACGCAGCCTATTCCCGTCGTTCGTCTGGTCGAGGGCAAGCGCTCGTTCGCCTTGATGCGCTGGGGATTGCTGCCATCCTGGGTCAAAGAGCCGAAGACATTTCCGCTTCTGATTAACGCGCGCGGCGAGTCTGCTCTCGACAAGCCCGCATTTCGCAATGCCATGCGGCGGCGGCGCTGCCTCATTCCAACCGACGGTTTTTATGAGTGGCAAGCCGGGACACGGCGGCGACCCTATTTCGTGCGCAGGAAGCGCGGGGTTGACGGCTCTGCGCCGCCGTTCGCCTTTGCAGGCTTATGGGAAACCTGGATCGGGCCGAATGGCGAAGAAGTCGACACCGCAGCCATCATCACCACGGTGGCGAATCGCGCGCTGGCATCGATCCACGAGCGCATGCCGGTCTTCGTATCGAGGGAAGCGTTCGATTTGTGGCTCGACTGCGCCAAGGTCGACGCGAATACTGCCGCCGCGCTGATCAGGCCGGCGGACGAGTCGCTGCTCGAAGCCTACGAAATCTCTCCCGCCGTGAACAGCGTAGCAAACGATTCCGCGGCTCTCATCGCACCGCTCGCCGCGGCTGCCGATGGGGTTGCGCCGCCGACACCAAACCGGCCGCAGATGACAGCAAAGTCCAAGAAAACGAAAGCGCCGGACGATCAGGCGACATTGCTCTAGTGGTCCGACTCCAACATTCGCTTGCCGTTTCGGCACCCGTCGAGCGAATGTTGGAATCAAAGGACCACTAGCAACTCCACGATGCTGGTGGAGTTTGGGATTTAACATTCGCTTCGCGCGCCAACGGCTGGGTGGGTCGCGAATGTTAAATCCACTCCACTAGGCAGCCGCATCATCGGCGCGGCCCTGCCATGCCCGATTTATGGGTCTTTCCCCCGAGCCCGGCCGCTTGCCGCTTCGCAATCTCGCGATTTATAGGCTAGACTCGCATTTAAAAGCTGTCATTTGAACGAGAGGGAGTGGACCCGGAATGGCGCAGGTTTTTGTCTGCAAGGACGTTGAGATGAAGGACGGTGATGCCCGCATCATCCGCCAGGACAAGATCGAGGTCGGCGTCTATCGACATGCCGGGTCCTATTACGCTTATCGCAATCAGTGCCTGCATCAAGGCGGACCCGCCTGCGAGGGGATCATCAGGAGCAAGGTTGTCGACCTGTTTGATTCGGACAGAAGGTTTTTGGGGCAGACCTACGACGACGACGAACCGCACATCGTCTGCCCCTGGCATGGCTGGGAATATAAATTGGTGACGGGAGAGTGCGCGCCGGACCCGCGCCTGCGGCTGAAGCGCCACGAAGTAGTGCAGCGCGAAGGAGGCGTTTATGTCGTCATCTGAAGTTTTGGATCGCCCGCCGGATACGCTCGCCGGCGCTTGCGAGATGCTGGCCGCGGCAGTCAACGATCCCGACCGAATTGCCGATGCCGACCTGCGCGCGTTAATGGCCGGTGTCGTGCGGCTGTACGCCACGAAGGCCGACAACGGCATGCGTTTGCCCCTGCCGGCTGATGGTGGCGGCGTCACCATCACCGATGCGATGATTGCGGTGACCGATCTTCTTCATGCGCTCAACGTGCAGCTCTTCGAACTCAGTATGTGGCAGGCCATGACCGGCAATTGCATCTCTCCGCATCATCGCCTCGACACACCGCAATCACGATAAATCAAGGAATACAGCCATGAATGTGATGACCCCTATCGTTCGCGATCCCAAACAGGAAAAGTTCGACACGCGCCACCTGCTCGCGCATGCGCAGCAACAGGCGGAGGATCGTCGCTACGAAGACTTCATGATTGTCGACGTTGATTCCCATCACCACGAGGCCAGCTCCTACAAGGAGATCTTCGAATACATCGAGGATCCGGTGCTGCGCGATCAGTTCGTCTACACCAAGGGCGCCACGATGATGCTGCGCTCGACCGGTCAGTTTCAGGAAATGGCCGGACGTGTCACCCGCTATCAATATCGCAACGGCGGCGAGCAGGCTCCGGGAGAACCGCATCGCGATATCGGCAATACATTGAAATGGATGGATTCGCTCGGCGTCGACGTTGCTTGTCTGTTTCCGACGCCGATGCTCGGCCTTGGCCTCAATCCGATCGTCGAGGTCGAGGTCCAATATGCCCGCGCCTATAACCGGTGGCTGACCGAGAGAATTCTGGCGCAGGAGCCGCGCATCGTTTCGATGCTCTATCTGCCGATGAATGATCCCGGCGCGGCGCTGAAGATGGTCGAGGAATTCAGCGGTCGCAAAGGCGTGGTCGGATTCCTGGTCACGACAGTCCGCTACAAGCCGCTCTACGACAACGCCTACATGAAGCTCTATGCGGCGCTCGAAGAGCGTGGCCTGCCGCTCGGGTTCCATGCAGCGACGAACTGGGGCGACCAGAGTATGCACATCACCAACCGCTTCATCGCGTCCCATGCGCTCGGCTTCACCTGGTTCAATATCGTCCATATGACGAACTGGGTCGTGAACGGCATTCCGGAGCGTTTCCCCGGGCTGAAGTCGATCTGGATTGAAAGCGGTCTCGCTTGGGTTCCGTTCCTGATGCAGCGCCTCGACAACGAATACATGATGCGCTCGTCGGAGGCGCC